>NZ_JBFUDZ010000014.1:0-128694 GCF_056404455.1 Mesorhizobium sp. P2_D1
GCGTCGGCCTGGCCGACGAATACCCGACCCTGCCGCATGCCAGCGACTGGACCGCGGACACCCCGGACGGCGTGCTCGAGCCAGGCATGGTGCTGTGCGTGGAAAGCTATATCGGCCGGCTGGGCGGACGCGAGGGCGTCAAGATCGAAGAGCAGATTCTCATCACCGAAACCGGCAACGAAAAACTTTCAACCTACCCGTTGGATGCGAGGCTGCTCGGCTAGTCCGGCAAGTGCCTCGCGCATCGCCCAGACCGTCTTTTCCGGTGTCGTTGCGGCGGTGATGAACGGCAGGCCTTTGCGCCGCCCCGTCCAGCCGACGACCTTCACCGCTTGCGCCGCCGGCTCGAAACGCTGCGCCAGCGCCCAGCTTCCGCAGTCGATGGCCGCGACATCCGCCTTGCCTTCGGCCACAGCGACGATCGAGTCGCGATGGCCGCCGCTTTCGCTGCGAGTCGAGAAAAAATCCAGGTCTTCGCCGGCCGCTTGCAGGTCGCGCGTCAGCGCAATGATGCCTGACATGGAATCAAGGCTGTTGAAGGTGAAGCGCTTGCCACGGATCAGATCCCGCGGGATGAGTGCGCGACCGTCAGCAGGCGATCGAACCTCCGGCCCCTCGCCCGCCCGCATCACCAGCGCGCTCGAATAGAGCTCGCCCTGCCCGCCTTCACAGGCGTCGTAGCTTGGCTGGCCGACCACCTGAACGTGTTTGGACAGGCCGAGTTCCATCGGTCCCCAGCAGGTCTGCGCAAACAGCAGCGCTGGATGCAGCCAAAGCTTGTGAAAATCGAGCTCGTCCGGCGACAATGTCGCAGGGTCTGGCGCAATCAGTTTTCCCTGGGCATCATGAATGCCACCCGGCACCGGCGGCAGGTCACCATTGCGGCGCACGATCGTTTGCGGCGCGTCGATACCCTTCCGCCGGAAGGCGTCGCGCAAGCGCGCCCATTGGGCGTCGACCTCGGCGCGCGCTTCGGGCCAGTCATACATCGGCAATGCCGCAACCAATTCGCTCATGCCGGAATCTGACCGTTGTATCTGGGATTGAAGGGGACCGACCGCAGCCAGTCTAGCAGGCATTACCCACTCGCCGCAAAACTCATTCCTTCGGCGGCTCGGCGGGAACCGGCGCGGAGCCGAGCCCATTGATGTTGCGCGCCCTGATGCGAGGTTTGAACGCCCTGCCCGGCTCCGGCGCGCGCCGCAGCACCGGATGCACGATCGGCTCCTTCGCCTTGAAGGCATAGGCTTTGATCAGCGCGAAATAGTTCGGATAGGCATAGCCATTGTTCATCCGCAGCCATTCGTCGCGACGGTCGCGAAACAGTTTCGGCAGCCGGTACCAGGCCACGGTCGGGCTCTTGTGGTGGACGAAATGCAGATTGTTGTTGAGGAACAAGAACGACAGCGGCGAGCGCTCGACGATCACCGTGCGGCCCTCCGGGTGTTCGGACCATTGATGCTCGGCGAAGGTGCGGATCGAGATCAGCGACTGGCCGAGCCAGACCGGTACCAGGACGTAGAGCCACAGCGGGATGCCGAAGCCGAACTGGACGATGGGCATCACGATGGCGAGCCCGATCGCATGCAGCAGCCACGCCTTGCGGATCGTATTGTCGCCGGCGATCATGTGCTTGGCGTCGTCGATGAAGAAGCCGACGCAGGACAGCCAGGGGCCGAGCACGAAGCGGCCAGCCATGGTGTTGTTGATCTTGAGCAGGAATTTCATCGTCGGCGGCAAGTCGTCATGCTGCCAGAGCGCCTGGTAGTAGCTCTCGGGATCGTCCAGCGGATCGGTCAGCCGCTCGTCGGCATGATGGCGCAGATGAATGGTCTTGAAGCGGCGGAACGGCCAGACGAGACCGATCGGCAGGAAGACGAAGGCCTCATTGATCCGCGCATTGCGCGTTGGATGACCGTGCAGCACTTCGTGCATGATCGACGATTGCAATGCGGCGGTGAAGGCCAGGACGGCGAGCGCGGAGATCGGGTAGGATGGCCAGAGGAGGAAGCCGGTGGCAAACCATGTTGCGTAGCAGAAGAATGCGAGAACCACGGTCGGCCATTCGATGGCCGGTACGCTACGCTGTCTGATGCTCATGCTAGTCATGCTATCGACCACTGTCCCTCAGTCGCCGGAACCCCAACTGGTTCCTGACAACATTGTGTCAGGAGAAGCGATTCCACTCAACGAGACAAAGTGTACAAAATGTTGCGATTGCGCATTTTTGACAGCACATGTTACACATTGTAAACAATATTGGGGATTCATTTACGCCTGAGGCGTCCATTCGGCAGCTTTGGCGCAAATTTTTCCTCCTGATTCGCGGAGCGAAGTGATGGACAAACGAGATCTGTCAGCAATCTTTCGGGAGCGTCTGAAGCTGCTCCTGACACGGTCCGATCTCAACCAGTCATCGTTCGCGACCGCGGTCGGCATCGATCGGTCGGCCCTGTCGCAACTCCTGTCAGGCGCCTCGACACGCCTGCCCCGGGCGGAAACCCTGCTCAATATCGCTGCCGAGTTCAAAGTATCGCTGGACTGGCTGCTTGGCCTCAGCCAGGACGAGGGTGTCACCGGCGAGATCCGCGAAAGCCTGGAGATCGAGGAAGCGCGCGACGGCTTCGACCGCACGCTGCTGGCAAAGTGGTTCGCCGAGGCTGCCGGTACCAAGATCCGCTATGTGCCGGCCGGCATCCCCGATCTTCTGCGAACACACGCCCTCGTCGACTACGAAGCCAACATCACCAACAGGAGCCGTCTGACGCAAGCCAACGAAACCCAATACCGCATCGATTACAACCGGCGGCCGGAAACCGACATGGAAGTCTGCATGCCGCGCCATACGCTGGAGATCTTTGCCCGCGGCCTGGGCGTTTGGGACCGTTTTCCGGAGGCCGACCGCCGACAGCAACTCGCCCATATGGCAACGCTGCTTGACGATCTCTACCCGACCTTCCGCTTGTTTCTATATGACGGCCGCATGCGCTATTCCATTCCCCTCACCATCTTCGGCCCCTATCGGGCGGCTATCTATGTCGGCGACATGTATGTGGTGCTGAACGCCACCCAGCCGGTCCAGGCCTTGACCCAGCATTTCGACAATCTGATCCGTGCCGCCGACGTCAACCCGCACGAAGCCGCCGCCTTCGCGCGCAATCTGGCTGACATGTCCTTCGCATCAGGCTCTGCCTGATCGACGGCAATCGTGGGCCATTCAACCCAACGCCCGGCCGTCGACATCGCCAGTCAATCGCCGMAATATCATTGACTACACATAAAGACTTCTTTATATCCTTATCCGAATTTCGAAACATGAAAGCCAATCCGATGACGACGACCAACCCAATCGATGCCCTGCTGGCCGAAAAGGGCGTGCTGCTGGCCGATGGCGCCACTGGCACCAATTTGTTCGCCATGGGGCTGGAGGCTGGCGAAGCGCCGGAGCTGCTGAACGAGACGGCGCCCGAAACCATCAGCAGCCTGCACCAGAATTTCGTCGATGCGGGCGCCGACATCATCCTCACCAATTCCTTTGGCGGCACCCGTCACCGGCTGAAGCTGCACCATGCGCAGGACCGTGTGCACGCGCTGAACAAGCGCGCCTCCGAGATTGCGCGTGCCGTCGCCGACAAGGCCGGCCGCAAGGTGATCGTCGCCGGCTCGGTCGGTCCGACCGGCGAATTGCTGGTGCCGCTTGGCGGCATGACCTATGACGAGGCCGTCGACGCCTTTGCCGAACAGATCGAAGGTCTCAAGGCCGGTGGCGCCGAAGTCGCCTGGATCGAGACCATGTCGGCTCCCGACGAGATCCGCGCCGCTGCCCAAGCCGCCATCCGCGTCGGCCTGCCCTATACCTATACCGGGTCCTTCGACACCGCCGGCCGCACCATGATGGGCCTGCTGCCGAAGGACATCCACGGCGTCGTCGACGGCTTGTCGCAAGCGCCGCTCGGCGTCGGTGCCAATTGCGGCGTTGGCGCCTCCGACATCCTGGCATCGCTGCTCGACATGACCGAGGCGAAGCCGGAGGCGACTGTGATCGTCAAGGGCAATTGCGGCATTCCCGAATTCCGCGGCACCGAGATTCATTATTCCGGCACGCCGGAACTGATGGCCGACTATGTCAGGCTTGCCGTCGATGCCGGTGCGAAAATCGTCGGCGGCTGCTGCGGCACCTCGTTCCAGCACCTTGCCGCCATGCGCAAGGCACTCGACGCGCACACCAAGGCGGATCGTCCGACCGTTGGCGCGATTGTCGAGCGCATCGGTCCGATGCGCAACAAGGTGGCGACCGAAAACACCGCCGAGACCAGCGAAGCCCGCCGCGAGCGTCGCCGCAGCCGGGCCTGACCTTATCGTTTCTGATTATTCGCTGTTGTCGGCGTAGCTCGACTGCGCCGACTTGAAATCGGTACCGGCGCCGGCGGCCGTATCGCCGCGCATCGTCATCAGCGCCCCCGACGCACTGGGGTCGGAGATCTGCTCCAGCATGACGCGAAAACGATCATTGTTCAGCGCTGATATGGCGGTGTTACGCGCTTGAGCGACATCGTCGCTGATGCGCCTGGATTCCGCCGATGGCGTGGACGCTGCCGATCCAAGTGCCGGCATATCTCGGGTTATCGAGTTCGCAACAGTCCTGATCAGCAATTCTGGCCCCCTCAAGCCCATACATGAGCCTCTGCGTAACAAGAGGAAATTGCGATCATCTACCGGAAATCCAACGCAATTTAACAATCCGCAAAAAAAGGCCGGCAAGGAATGAATCCCTCGCCGGCCTGCCTCACCCGCCCGTGGGTCGGTTTCCCGTATCAGAACGATCCCATCTGAAAGAAACCGGCCGCCATCACCACTACCGATTTCCGCCCAGCGCCGAGGCAAGGCGCACAAGCGAGAGGAACTCGGACCTGTACCCAAACGGGTCGGATCCTCGAGCGGCGGTGGCAATCTCCATGATCTTGTCGTAACCGAACTTCGCGGTTGCATCCTCGTCGCGCAGCTTCTGGCCGAAGGCCGCGACGGCCACGGAGAAGCGCTGGTCGGTGCCGGCCTCGTCGAACGACGCCACCTCGTTGGCCGAAGTCACCGGCGTGGTGATCAGCTTCGAGACGTCCTCGTTGGGCAGCTTGTAGCGGATCTTGACGAAGGCATATTCGCCGGCATTGGCGACGCCCCCATTGTCCACCGACGCCTGGCCGTAGCGCAGCGGATCGATCTGCTCGCCACCGCTGCCCTTCGGCGTGATCTCGTAGATCGCGGTGACCGAATGGCCCGAACCGATATCGCCGGCATCGACGCGGTCATTGTTGAAATCCTCGCGGTTGAGCGCCCGGGTCTCGTAGCCGATCAGCCGATATTCAGAGACCTTGTTCGGGTTGAACTCGACCTGGATCTTCACATCCTTGGCGATGGTGAACAGCGTCGAGGAGGCATCCTCGACCAGCACCTTTTCCGCCTCGGCGAGCGTGTCGATATAGGCGGCCGTGCCGTTGCCGTTCTGGGCGATGGTCTGCATCATCTGGTCGTTCAGATTGCCGCGGCCAAAGCCGAACACGGACAGGAAGACACCGGTCTTGCGCTCGCTTTCGATCAACCGCTTCAGATCGTCGTCATCCGTCTGGCCAACGTTGAAGTCGCCATCGGTGGCCAGCATCACCCGGTTGACGCCGTCCTTGACGAAGGATTGCTGGGCAAGTCTGTAGGCTTCTTTGATGCCTGCCTCGCCGGCCGTCGAGCCGCCGGGCTGCAGGTTGTCGATGGCATTGAGGATCTTGTCCTTCTCGGCAACTTTTGTCGGCATCAGCACGGTGCCGGCCTCACCCGCATAGGTCACGATCGAGATCGTGTCGTCTGCCTTCAATTTGCCGACCAGAAGCCGGAAAGCCGACTTGAGCAGCGGCAGCTTGTCCGGCTCGTCCATCGAGCCCGAGACGTCGATCAGGAAGACCAGATTGGCTTTCGGCTGCTCGGTCGGCTTGACGTCAAAACCCTTGATGGCGACATGCATCAGCTTGGTGTGCGTGTTCCACGGTGTCGGCATGACGCTGACCGTCGAGTTGAACGGCGTCGTGGCGGAGTCCGGGCCCTTCCAGTCATAAGGGAAGTAGTTGATCATCTCCTCGACGCGGACCGTATCGGCCTGCGGCACGAACCCTTCCTTCAGCGAACGCCGCACGAAGGAATAGGAAGCCGTGTCGACATCGATCGAGAAGGTCGAGACCGGATCCTCCAGCGCGGCATGCACCGGATTGGTCTTGAAATCCTCGATGCGGTCGCGGTTTTCCTCTTGCGGCTGAACCTGGTCGGCCGGAGCCATGGCTGGCTGCTGCGCCATCAGCTTGGACTCGGCCGGCGCGAGACTCCGCGACTTGCTGGGGGCGCTTACTGTGCCGTCCAGCGCAAATTCGCCTGTCGGGGCCGGTGCCGGGGGTGCACTATTCATTGCCACACTTCCGGCGCCAGTAGCATCTTGTCGGGGAGCGCTCTTCGCCGCCTCCTGCTGTTCGCCGCCGATAGCAATGGTCGATTCGGATTTCGGCGGTGAGGCCGGCGCGACAAGCGCATCTGTGGCGTCGCGGCTTTCCACGTCCGCGTCGGCCTTCTTGTCTTTCTCCAGTTCGGTGCGGGCTGGCTTGAGCTCGTTGGTCGTCTGCTTCACCGTCGCAGGCTTGTCGGCCAGCGTTTCGGTGATCTTCTCGTCGCCGCCGAATTTGGGCGGCTGTTCCCTCAGCATGTGGAAGGTGGCGTATCCGGCGATCGGCAGGGCGACGAGCCCGGCAAGAGCCGGCGCGGCAATGAGTTTCTTTTGCATGATCTCGCTCCAGAGCTTTTGTGCTCGCTCTGTGAGACGAAGCCCGCCTACCGATCCTTGGGTCACGGTCGAAATATTTTCCTGATCATAGGCGCGCATGGCGGCTTCGAAGGCACGAGCCTTCGCGCTCTCGCCCGGCGCCGGCGCCGCGATGTCGCGCAGTCTGTTGAGTTCGTTGTCGTCGACCATGGTCACACTTCCCCGGCCGAGCGCATCAGCGTCTTCAGCCGTTTCTTCGCTTCATGGATGTGCCAGGAAACCGTCGCCTCCGAGATCGCCATCGCCTCGGCGGCGGCCGCATGGCTCAAGCCCTCGCCATAGACCAGCAGCACGGCGTCGCGCTGCTTGTCCGGCAACTGCCTTACCGCCGCCCACAATGCCTCGGCCGGGTCTTCCGGCTCTGCCGAAGCCTCGCCCGAGATTAGCGCGTGAACGCCATAGGCCTCCGTCTTTGCCATATCGCGGGCGGACTTGCGCATCATGTCGCGCGCGGCGTTCAGGGTCACGGAGTAAAGCCATGTCGTGAAGGCGCCGCCCCCGCGATAGTCGCGGATAGCCCGGCCGAGCCGGACGCAGACTTCCTGGGCGATGTCTTCGGCATCGGCCTTCTTGCCGCACCAGCGATAGGCGGCGCGATAGACGAAGTCATAGTGCCTTTCCAGCAATTTGCTGAAGGCCCCCCTGTCTCCGCCCTTCGCCCGCCCGATCAGTTCGGCGTCGGAGGCTTCGCTCTCATCCAGCATCATCGCCATCATTTGCCTGTTGGACGAAGGCTAATGGCGATTCCTTGGGGCAATGGAAAGATTTTTTTGGAAACGGCCAGATCGTGGCCATCGCTACCCTGCTTGACAGATACATATCTCTGCAGTTATACGTCGATCAATAGCCGCCGAGTTATCGATCCCAATGACGAATGCTCACGATGTCCTGTTCAGAACGCTCTCCGATCCGACGCGTCGGGCCATCTTCGAGCGCCTGTGCCGGGAAGGCGAACAGACGGTCGGCGCACTGACGGCTCAGTCGGGGGTCTCGCAACCGGCCGTGTCAAAGCACCTCGGCGTGCTCAGGCATGCCGGCCTAGTGCGCGACCGCCATGAGGGACGGCAGACCCATTACAGCGCCCAACTCGGCGCACTTGCACCGCTGACTGACTGGACGAACCAGATGAACGCATTCTGGCAGAGCCGGTTCGACGACCTCGAAAACCTGCTCAATAGAATGGACCAATGACCAACATTGCGACCGAAACGCGCTCCGTCGTTGTCGAACGAGAGATACCTCATCCCCCGGAAAAGATCTGGCGCGCGCTCACCCAACCGCATTTGATCGAGGAGTGGCTGATGAAGAATGATTTCAAGCCAGTCGCAGGTCATCGTTTCAATCTGCGAAAGGACCCGCAGCCTGACGTGAGCATCGTCGTTGACTGTCAGGTAACCGCAATCGAGCCGAACAAGACACTGTCCTACACCTGGCAGGCCTATGGCCTCGAGAGTGTCGTCACATGGACTCTCATGCCGACCAGCACGGGCACTCGATTGCGCATGGAGCAGTCCGGCTTCCGGCCGGATCAGGAGCAGGCATACCGGGGTGCGACGAGTGGGTGGCGGCAGTACTTTGCAAACCTGGCTGAGGTCCTGGCGCGAATGGATTGAAACCCGCCGAGCGGATCACTGGGTCCGCTTCGGCTCGTTTTTAACGGGAGGTCTCATTGGATTGGAACAAGTGGATTCGGCAAACTCATCGCTGGCTGTCGATCATCTTTACGCTGACCGTCATCGCCAACTTCGTTGCCATGACATTGGGGCAGCCGCCTGCCTGGATCGTCTACTCGCCGCTCTTGCCGCTCTTCTTGCTGCTGTTCAGTGGCTTGTACATGTTCGCGCTGCCGTATGCCGCCAAGGGAAACGGCAGGGAACGCGCGGGCGCATAGGAAATGGGCAGAATGGCCAAGACGCAGGGGCAATCGACCAAGGTCGCGGCCAAGGCTGCACCAGTCCTGCTGTCGGGCGGCAACCCGCAAATCGCGAAGGGGGACGGCGACGCGCCGGTGCAGGCCTATATCGCTGCAATGCCGGGCTGGAAACGCGGCCTCGGCGAGCGCCTCGACGCACTCATCGTGCGCAATGTGCCTGATGTCCGCAAAGCCGTGAGATGGAATTCGCCGTTCTACGGCATCGAGGGCCAAGGCTGGTTCGTGACGTTCCATGTCCTGACCCGCTACGTGAAGGTGACCTTCTTCAGCGGCATGTCGTTGCGGCCGGTCCCGCCCGGCGGCACGGCGAAAAGCAAGGACGCACGCTGGATCGACATCCGCGAAGGCGACGCGTTCGACGAGGCGCAGATGGCGGAGTGGGTGAAGCAGGCCGCCGCCCTGCCCGGCTGGATCCCGTAGCCGCGCCCGCGGATTGATTGAAGCCTGCCAGCACAATTCAAACCACGCCCTTCCGACAGGGCGGACAGAGGAGAAATAGCGATGAAGATCAAGCTGACCAGCGTCTATGTGGACGACCAGGAAAACGCCCTGCGCTTCTATACTGAAGTGCTCGGCCTCACCAAGAAGGCCGACTTCAGCAATGGGCCCTATCGCTGGTTGACCGTGGCCTCGTCCGAAGAGCCCGATGGAACCGAGCTGCAACTCGCGCTCAACGACAACCCGGCCGCCAAGGCCTATCAGCAAGCCATCTTCAAGCAAGGCCAGCCCGCGGTCATGTTCTTCACCGATGACGTCAAGGGCGACTACGAGCGCATCAAGGCGAGCGGCGGCGAGTTCACCATGCCGCCGACCGAGGCGACCGGCTCGACCATCGCCCAGTTGAACGACACCTGCGGCAACCTCGTTCAGATCACCCAGCTGGCGCGCTGGTAAAGCGCGGCAAACAAAACGCGTCGTGGCAGAGAAAGGCACGCAATGATTCCATCGCAACAGATCGACCAGCTGATCGCGGGCCTCACGGACTGGCGTGGCAAGACGCTCGCCAGCGTCCGCAAGACCATTCTTGAAGCCGATGGCGAGATCATCGAGGAATGGAAGTGGATGGGAAGCCCGGTGTGGTCCCGCGACGGAATGATCGCCGTCGGCAACGCCCACAAGGACAAGGTGAAACTGACCTTTTCCCACGGCGCCAGCCTGCCGGACCCCGGCAAGCTCTTCAACGCGGGGTTGGACGGCAAGGTGTGGCGTGCGATCGATCTTTTCGAGGGCGATGAGCTCGATGAGCGCGCGCTGAAAGACCTTGTCCGGGCCGCCATCGATTACAACCAGGCCAAAAAGAAGAAGAAAGCGCTGGCGAAGGCACCGAAGTAGCATCGTCGCCATTTTTGGTGCTTTAGGCCGCTTGCCCCGCAACCCAGCCGGACGACCACGCCCACTGGAAATTATAACCGCCCAGCCACCCCGTGACGTCGACGACTTCGCCGATGAAGAACAGGCCTGGGACAGATTTCGCCTGCATCGTCTTCTGGTCAAGTCCGTTGGTATCGACCCCGCCAAGCGTCACTTCGGCCGTACGATAGCCCTCCGAACCGGCCGGCTTGATGTGCCAGTCATTGACCGCCGCGGCGATGGTTTTGATCTCAGCATCCGAAAGATCGGCGAGGTTGCCGTCGATCCCGGTGCGCTCGGCGATCGACTGCGCAAGCCGCTTCGGCAGATGATTTGCCAGCACCGTCTGCACCGCTTGCCGTCCGTTGCCGCGCTTGGCGGTGCGAATGAGGTCTGCCACGTCGGCTCCCGGCAGCATGGCGATGCGGATTTCGTCTCCCTCGCGCCAATAGGACGATATCTGCAGGATGGACGGTCCGCTGACGCCGCGATGCGTGAACAGCATCGCTTCGGAAAACCGTGTCTTGCCACAGGCGACTTCCGCTTCGACGGCATTGCCGGCCAGGGGCGCCAGCCGCTCGAGCGTTTTTGCGTCGAAGGTCAGCGGCACCAGCGCCGGCCGCGTTTCGACAATGGCAAGACCAAACCGTTCGGCAAGCTCGTAGCCGAAGCCGGTCGCCCCCATTTTGGGAATCGACTTGCCGCCACACGCCACGACCAGGGACTGGCATGCGACCGTACCGGTGGAGAGGGTAAGCACAAATCCTTCCACGGTTCTGCGGACATCACCGACGTTGGCCGACAGTGCCAGTTCCACGCCCCTGCTCCGCATTTCCGCGACCATCATGTCGATGATCTGGCGTGCGGAGCCGTCGCAGAACAACTGCCCCAGCGTCTTTTCGTGATAGGCAATGCGGTGGCGCTCGACGAGCGCGATGAAATCGCGCTGCGTGTAGCGGCTGAGCGCCGAGATGCAGAAATGCGGATTGCCCGAGAGAAAGTTCTTCGGGCTGGCATGGATGTTGGTGAAATTGCACCGGCCTCCGCCGGAGATGCGGATCTTTTCGCCGGGCATCGCCGCGTGATCGAGGATCAGCACCGAACGGCCGCGCTTGGCCGTCTCCACGGCGCACATCATTCCGGCGGCGCCCGCGCCGATGAGCACGACATCATAGGATTGCATCAGGCCAAATCGTTCCCGCTGACGGCGCCGTTCAGCAGGCGGCGCCAATCGTGCAAGTCTCTACCCGTTCGGTGCGACCGCAGGCAACGTCCCGGTCCGTTTTGGATCAGCGTTTCGGCAAAAAGCGTCGTCAACCGCTTCCAATGGCGCTCGGCGCCGATCGCATCGAAGACGCTATGATCCGGCACGCACCAGCCATGCGCCATGCCGACATAGTTCTCGATCACATGGTCGACTTCCGCAACTCGCAGCGCCTCGGCAAGTCGTGCCGACTGCTCAGGCGGGAAACTTCTGTCGACACCGGACGTGCCGACATAGACACGCGCCTTGATCGAGGCAGCCTTGCGATGCGGGCTGTCGGCGGCATCGCTGGCCAGATTGCCGCCATGGAAACTGGCCGCCGCCCTTATCTGCTCGGGATAGGTTGCAGCGGCGTTCAATGCCCGTGCGCCGCCCATGCAATAGCCCACCGTCCCGATCGGTCCGGTAACACCCTCGGCAGCCAGCGCATCGACGAATGCACCACTGTCGCTGATGGTCATCTCTTGCGTGGTGCCGGTGACCAGCGCCATCAGCACTGTCTTGGTCTTTTCCTCGGCAAAGGCGGTCTTGGCGTCGAACGGCCCGTAGGGCGCATTGCGGTAGAACAGGTCCGGCACCAACACCGCATAGCCTTCGCCCGCCAACCGTTCCGCCATGCCATCGAGCGCAGCGCGCGGCCCGAACGCATCCATATACAGGATGATGCCGGCCTTGGCCGGGGACGTGTTTGCAGCGCGGAAAAGTCCTGCCCTGGCAACGCCATCCCTGGTCTTGATCTGAAGGTCTTGTTTCGTCATCGCCTGCTCCGTTCATTAGATGCGCGATACATATCCGCGTGAGCCGCCAGAACAAGGCGTTCCCTGAACCCGGCAGTCAACATTTCGTGCAGGATGGCGTGGCGACTACAGACCGGCGAATGYCGCCATATGAAAAGCCTGGATCTCCAATGGATAGCGATAGGCCGTGCCGTACGGACAGGCGTTGCGGTCGAGGCAGCCGCCGCTTCGGCACGGTCCGCCATTTGCTCCCCGCACATGCGCCAGACAGGATTGGTAGGCGAAACCTTGTTCGGAATAAGCGTCGACCGGACAGGATTTCAGGCAAGGTTTTTCCACACATGCATCGCAAAGGTGGAGCGGCGTCTCAACGGCTTGGAGAGGAAGTTCTTGCTCGAACAGCAGCGCACCACGATAGGCGTGCCACAGCCCATATTGCGGATGCATGAGGATGCCGAGCGGTGACGGCTTCAGCCCCTCCGCCCGCATCGCCCATTGCTGAAATGGCAGATAGGGCTTGTCGGACGGTGAAATGGCCCTCGCCCCGAATACCTCGGCCACCGCCCCGATCACTTCACGCGACCAGGTGTCGAGCGGATTGGCAATGGTCGGCGATTGCTTTTCCCGCCAGCGCAGGAAATGCGGCCAGGACGCAGCACCCGCCTGCCCCACCAGCAGGACGGCCTTGGAGGGAGCGCCCGACTGGCCCGGTGGCGGCGCATCGCCCAGCTCAAAATTGAAGCCGCCACGTAGAACAAGGCCGTTGGCGAGAAGCGCCGAAGCGATACGGTCAACGCTGCCGGCAGGCGCAATCATTCCTTCTTGACCGGATCGGAGAATGCACTCCGCCAGACTTCCTTGTGAATGATGTTGGCGACTTTAGCCCCGCCTGACTCGGGCTCCTTTCAAGTGAAGGCGTCGGGCATCGACCCCTTCTTCTTGGCGATGAAGTCCTTCAAGGCTTCGTCGGTGCTCGGATCGAGGTATGGTGCCTCATAGCTTTCCAGCCAGCGGCGGGCGAGCTCGTTGGCGCGCTGCGGCGCGGTCTTCTCGCCCTCGGCCAGCCACTGTTCGTAGGAATTGTTGTCGGCGATGTTGGAGCGATAGAAGGCGGTCTGGAAATTGGCCTGGGTGTGGTCGCAGCCGAGATAGTGGCTGCCCGGTCCGACCTGGCGGATGGCATCCATCGCCTGACCGTTTTCCGACAGATCGACGCCCTCGGAGAACTTCTGCGTCATGCCGAGCTGGTCGATGTCCATCATGAATTTTTCGTAGCAGGAGGCGAGCCCGCCCTCGAGCCAGCCGGCCGAGTGCAGCACGAAGTTGGTGCCGGCCAGGATGGTCGAGTTCAGCGTGTTGGCGCTTTCATAGGCCGCCTGAGCGTCCGGAACCTTGGATGCGCAAAGCGAGCCGCCGGTGCGGAACGGCAGGCCGAGGCGACGTGCGAGCTGTGCGGCGCCATAGGACACCAGCGACGGCTCGGGCGTGCCGAAGGTCGGCGCGCCCGATTGCATGGAGATTGACGAGGCGAAAGTGCCGAACAGCACCGGCGCGCCCGGCCGGATCAGCTGGGTGAACGACGCGCCGGCCAGCACCTCGGCCAAAACCTGCGTCAGCGTCCCGGCGACCGTCACCGGGCTCATCGCACCGGCGAGAATGAACGGCGTGACGATGCAGGCCTGGTTGTGGCGCGAATAGACTTTCAGCGCGCCGAGCATGGTCTCGTCGAACACCATCGGCGAGTTGGCGTTGATCAGGCTGGTCAGCACCGTGTTGTTTTCGACGAAGTCGTCGCCGAACACGATCTTGGCCATGGCGACGGTGTCCTCGGCGCGCTCGGGCGCTGTCACCGAGCCCATGAACGGCTTGTCCGAATATTTGATGTGGCTGTAGATCATGTCGAGATGGCGCTTGTTGACCGGCACATCGACCGGTTCGCACACGGTGCCGCCCGAATGGTGGATCGACGGCGCCATGTAGGCGAGCTTCACGAAATTCCGGAAATCCTCGATGGTCGCATAGCGCCTGACGCCGTCGAGATCGCGCACGAAGGGCGGGCCATAGACCGGCGCAAAGACAGTGGCGTTGCCGCCGATCTGCACCGAGCGTTCGGAATTGCGGGCGTGCTGGGTGTAGACGGACGGCGCGGTCTTCAGCAGCGAGCGGCAGAGCCCTTTGGGAAAGTGCACGCGTTCGCCCTTGACGTCGGCGCCGGCTTCTTTCCACAGCTGCAGCGCTTCCGCGTCGTCGCGGAAGATGATGCCGATCTCCTCGAGCACCGTGTCGGTGTTCTTCTCGATCAGCGCCAGGCCTTCCTCGTCCAGTACCTCATAGACGTTGATCTTGCGCTTGATATAGGTGAGCTGGGTGCCGGGGCCGCCGCCCGAACGGGCTGCACGCCGGGCAGCCGCTCCGCCGCTGGCGCCGCGCCCGCGTCGCGCGTTTGACGCTTCCTGATCGACTGCCGCGTGTTCGCTCATGATCGCTCTTCCCTGAATTTGTTCTTGTCCGGAATCCATTGCGGCAGCGTATCGCCGCTTCTTGCCGGATCGTAGCCAAGCACCCTATTCGAAACGGCCCGCCAGCGCCAACGGCTGTCGCAAAATCGACAAGAATTCCAAGAGAGTTACGGTCGCTTTCCTTTTGCGGGAAGTCGCAAATCAGCTATGGATACATGCCCCCAGCGGGTTAGGTATGAACGCGAATATTGTGTGCCTTGCGACGCAGTCGCGATGCCGGCAGGAGCTCGATACAAATGTCCGACGACGAGATCATCCTTTCCGAACTTTCCGACGACGAGTTGGTGCAGCAGATGCACGACGATCTCTATGACGGGCTGAAGGAAGAGATCGAGGAAGGCACCAACATCCTGCTCGAGCGCGGCTGGGYGCCTTACAAGGTGCTGACCGARGCGCTGGTCGAAGGCATGCGCATCGTCGGCGAGGATTTTCGCGACGGCATCCTGTTCGTTCCCGAAGTGCTGTTGTCGGCCAAYGCGATGAAGGCCGGCATGTTCATCCTGCGTCCGCTGCTTGCCGCCACCGGCGCGCCGAAGCAGGGCAAGATGGTCATCGGCACCGTCAAGGGCGACATCCACGACATCGGCAAGAACCTCGTCGGCATGATGATGGAAGGTGCSGGCTTCGACGTCATYGACCTCGGCATCAACAATGCGGTCGAGAAATATCTCGATGCGATCGAACAGCACCAGCCCGACATCATCGGCATGTCGGCACTGCTGACCACGACCATGCCCTACATGAAGGTCGTCATCGACACGATGAAGGAAAAGGGCATCCGCGACGATTATGTCGTGCTGGTCGGCGGTGCGCCACTGAACGAGGAATTCGGCAAGGCCGTCGGCGCCGAYGCCTATTGCCGCGACGCCGCGGTGGCGGTCGAGACCGCCAAGGACTTCATGAAGCGCAAGCACAACGTCCGCGCTTCGGCGTGATTGGCCAATCCGGCATGGACAATGGAAAAAGCCGCGCCTTGCAGCGCGGCTTTTTTGTTCCCAAGTGGTGGGTGAGGCTGTGTGCGGATCAGGGCTTGGTGACGGTGTCCTCGACCGCCCTGGCCGTCGATTTGACATCTTTGCCGACGCCGCGGACGGTGTTCGCACATGCCGTAAGGGCCAGGGCGCAGGCAAGGATGGCTATCGGCGCGATGCGTAACAGTTTCATGGACGGTGTCTCCCTCAATAGATAAATTAGCCCCGCAGCAACGAAGGCCGGCTCGACTGGTTCCATGGCCAAGATACAAAAAACGAAACCGAATCAAGACGACAGGCTGCTCGTCATCGCCTGTGGGATGATTGCGCGCGAAGTTCTGGCCGTCAAGGAACAGCTCGGACTGGATCACCTCGATCTGACCTGCCTGCCGGCGGAATTTCATTTCTATCCGGATCGCATCGCGCCGGCCATGGACAAGGCCATCGAGAAGGCCAAGGCGGACGGCTACGAACACATCTTCGTCGGCTATGCCGATTGTGGCACCGGTGGCCTGCTCGACCGGATCTGCGAGAAGCACGGCGTCGAGCGCATGGCCGGCCCGCATTGCTTTGCCTTCTATCAAGGCATGGAGGCCTATGCGAAAGTCGCCGACGACGACATGATGTCCTTCTACATGACCGATTTCCTGTGTCGTCAGTTCGACGCCTTCTTCATGAAGCCGCTCGGCCTCGACAAGCACCCGGAGCTGATCAAGGACTATTTCGGCAACTACGAGAAGCTGATCTACCTCGCCCAGACCGACGATCCGGAGTTGGACAAGGTCGCGGAAAAAGCCGCAAAATTGCTCGGCCTCGCCTATGAGCGCCGGGCGACCGGCTATGGCGACCTGACGGCCGGAATGGCGCAGGCCGCGGCACACGCTGGCTAGGCGACGCCCACTTCCGTCCGCAACTCCGCAAGCACATCGGCAAAGCTCGTCCGGCAGACGAAACCAGCCGGTCGCTTGCCCGCGAGGCGTCATAGACGCGGTCGATGGAGCCAAACATCGTCCAGCCTTTTCGCGCGTAGAGCGCCAGAAAGTCCGGAAAATAGCGCGCGACGACCGACGGGGCGTCGGCGATCAGTGCGGCGCAATCATCGGGCCGGAACGGCGTCGGCGCCGACACGATGAAAACGTCGAAACCGAGCCGCGGCGCCTTTTCGAGGGCAAGGATGTGGGCAGCGGCCGCGTCATCCACCGTCAACCGGCGAAACAGCAGTTCATTGGCCTTGGTGTTGGCATCCGACTGTTCGATCGCATGCGCCATGTCGTCGGCTTCGGGAAAGAAGCGGGCGGTGCGCAACACCACCACCGGCAGGCCGTGCTGGATATGATAGAGGCGGCAAAGATGTTCGGCCGAAAGCTTGGTGACGCCGTAGATGTTGCGCGGCTCGGGCGACATCGCCTCGGTCAGCCAGGCGGCCTTGCGCGCACCACCCTCGAACCCGTCGCGTATCGCCTGTGAAATCATCAACGAGGTCGTCGACGTGAAGACGAAGCGCTCCACGCCGGACACCACCGCCGCGTCGAGCAGGTTCAACGTGCCTTGCACGTTGGTCGCGACAAAAAATGCTGTTGGCGCGGTTCTCGATATTGGGCTTGTGCAGCGCACCGCTGTGGATGATCGCCTCGATCCGGTTGTCGCGGACAGTGCGCAGGACCAGATCACGATCGGCGATCGAGCCGACAATCCGGGTCTCCCTCGATGGAACGGGATCGAGGCCTGTGACATCGTGGCCGAGGGCCCGCAGGCGCGGCGAAAGCGCGCTGCCCAGCCAACCCGACGATCCCGTGAGCAAGATTCGCATTCGTCACACCATGATTTTTGACCGTGACGCTGTTAAGCACGGATGACAGGCGCCAGCGACCCGATAGTTATGCACCAGGTCAGCAGCGGCGCTGCTCGAGACATCAACCGGGAGGCCTCCTATGATCCTTCGTCCACTGCTCGCCGCTGTCGGTCTGCTCTGCTGCACCCTTCCCGCCCTTGCCGATGTTGAGGTGCAGAAACTGATCACCGCCGCCGACAAGACACGGCTCGACAAATATGGCGAGACCCGCAAGGAGGCGCTGGCCGAGGCGAAGGCGGGAGATCCCGCCGAGGTCAAGCAGCTCGACGCCTTGCTGGCAAAACCGCTGGTGGCGTTTTCCGACAAGGACCTGACCGGCAACTGGCAGTGCCGCACCATCAAGGCCGGCGGACCATTGCCGCTCGTCATCTATGGCTGGTTCAAGTGCAAGGTGACCGACGACGGCTCCGGCTGGCGACTGGAAAAGATCAGCGGCTCGCAACGCACCAAGGGCCGTTTCTTCGACGATGGCGAGAAGCGCGCGATCTATCTTGGCTCGGCCTATGTCAACAGCGATCCGGCAAAACCCTATGGCAGTGGCCCGCAAACCGACCAGGTCGGCTATGCCTTCCGCAACAGCGCCAGCCAATGGCGCATCGAATTTCCAGCACCCTATTACGAATCGAAGCTCGACATCATCGAGTTCAAGCGCTGAGCGTGGTCATCAAGATTTAACCCCATTCCGGCACAAATCCGGCCAGCATGCGGCAGCCGGCCGCGTGCAAGGCAGGAAAGCGGGCCATGTCTTCACGGGTTGGAACCAGCGCGTCGATCGTCGTCGTGACCGGCGGCGGCCAGCATGTCTGGGCCATGATCAACGCAATCGCCGATCGCGTCGGTCCTGTCAGCGTCATCCTCGAAACCCCTGAATCCAAAAAGCAATTGCTGCGTGGCCGGGCTCGCCGCCAGGGTTGGGTCTCGGCCATGGGCCAGCTTGGCACGATGGTGCTGAGCAGGGTGGGCAAGCGGCTGCTGGCTCGCCATGGCGCGCGATTGATCGCCGAGGAGAGACTGGAGGTTGAGCCGCGACCAGGCCAGGAGATTATCCAGGTGGCCTCGGCCAATGGGCCTGAGTGCCTGCAGGCGATCCAAAAGATCCAGCCAGGCGTCGTGCTGCTCAACGGTTGCCGACTGATCTCGGCCGAGATGCTGCGCAAAATGCCCTGCCCGGTGCTCAACTACCATGCGGGCATCACGCCGAAATATCGCGGCATGAATGGCGGCTATTGGGCTCTGGCATCAGGTGATGCGCAGAATTTCGGCACCACCGTGCATCTGGTCGATGCCGGCGTCGATACGGGCGCGGTGTTGAAACAGGTGCGCGCGCAGCCCAAACGCGGCGACAGCATTTCGAGCTACGCGCTGCGCCAGGCCGCGTTTTCGCGCGACATCTGCGTCGAAGCGGTCAGCGACGTGCTGGCCGGAAAACTTGCCACCATCGACCCGGGCCTGCCGTCGAAACAATGGTATCACCCCACGATCTGGTTCTACCTCTGGACAGGCCTGAGAACCGGCATTTGGTAGCGCAATCATGATCTGCGATCGGGTGCACCGCGCCGGCTTTTCCGACACATAGAACCTGCCGCCGGCACACGCCGGAAACGAATAAACGCACCTTTCATTTTACGACATCCGAATGCGTCGCTTTTGAATGCGCGCGCGTCGTCCCATAACAAGCGGCCCAACTGCGCTTCCGGCAATGCTCGCTCCATCGAGGAGTGAGAATTCATGGCCGATCTGATCGTCGTCTACTGGCGCGACATCCCTGCCCAGGTCATCGTCAAGAAGGGCCGGCAGAACGCCAAGCGCGAACTGCCGCTGCGCTTCACCGAAGCGATTGACATGTGCGCCATGCGCACCGGCGCCGGCGGCACAGATGACTATCTGGCCGAATGGCGCAAGGCCGATCCTGTTCCGGTTGGCGACGACCTCGAAGCCGAGGTCGAGAAGGCGTTCCAGGACATCGACATGACATACGACCGTGAGCGGCTGGTCGCTCTGGTCAAGGCGGGCGGCAAAGAAAATGTCTGACACCCAGCCAACGGTTACCCAGGCCACTCTGGTCAAGAAGGCAGCGCCGAAATCCGACTACAAGCCGGCCGACGTGTCGCCGCAGCGGCGCGTGCAGCGTTCGTTCGCGGTCAGACTATGGTCGGTGCGGCACTCGCGATTGCTCGAATGGTTCTATGCCAGATTCGCCGACATGTTCCTGCTCCTCCACCCCTTGTGGAAGGGCATCGGCTACGGCCGTGTCGAAGGGCCGGTCAAATTTGTCGAGAAGCGCGTCAAGGGCTTCATGTTCGACTGCCGCATGTGCGGCCAATGCATATTGTCCTCGACCGGCATGTCCTGCCCGATGAATTGCCCCAAGCAATTGCGCAACGGCCCTTGCGGCGGCGTGCGCGCCAACGGCAATTGCGAGGTCGAGCCTGATATGCCCTGCGTCTGGGTCAAGGCCTGGGAAGGCTCGCAGAATATGGTCCACAATGACAGGATCCTGACCGTGCAGAAGCCGGTCGATCAGTCGCTGCGCGAAACCTCGGCCTGGTTGCGGGTCACCGCGCAGGCGGCCGCCGCGCGCGAAGCCGCCGCTGCCGCCAAGAATGGCGCGGCAAACACCGGGGCATCGGCATGATCGGAAGCCAGCGCGACGAGAACCCGGCCGGCATCCATCTGCCGCTCGACCCCCTGCCCGGCCACACCTCGCGCGGCCGGCTGGAACGTGTCCTGCGGCGTGGTGAATTCGCGGTCACGACCGAACTCAACCCGCCCGACAGCGCCGACCCGGAAGACGTCTACAACCGGGCGAAGATCTTCGACGGCTGGGTTGACGCCATCAACGCCGTCGACGCCTCGGGTGCCAACTGCCACATGTCGTCGGTTGGCATCTGTGCGCTTTTGACCCGCATGGGCTATGCGCCGATCATGCAGATCGCCTGCCGCGACAAGAACCGCATCGCCATTCAGGGCGACGTGCTGGGCGGGGCTGCGATGGGCGTCGCCAACATGCTGTGCCTGACCGGCGACGGCGTGCAGGCCGGCGACCAGCCCGGCGCCAAGCCGGTCTTCGACCTCGACTGCATGTCGCTCCTGGAAACCTGCCGCGTCATGCGCGACAACGGCAAGTTCCTGTCCGGCCGCAAGCTGACGACGCCGCCGCAGCTTTTCCTTGGTGCGGCGATCAATCCGTTCGCACCGCCAATCGATTTCCGCCCGCATCGGTTGGGCAAGAAGATCGCCGCCGGCGCGCAATTCGTGCAGAGCCAGTATTGTTTCGACGTGCCTATGTTCCGGACCTACATGCAGAAGGTGCGCGACCTCGGCTACACCGAACAGTGCTTCATCCTGGTTGGCGTCGGACCGCTGGCCTCGGCCAAGACAGCCAAATGGATCCGCTCCAACGTGCCGGGCATCCACATCCCCGATTCGGTCATCAAGCGGCTGGAGGGCGCGCAAGACCAGAAGAAGGAAGGCAAGCAGCTCTGCATCGACATCATCAATGAGGTGAAGGAAATCTCCGGCGTCTCCGGCGTCCATGTGATGGCCTATCGCCAGGAGGAATATGTCGCCGAGATCGTCGATGAATCGGGCGTGCTGAAGGGCCGCCAGCCATGGAAACGCGAAATCCGTCGCGACGACCAGATGGTCGCCGACCGGCTCGGGCACATACTGCACGACGACATTACCGAAACGCAGGTGGAGATGGTGAAGACCGCGCACTGACGGCGCGGACGAGCACCTGTTCGCTTGAACGAAACCAGACAACGATATAAAGAAATCTTTATATCACGGCGGAGAGAGAATTCATGACCCGGACCATCGTCGCCTCGGCGACACGAGAAATCATCATCGGCTTCGACCAGCCGTTCTGCGTGATTGGCGAACGCATCAATCCGACCGGCCGCAAGAAGCTGGCCGCCGAGATGATCGTGGGCAACTTCGAGACGGTCATCAAGGATGCGCTCGAGCAGGCAGCCTGTGGCGCCACCATGCTCGACGTCAATGCCGGCGTTACCTCGGTCAACCCGAACGAGACCGAACCCGGCCTGCTGGTGCAGACGCTGGAAATCGTCCAGGGCCTCGTCGACCTACCACTGTCGATCGACTCGTCGGTCACCGCCGCGATCGAGGCCGCGTTGAAGGTCGCCAAGGGCCGGCCACTGGTCAACTCCGTCACCGGCGAGGAAGAAAAGCTCGAGGCCATCCTGCCGCTGGTCAAGAAGTACAACGTCCCTGTCGTCGCCATCTCCAATGACGAGACCGGCATTTCGATGGATCCGGATGTGCGTTTCGCCGTCGCCAAGAAGATCGTGCAGCGTTGCGCCGATTTCGGCATTCCCGCGCACGACGTCGTCGTCGACCCTCTGGTGATGCCGATCGGCGCGCTCGGCGATGCCGGCCGCCAAGTGTTCGCGCTGCTGCGTCGGCTTCGCGAAGAGCTCAAGGTGAACACCACTTGCGGCCTGTCCAATATCTCCTTTGGCCTGCCGCATCGCCACGGCATCAATGCCGCCTTCATCCCGATGGTGATCGGCGCCGGCATGACCAGCGCGATCATGAACCCGGTGCGCCCGCAGGAAATGGAAGCCGTGCGCGGCGCCAATGTGCTCAACGGCACCGACGAGAACTGCACCAACTGGATTCGCACCTACAAGGACTACAAGCCGGCCGAAGGCGGCCAGGCGGTAGCCGCACCGACGCAAGTCAACGCGCCGGGCGAAGGCGCCGGCAATGGTGGACGCCGCCGTGGCGGCCGTGAAGCCCGGATGGGTCGGGGATAAGCGCGCAATCGTGGACTGTCTTGTAAACCTCACCGAACCGATCGTGCAGATGATGCCGTCGGGACGGTGTGCGTTTCGGTCAGGCCATGCCCAAAATGGCGTCGAACAGCACCATTCCCGCCCACGACCCGAAAATGCCGGTCAGCCCGCCGACAATGAAGTCGTCGTCGGCGGCCGGCCAGAACCCGTGGAGCAGCAATGCTCCGACAATCGCGCCGACGATACCGGACGCCAGATATTGCGGATTGCGCAGCCATGGGCCGCGCAGCAGGCGCACCATGGTAAAAGCGGTTGTTATGGCGGACAGGAGGAGATCGGACATGATTGGCCTCTGGACCATCAAACATTCCGCCCAATAGCGAAACGATCCGTTAAACGGCATCGACAATCGTCATCGAGACGCGTGCAAGCATGAATTCACCTGCCAACATCACCGATCCGCTCGTGCTGTTCATGCCGTCGGGCAAGCGCGGGCGGTTTCCTGTCGGCACGCCCGTGCTCGATGCCGCGCGCCAGCTCGGCGTCTATGTCGAAAGCGTCTGCGGCGGACGCGCTACCTGTGGGCGCTGCCAGATCGAAGTGCAGGAAGGCAATTTCGCCAAGCACAAGATCGTCTCATCCAACGACCACATCTCGCCCAAGGGCGCCAAGGAAGAGCGCTACGAGCGCGTGCGCGGCCTGCCCGAACGGCGCCGCCTGTCCTGCTCGGCGCAGATCCTCGGCGACCTCGTCATCGACGTGCCTCAGGACACGGTCATCAACGCGCAGACCATCCGCAAGGATGCCGACACCAGGGTGATCGCCCGCGATGCGGCAATCCGCATGTGCTATGTCGAAATCGAAGAGCCCGACATGCATAAGCCGCTCGGGGATCTCGACCGCCTCAAGATCGCCCTGATGAAGGACTGGAACCTCAAGAGCCTGGAGTTCGATTTTTATCTCTTGCCGCAAGTGCAAGGCATTCTGCGCAAGGGCAGCTGGACCGCCACCGCTGCCATCTACAAGGATGCCGACTCGGAGACCGCACGCGTCATCGCTTTGTGGCCGGGCCTTAAGAACGAAGCCTATGGGTTGGCCTGCGATATCGGCTCGACCACCATTGCCATGCATCTGGTGTCGCTGCTGTCGGGCCGCGTCGCTGCCTCGTCGGGCACGTCGAACCCGCAGATCCGCTTCGGCGAGGACCTGATGAGCCGGGTCTCCTACGTGATGATGAACCCCGACGGTCGCGAAGGCATGACGGTCGCCGTGCGCGAAGCGATCTCCGGCCTTGTCGACAAGGTCTGCGCCGAAGGCAATGTCCACCGCAACGACATCCTGGATTCCGTCTTCGTCGGCAATCCGATCATGCACCATCTGTTCCTCGGTATCGACCCGACCGAGCTTGGCGGCGCGCCCTTCGCACTAGCGGTTTCAGGCGCGGTGCACGTCAAGGCTTCCGACATCGGCCTGAAGCTCAACCAGGGAGCCCGGCTCTACATGCTGCCTTGCATCGCCGGCCATGTCGGCGCCGATGCGGCAGCGGTGACGCTGTCGGAAGGCCCGCATCGCCAGGACGAGATGATGCTGATCGTCGACGTCGGCACCAATGCCGAGATCGTGCTTGGCAACCGCACGCGCGTCGTCGCCGCCTCCTCGCCCACCGGCCCCGCTTTCGAGGGCGCGGAAATCTCCGGCGGCCAGCGCGCCGCGCCCGGTGCCATCGAGCGCGTGCGCATCGACCCCGACACGCTGGAGCCGAAGTACCGCGTCATCGGCTCGGAATTGTGGTCCGACGAGGCGGGCTTCCTCGACAGCGTGCAGGCGACCGGGGTCACCGGCATCTGCGGCTCCGGCATCATCGAGGTCGTCGCGGAGATGTATCTCACCGGCATCATCTCCGAGGACGGCGTCATCGACGGCGGACTTGCCGCCCGCTCGCCGCGTGTCACCGCCAATGGCCGCACCTTCTCCTACGTGCTGAAGGAGGGCGAGCCGAAGATCACCATCACCCAGACCGACGTGCGCGCCATCCAGCTTGCCAAGGCAGCGCTTTACGCCGGCACCAAGCTGTTGATGGAAAAGCAGAACACCGATCATGTCGACCGCATCCATTTCGCCGGTGCCTTCGGTTCCTTCATCGATCCGAAATACGCCATGGTGCTGGGCCTGATCCCGGACTGCGATCTCGACAAGGTTTCGGCCGTCGGCAACGCCGCCGGTGCCGGTGCGCGCATGGCGCTGCTCAACCGCGGCTATCGCCGCGAAATCGAGGACACGGTCAGCAAGATCGAGAAGATCGAGACCGCGCTGGAACCGAAATTCCAGGAGCATTTCGTCTACGCCATGGCGCTGCCCAACAAGGTCGATCCGTTCCCGAAACTGTCGGCGGCGGTGAAACTGCCGCCGCGCAAGACGGTCAGCGAGGACGGTGTCGCCGGCGACGCCGCTCCGCGCCGGCGTTCGCGCGAGGGCCACGCCGCCCGGCGCGGCCGGGAATAGGCGGGCGCGCCCAGGTCGCCAGCCTCTCCAACTCATTTGTATGCAAATGTTTCCGGATCTGCCGATTCGGAAACCGAAGCGTTGTTTTCGTGAAATCCGCTGGAAACACGCGCGGCGCATTTAGGCCGGCGTCGAAGGCCGGTCGGAAATGTCTTCCTGCCGCAGTGACCTTCCGGAGGAAACCAAAATGTCGATGTTCGAAAGCCTCGGCCGTTATGGTGCGGCCATCAAGTTTGCCCACGACAGGAAGAAGTCGATCCGGGCCATGAACAGCCTGCCGCCGCATGTCCAGAAGGACATTGGTTGGCCGGCATCGCCGCCGAACGACCCGCAGGCCGCGCTCATCTCGCTGCTTCTGGGCACGGCGCGCTGATGACATTCACCGACAAATGCAAACTGCTCGTCAGGCGTCGGAGCCCCCATGCGGCCTCGGCGCCTGGCAACACCCGGCTGCGCGCCGCGCTTCTGCTGCGGCGTTGATCGTCGGCGCAAGCACCACGGCGCGGATCACACCACCGTGTAGCCATAGCGTATAACTTGACATTTTCGGCCACGGCACGATCTTCGCCAGAGAGGGGAATTCTCTTAGTCGGCTGCCGCCGAAGTTCGTGTATCCGCATGCCAAGTTTGAAAAGCCACGTCGTATCCTTCGTGCTCCGGTACAGCCGCAAGAAGGCGTTTTCCAGCCCTGAAAACCTGCAGCGCTGGATCGCTGCCGCGCGCAAGACCGAGACCCACCTACCTCCCGCCGCACTGCATCAGCGTCTCGACATCCAGATGCATACGGTCGATGGCTTCCCCGTCTATGAAATCGCACCCAAGGCCGGCGAGCAGAAGCGGATGCTCTATCTGCACGGCGGCGCCTATGTCTTTGAAATCACGCCCTATCACTGGCACCTGATCGCCGACATGGCCGACCGGCTGGGCTACGGCATCACCGTGCCGATCTATCCCATCGCTCCCGAACACGATTTCCACGCCATGTTCGGCATGGTCGGCGACGTCTACCGCCAGATGCTCGACGAGACAGAGGCCGAGGACATCGTCTTCATGGGCGATTCCGCCGGCGGCAACATGGCCGTCGTGCTGACCATGATGGCCGCGGAACAGGCCCTGCCCCTGCCGTCGCGCCATGTGCTGATTTCGCCCGGCCTCGACATGTCGCTTTCCAACCCCGAAGTGTTCGAGGCCGAACGCCGCGACCCCTGGCTGGGCATTTCGGGCGGGATGGAGGCTGTCCGGCTCTACAGCGCCGGCTACGGTCGCAGCGACTGGCACATCAGCCCGCTCTATGGCGACCTCTCGGTGCTGCCTAAAACGCTGCTCCTAACCGGCTCGCACGACCTCCTCAGTCCTGACAATCTGATCTTCGCGCAAAAGGCGCGCGCCGTCGGCGTCGAGGTCGAGGTCGTCTACGAGGAAGGTATGTTCCACGTTTGGCCACTGATCGACATGCCTGAAGCACGGCGGGCGCGCGACAGCATCGTGACCTTCCTGGCCGGGGAAAAAACCTTTGGTCAAGCCGAGATCAAGGCGATCACCTGGTCGGTCAAGGCTTCATCTAACGAACCATTCAACACCGGATTGGCCAGCACGAAAATTGCTTCCACTATGTCTTCATCTCGCTCTGGCTGGTAGTCGATATCTTCCCTGCATTCGATCAGATCTGCCCAGGCCTCCACGTCCGCAGCGATGAGCTCTCCTTCCTGGAACCGTCGGAGCACACTCAAAATATGATCGGTGGTCAGGACGACCACTGGCGTCTCGGACCAACCCAGGTCGCTTACGTTTGCAGCCAGAACATCAATCGGCTTCCCACATGTGATAAGATCGCTGAGCACTGAAACGCGGTTCACAGCCGGCGTATCAGAACTTGCCGGTTTCCCGGAACACTTCGAAGGTCGCGCGGATATGGTCGGCAACGGCCTTGACCGGCGCGCTGGCGTCCGGCGCCACCACCATCGCCAGATTGTAAGTGCCGATGTCGGGCATACCGTCCTTCGGGCAGAGTTCGACCATGTCGTTGCCGAGGAATGACTTCGGCAGCGGCGCCACGGCGAGATCGGACATGATCGCGGCGCGCTGGCCGGCCGTGTGCGCACTCATATAGGCGATGCGATAGTTGCGGCCTTCGCGTCCAAGCGCCTCAAGTGCGCCGGCCCGCCAAGCGCAGCCCTCTTCCCAGAGCGATACCGGCAAGGGTTCGCGCAGATGCGCGCAGCCGCCCTTGGCACCGGCCCAGACGATCGGCTCGGTGAGCAGCACCTCGGCGCCGAGCGCACTGGTCTTGTAGGAGTTGGTCAAGAGCGTGATGTCGAGCGCGCGGTCGTCCATGCGCCGGCGCAGATTGCTGCTCTGGTCGATGGTGACGTCGACGGCGATCGACGGATGCGATTGCGCAAAACGCTTCAGCACATGCGGCAGCACGCGCTCGCCATAGTCATCCGGCGAGCCGAGCCGGACAACGCCGACAATCTCGGGAATGATGAATTTCGACACCACCTCGCGGTTGATCGACAGCAGCCTGCGGGCATAGCCGAGCAGCATTTCGCCATCCGTGGTCAGCGACACCGAGCGGGCGTCGCGCGCGAACACCGAGCGGCCGAGAATGTCCTCCAGCTTCTTGATCTGCATGGAGACAGCCGACGGCGTGCGGAAGACGGCATTGGCGGCGGTGGTGAAGCTGCCTGTCTCTGCAATCGCCACGAAAGTGCGCAAAACGTCGAGATCGAGCAGTGGCAGTGGATGATTGAGTGGGGCGTTCATGGGAATCGACCTTCAATTTTTCTGATACAAAGCATCATTCCATTTCGTTTGATTGAACATCAGATTGGGACGATAGTCAACACCATCGAGGCAGGACGCATTGGAAGTGGCCCCGAAACGACCACGATACAAACCTGCAATCGACATGAAATGCAGTTGAAACAAAAGCGACGTAACCAACTCACCGTCTGGCATCCGCCAGCACCAAAGGAGAAAGAAATGTCTATCCTGTCGTCCATCGGTCGGATCGCGACCGAATTCAGCGCAGCCCGCGCCCGCTACCAGACCGAACGTGCCATCCACTCCCTGCCGATCGAACTGCAGAAGGACATCGGCTGGCCTGAAGCTGCCGACACCAAGACCGGGGTTCGCAACGGCGTCGGATCGTGGGCTGGAGCAAAGTAAATCGTGTGTACCATGTGCTGAAGGCCTGCCGCGCAAGCCGCCCGGCAGGCCTTCTTTGTTTTATTTGTATTCAAATGAGTTTTGGAGCCATGTCGCCAGCGCATGACGCATATGAGCAAGCCGCATAGCGACCCGGTTTCCCAATTAGTCCCTTGTAAACAATCGTAAAATTCGAGCATGCTGCCCAAAATTGTCGCAATCGGTGTCGCATTTCATAACAAGCGCTTCGCTTTTGCGATTTAGTTTTACGCTGCGCAAGCCTATATCAGCGTCAGCAAACGAGCTGCCCCACTCCATCAAGCGAAGGCGACCCGTCTGAGCAACCGAATGGAGATGATCATGAAGCTTTTTGCCCGCCTTTTCGCCCGCCGTGAAATGAACCTGACCACCGCTCTCGAGCGTCAGCGCCTTGCCAACACCATGCCCGGCCAGACCGGCGCGATGGCTGCGGCGCGCCTCGGCTTCGTCGCCTGATCTTTTTTGCAGGCAGCGCTTCCCTGCCGCTGCTTTAAAACTGCAACGCCGCCTGGTTCCTCGCAAGGCGGCGTTCTTGTTTCCGCCGCAAGGCGTAATCTGCCCGTTCCTGAACAGTTGGGCGTCGCGTGCAGGCCTCGCTGAACACCCGATCGCCCATTTGCGACCCATGTCGCAAATTTAATCGTGTCCTGGCCGCGTAGCCGATTGACAGACATGGTTTTTCCTGATGTCGCTATGCTAATCGCGACATCCTGTTCGCGTCATGGCTGCGTGAGGTTCCCTTGAACGCCGTAAAGCATCCGATCAAGCGATCGTTTGTATTCTTTCTTATTCCCGATTTCACCATGATAGCGTTTGCGACCGCGCTCGACCCGTTGCGCTCGGCTAACCGCATGCTTGGCTATGAGGCCTATCGCTGGCGCCTCGCCAGCATCGACGGCAAGCCGGTGCGCGCCTCGAACGGGGTCGAATGCGCGGTCAACACGTCGCTGGAGGAAGAGCGTAAGAAGATGGCGGGCCCTGACCGGCCGAACATGGCCATCGTCTGCAGCGGCGTCAATGTCGAGCGCTATCAGAATAAGTCGGCCTTCGCCTGGCTGCGCGAGGAGTACAATCGCGGCGTCGCCGTCGGCGGCCTGTGCACGGGCGCGCATATCCTTGCCGCCGCGGGACTGCTGTCCAACAAGCGCTGCGCCATTCACTGGGAGAACCTGCCGGGCTTTTCCGAGGCTTTTCCGAAGGCCAATGTCTTTGCCGACCTGTTCGAGATCGACCAGAACATCTACACCTGCGCCGGCGGCACCGCGGCACTCGACATGATGCTGAAGCTGATCGGCGACGACTTCGACGAGAACCTCGTCAACCGCGTCTGCGAGCAGGTGCTGACCGACCGCGTGCGCAGCCCGACCGACCGCCAGCGCCTGCCGCTGCGTGCCCGCCTCGGCGTGCAGAACTCGAAAGTGCTGACCATCATCGAACTGATGGAGGCGAACCTGTCCGAGCCGCTGTCGCTGATCGAGATCGCCGACCATGTCGACCTGTCGCGCCGCCAGATCGAGCGGCTGTTCCGCACCGAGATGGGACGCTCCCCTGCCCGCTACTATCTGGAAATCCGGCTCGATCGCGCCAGGCACCTGCTGATCCAGTCGTCGATGCCGGTGGTCGAGGTGGCGGTCGCCTGCGGCTTCGTCTCGGCCTCGCATTTCTCCAAATGCTACCGCGAGCTCTATGCCCGCTCGCCGCAGCAGGAGCGCGTAGACCGCAAGCAGTTGCTGGCGGCCTGAGCCGGCACATCAAGGTTGCCTAGGCGCTCTGCGTCTGCGCCGTGCGCATCGCCTCGACGCGGATATCCTCGGTCAGCCGTGCCTTCAGCGCCGAGAATTCCGGGCTGGTCTTCAGCGTGTAGTGGCGCGGATGCGGCAGGTCGATGGCGACATCCGACTTGATGCGGCCGGGCCGCGCCGTCATCACGATCACGCGCGACGCCATGAAGATCGCTTCCTCGATGTCGTGGGTGACGAACAGCACCGTTTTCTTGCGACGCTCCCAGATGCCGAGCAGCAGCTCCTGCATCAACCCGCGCGTCTGGTTGTCGAGCGCGCCGAACGGCTCGTCGAGCAACAGGATCTCGGGATCGTTGGCCAAAGCGCGGGCGATCGCCGTGCGCTGCTGCATGCCGCCGGAAAGCTGCTTCGGCCAGTGGTTCTCAAACCCTTTCAGACCGACGAGATCGACATAGGAAGCAACGATCCCGTCACGCTCCTTTTCGGCCATGCCGCGTTCGCGCAGGCCGAAGGCGATGTTCTCGGCCACCGTCAGCCAGGGAAACAGCGTGTAGGACTGGAAGACCATGCCGCGATCCGGCCCCGGACGGGTCACCGCCTTACCGTCGAGCAGAACCCGGCCTTCACTTGGGGCTTCCAGGCCGGCGACAATTCTGAGCAGCGTCGACTTTCCGCAGCCCGATGGACCGAGGATGGTGATGAAGTCGTTGGCCGCGACCGCCAGGTCGACCGGCATCAGCGCCTTGACCGGCTCGCCGCCGCGCACGCCGGCGAACGTTCGCGAAACGCCCTCGATGAGAAGCTTGCTCACGCCAGGCTCCACGGAAAGAGCCAGCGGTTGAAGGCCTTGAAAGCGAAATCGGACAACAGTCCGATCAGCCCGATGACGATGATGCCGAAGATGATCTGCCCCGTCGCCAGCCGCGACTGGCTGTTGATGATCATGTAGCCGATGCCGGAGGACGAGCCGATCAGCTCGGCGACGATGACATAGGTCCAGGCCCAGCCGAGCACCAGCCGCAACGTCTCGGCGATCTCCGGCGCATTGGCCGGCATGATCACACGGCTGACGATGCCGTTGTTGGTGGAGCCCAGCGTATAGGCAGCCTCGACCAGGTCGCGCCGCGTGCTGCCGACCTTGACCGCGATGATCAGGATGATCTGGAACACCGAGCCGACGAAGATGACGAGCAGTTTTTCCAGTTCGCCAATGCCGGCCCACAGGATGAGCAGCGGAATGAAGGCCGAGGCCGGCAGGTAACGGGCAAACGAGACGAATGGCTCAAGAAACGCCTCCACCGGCCTCCAGGCGCCCATGGCAATACCGAGCGGCACCGCGACGACCGAGGCCAGCAGGAAGCCGCCGAAGACCCGCCAGATGGTGATCAATATGTCGAGCCAGAAACGATCCTCGACCAGCAGCCGCCAGCCATCCCGCAGCATCGACAGCGGATCGGCGAGGAAGATGCGATTGACGTGGCCGCCAAGCGTGATCCAAGCCCAGAAGGCGACGAACAGCACGAAGAAGGAAATGCCGAGCACGGTTCGGATGCCCGGCGAGACTGGATGCAAGGGGCGCATCTTCAAATCGTCCCCATCTTCAAATCGTCACTTGTCCAGGAGAAAACGGCGGCGCAAGCGCCGCCGCGAGAATGGTTAAAGGCCGGACTGTCAGTTCGACACCGCGCTGGTGTCGGCCAGCGTGGTGACGTCGGGCGCTTCCTTGATCAGCCCCATCTGCAGCAAAAGATCGCCGGCGGTCTTGGAAAAGTCCTGGAATTCCTTGGTGAAGAACTGCTTGTTCTCGGCCTTGTCGGCCCATTTCAGGTACTTCGCCGAATCCCCGAACTCCTTGGCCGACTGCTTCACGTCGGCGCCCATGATCTCGTAGGATTTCTGCGGATCGCTCTTGATCAGGTCGAGCGCTTCGAAATAGCTGTCGGCAAGTGCCTTGGCGGCATCGGGGTTGGCCTTCAGGAATTCGGGCGTGCAGCCGACCGTGTCGAGCACCATCGGGTAGTCGAGCGTCGTCGCTAGGATATGGCCCTGGTCGGATTTGCCTCGCACCGCCGAGATGAACGGCTCATAGGTGACCGCGGCGTCGTTCTGGCCGGCGAGGAAGGCCTGCGCCGCCGCGTCCGGCTCCAGGTTGACGACGGTCACATCCTTGGTCGACATGCCGTTCTTGTTCAGCACCCAGGCGAGCATGAAATAAGGCGACGTGCCGGGTGCCGAGGACGCGACATTCTTGCCTTTGAGATCGGCGACGGTCTTGATGTCGTTGCGGACGACGATGCCGTCGGCGCCATAGGACTTGTCGAGCTGGAAGATCTGCTTGGTGGTGACGCCGCTGGCATTCCAGACCAGCCAGGTCTCGACCGTGGTGGCGGCGCATTGCAGGTCGCCGCTGGCGATGGCGAGCGGCCGGCTCGCTTGCGGCACCTTCTTCAAGGTCACGTCGAGGCCGTGCTTCTCGAACAGGCCTGCCTGCTTGGCAAGCGTCAGCGGCGCGAAGCCGGTCCAGCCGCTGATGCCGATGGTGACAGATGTGGCAGCCATCGCCGGTGCGGACAAGCCGGCGGCAAGTGTCAATGTTGCGGTAAGAACGGCGATCCTGGTCATGTCAGTTCCCCTTTTGYTTTCTCTACAGAAATTGTGTCACAGAGGCCAATCGGCTTGTCAATGAACAGGATGGTGAGGCGCAACGCGGGCCGGCGCCGATAGCCCCACTGGATCGCCCGCCGCCGAAACGGCATGAGCCGCCAGAAATCCGGCATGCCTTCAGTAGTCGTTGCAATAACACTCCGCCGACGAGATGCGGTCGTTCCATTCGCTGCCGCCGAAATTACGGACCCTGCGCCTGATCTCGATCGAACGGCCGCCCATCCGCGAGTCCTCATAGGCAACGAGCGTGCAGCCACGGCGGACGATCACCGACGACACGCGGTCGTTCCAGAACTGACCGCCGCGAAAATTCACGGAATCGTCGGACCCCATGCCGATAGACCGCCCGCGAAAATTTGCGTGCTCGAACATGATGCAGGCGGGCTCATCATTGTATTGGGCGCTGGCGCCGTCAGCAAACAACACGGATGCGACAGCAGTCAGGATGGCAAGACGTTTCATCTGGTGTTTTCCTCGGTTCTGACCGCGGCCCCCGCCGCCCGATCGCGCGGCCTCGCCAGTTTGCCATTGCTTCCGTTGGAGAGGCAAGCCTAGCGGCTGTCGAACATCCAGCTGCGGTTGCGCCACATTTTCTCGCCGACCAGGCAATCGCTGACGGGCGCGTCCTGCGCCAATACAACAGGCGGATGCGCGGCTTCTTCCGCCGCCCATTGCGGTGAGGCTGGGCCGGCAAGTTCCAGCACCAGCTTGCGGCGTATGGCTTCGGGAAATTGCGTCCAGTCGTTGACCGGGATCATGAAGGCCCCAGGACCGCCGATGACACAGTCGCTGTAGTAGCGATCGAGATTGTTGACGTCGTAGGCGCCGGAAAAGCCGCCTCGGGTCATCAGCGGCAGTCCGTTGATGACGATGCCTTGCTTGACCAGCCCGTCGCGGGTGAGGTTGACCGGCGCGCCCTGGTTGTTGGGACCGTCACCTGAAATGTCGATGACCCGTTTGTCTCCCTGGTAGCCGCTTTCAGCAAAAAGATCGCTGCCGAACTCCAGTGCGCCGGAGATYGAGGTGCGCCGCGCGCTGCCGGGCGGTTGGGCCGACAATTGCGCAACCACACGCTCCGCGTCAGCGCGATTGGCGATCACCGTCCACGGCACGATGACGCGCTGCCAGGTGGTGCCGGCCCACTCGACATAGGTGACGGCGATCTTGCCATGAGCGCCGTCGGCGATCGCCTGCAGAACGTTGTCGTGCGTCAGCGCTGCCGCGTAGCCGTGCCGCTGGATCTCGAGTTCATCGGGCGACATCGACAGGGAAACATCGACGGCCAGCACCAGCTCGACATCGACCGGTTCATCCGCGAGGGACACCGGCGTCAGCCAGAGCATCATTGCGATCGCGGCGCCGCCCGACAAGACATGTCTCGCGCATGAAAAAGCAGACATGCCGCAAGGGTAAGCGAGAATCGGTCGTTAAAAAAGAGAAAAGCCCGGCCAGCAGCCGGGCTTCTTATTCACGCTGTTTTGCGCCCTGCAGTCGTCAGCTGCGCGGCTTGAGGTTCTCCGGGTCGTAGAGCGGCTTGTAGCCGACCGCCGCGACTTCGACCGGATAGGTCTCACCGAAATACTCGATGGCAAGCTTGCGGCCTTCCTGGGCAAACGCCCACGGCAGATAGGCGAGGCCGATGTTCTTGCCGATGGTCGGACCATAGGCCATCGACGTCGTGAACGACCGGCGCCCGAGTTCGTCGACCAGCGTTTCGCCCGTCTTCGGATCCATCACCGGCATCGTGCCGACGGGATAGCGGGCAACGCCTTTCGAATCGACATTCTCGGTCATCACCAGCGTGCACAGCGTGGCCGGCTGGTGCTCGCGCGCGCGGTACTCGACATGCCTGGCCTTGCCGCAGAAATCGTTCTCCTTGACCTTCGGACGGGCTAGATCGGCTTCGAGCAGATTGTACTCGGTCAGCAGGTCGGCATTCTGCAGGCGCAGGCTCTTTTCCATGCGGCGCGTGTTGGCATAGGTTTCGACGCCAAAGGGCATCACGCCGGTCGAGCGCAGCGCGTCCCAGACGGCGAGACCATCCTCGTAGCGCATATGCAGTTCCCAACCCTGCTCGCCGACATAGGAGATGCGGAAGGCGGTGACGTCCTTGCCGCCGATCCGGACCGGCTTGATCGCCGCGAACGGGAAGTTTTCAAGCGACAGCCCGTCCGGATTCTCGACCACCTTCTGCAAGGTCGCCCGGGCATTAGGACCCCAGATGCCGATGGTGACGTATTTCTCGGTCACGTCGGTGATGGTGACGTCGAAACCTTTGTCCTGCGCGGTGCGGCGCATATACTGGAAGTCGCGCGGGCCGGCGTCCGCCCCGTCGATCAAACGACAGCGGTCGGCCATGCGGATGACGGTGAAGTCGGCGCGCACCATGCCTTCCTCGTCGAGGAAGTGGGTGTAGATGCCCTTGCCGATGTTGTTGTCGCCGCCGATCTTGGCTGCGCACAACCATTCCAGCAACGCGACATGGTCTGGCCCTTCGATGTCATACATCGAGAAGTGCGACAGGTTGACGATGCCGCAATCCTCGCTCATTGCGAGATGTTCGGCGTTGGAAACGCGCCAGAAATGGCGGTTGTCCCACTCGTTCTCGCGCACCGGCACGCGGTTGCCGTATTTTTCCAAAAGATGCTCGTTGGCGGCATAGCCATGGGCACGCTCCCAGCCGCCGAGTTCCATGAAATAGCCGCCGAGTTCCTTTTCGCGCTCCCAGAACGGCGAGCGCCTGATGTTGCGAGCCTTGGAGAAGGGTTCGCGCGGATGCACCGCCGGATTATAGACCTTCATCGCCGTCTCGGTACAGCGGTCCCAGATGAACTGCTCCTTCGTCTGGTGCGGATAGAAACGCGCATAGTCGATGGCGTGATGGTCGATCGCCGTGCGGCCGTCGGTCATCCAGTCGGCGATCAGCTTGCCCATGCCGGGCCCGTCCTTGACCCAGATGGCGACGGCATACCACAGCCCCCTCACCTTCTGGCTTTCGCCCATGGAGGGGCCGCCATCCGCTGTCACCTGCAAGAGACCATTGAAGGAATGGCTCTCATTGTAGCCGAGTTCACCCAGGATCGGCGTCAGTTCCATGGCGCGTTCGAGCGGCCCCAGGATCTGCTCCATGTCGAGATCGCGCTGCGAAGGCGAAAGCCGGGCCTGGTCCTTCTCCAAGAGGTCGCGCGGATGGCAAAGGCGCGGATTGGTCTCTTCGTAATAGCCCCATTCGATCTGCCCGCCCTCGGCGGTCTTGGGATCGCCGGTGTCACGCATATAGGCCGAATTGCCCTGGTCACGCAGCAGCGGCCAGCCGATCTCCTTGCCGGTGCCGGCGAACTCGTTGTACGGGCCGAAGAAGGTGAGCGGATGGTCGATCGGCATGACCGGCAGATCCTCGCCGACCATCTCCGCGATCAGCCGGCCCCAGATGCCGGCGCAGACCACGACATAATCGGCTTCGATGGTGCCGCGATCGGTCACCACGCCGGTGATGCGGCCGTCCTTGACGATGAGCGACTTTGCCGGCGTGTTGGCGAAGGATTTGAGCTTGCCGGAGGCTTCCGCCTGGTCGACAAGCTTGCCGGCGACGGTCTGCGAACGCGGGATGACAAGACCGGCATCGGGATCCCACAGGCCGCCCTGCACCATGCCTTCTTCGATCAGCGGAAATTTTTCCTTGATCTCGGCCGGTTCGATCAGGCGCGCGCGCGTGCCAAAGGCCTTGGCCGAGGCGATCTTGCGCTTGATCTCGTCCATGCGGCTGTCGTCGCCAACGCGAGCCACTTCGAGGCCGCCGATGCGCGCGTAGTGGCCCATCTTCTCGTAGAAATCGATGGAGTACAGCGTCGTCCAGCACGACAGGAAATCATGGCTGGTGGTGTAGCAGAAATCGGAGGCATGCGCCGTCGAACCGATGTCGGTCGGGATGCCGGACTTGTCGATGCCGACAATATCGTCCCAGCCGCGTTCGATCAGGTGATGGGCGATCGATGCGCCGACAATGCCGCCCAGGCCAACGATGACGACCTTCGCCTTTTTCGGAAACTCTGCCATTTGCCCGCGACTCCAAGGTGATAAAGCGGGCGGACTATAGGGCGGAGCGGTGGCGCTGATGAAGCCTGTTTGCGACATTGGCAAAAAGCCGAGCGACCAGACGACAGAATGGCTTACATGGGACGCATCGGCCGGTTCTTTTTCGGCCGAAGAGAGGCCAGTTCAGGCGAAGGCCCACACATCCTCGGCCTGGAAGCCGACCTGATAGCCTGACGTCTTCAGCTTGACCACGACCTGGCCGATCTCGGCGGCCGGCAGCGCGCCGACCTCAACCTTGATCATGCCTGGGCGATAGCGCTTGAGGTCGAGTTGTTCGAAGACGACCCAGTCGGCGCCCTCGCAATCGACGAGAAATGCATCGATATAGCTGATACCGTTGCGGTCGAGCAGGGTCTGCAGCGTTTCCGACGGCACCTCGATATCTCTCAGATGCGGCGCGAACTTGTTGAAATTTGCGTCGGCCTCGCCCCAGGCGTTCTTGCCCGACATCAGATTGGTGTCAGTCACCGACGAGCAGCCGATGAACTCGATCGGCAACGTGCCGGCCTCGAGGGCCGCGGCATCGAAGGTGTGGACGGTGATCGTGCCCTTCGTCTTGGTGACAGCCACCGGCTCGATGATGAACCGGCTCGTGTCGGGATAGTTGGCGCGCAGCCGCTTCTGATTGTACGGGATCGGCTCGACCAGCATGGCGCGTGCACCAGCTATGCGGTGCAGCCACGGCGTGACGTCATCGAACAACGCGCCGTCGCAGGCGCCGACATTGACCATCTGGAACGGGCGCCCTGATCCGCCGAAGCGCGCTTTCAGCGCCGCCTTGGCCAGGAATTTCGTGCCGCGCAGCGACGGTCCGCGATCGAGAAGTCCACTGGGAAGACCAAGCGACAGGGCAACACGCGCCAGGTTGGATACTGAACTCATGACTTGTCTCCGGGAAGGACGTGCAGGGCGGCGCGATGCTGGCCACGGGCCGCTGTTGCCCACAGCGCCATCAGCGGCGTCGCCAGCAGCAGGAACGGCGGGATCAGATTGGGGAGATAGATGCGAGTGTCGTGGATCGGGAACACGGCAAACTTCGCCAGCACGCCGAGCACCAGCGCCGCGAACAGGATGCCGGCGCGACGCTCGAGGCGGAAGCCGGCGCGGCTTGCCGCGTACCAGCCGGCCAAAGCCAGCACCGAGACGCCGACCCAGCTGTTGAGGCTGACGGCACGCAGCAGCGACGTGGCGAACGCCCGCAGATAAGCAGCGATCGAAAATGGCGGCTCGAACCCGTCCATATTGTAGTGCTGCTCGATGCTGGAGAACCACAGATGTGGCCACCAGCCGGGGTGATGGGCCCAGTGCGAAATGGCGAAATAGGCGACGAAGGACGCGGCGAAGCCGACCAGCGCGCCCCATGCCTTCTGCCGGAAGGCGACCAGCAACACAGCGAAAATAGCAAGGAAAACAATGTTGTCCGGCCGCGCCATGAAGGCAAGGAAGAGCAGGATCGCCGTTGTCGCCTCGCGGCCGCGGACATAGGCGTAAAGCCCGCCGAGGAACAGCGCCGAGCACAACAGGTCAGGCGTCGAGGCACGCGCCGCATCGCCGAAGTCGGCCATGATCAAGATCGCGCCGACCACAGGCGCCAGCGCCAGTGCATGCTCCGAGCGCAGCCAGAGCAGCGCGATCGCGCCGAACAACAGCACGGACAACACCGAGACCAGCCGCATCGCCTCCACCGGCGACATCGCCGAACTCATGGTCGACAGGATCTCGGCATAGAGGAACTTGATCCGATACATGCCGAGCAGCGAATGGAAGTCGGCGGCATTCTCCGCCATATGGCTGCGGAAGCCGCCGCCATCGTCGGTCAGCGTCTTGTAGTCGCCCGCCGACACGCCGGCCTTGACGGTGCTGTAGGCATAGTCGTGCAGCGCCTGCGCATCAGGATAGGTGCCTTCCTCGGCGATGGCGAGATAGGGCAGCATGTCCCAGTTGGCGTCCGGCATCACCCATGCCGTGAACGCCGTCAGCAGGATGTAGAGCGCGAAAGTCGCCGCGCCGATGGGTGCCGCCAAACGCGCATAGGTCCCCTCGCCCCACGCCAGGCCGGCCTCGGTGAGCCGGTCGAGTGGGTTTTTCGCAAGGGGAGACTTGGTCAGCATGATTTTGCTCAGCGACCTTCGCTTTAACGGACTTGGCTTTTGACGAAATCCTTGACGATCGACACGATGCCGCGCGACAGCAGGCTGTCGAAGGCATCGACGAAACGGTCGACATGCTCGCGCTGGCAGATCAGCGGCGGCTCGAGCCGGATGACGTTGCGATTGTATTCGGTGAAGGCGACGAGCACGTCGTAATCACGCAGCAAGAGCGCGCCGATAAAGCCCGACAGCGAGCCTTTCAGCTTGTCGTCGAGCACGCTGACGATCGGCCGCAGCACCATCGGCAAGGTCTGCGAGAAGTCGTGGAACTCCAGGCCGACCATGAAGCCCTTGCCGCGGACGTCCTTGATGATCTTGGGATATTTGTCCTTGAGCGCCTGCAGCCGCTGCAGCAGGTAATCGCCGGTAACGGCTGCGTTGTCGATCAACCCCTCGTCATAGAGCACGTTGAGCCCCTCGATCGAGGTGATGCAGGCCTCGCCCATGCCGCCGAAGGTCGCCATCGCATGGATCATCGCCGTCTTCGGCGTGCCGTAGGCCTTCATGTAGACCTCGCGCCGGGCAATCATCGCACCGACCGCCGCCTTGCCTGCGCCAAGCGACTTGGCCAGCGCCGTCACATCAGGAACCACGCCGTAATGCTCGAAGGCATAGAAGCGGCCCGAGCGGCCATAGCCGCACTGCACTTCGTCGGCGACCCACAGCACGCCATATTGGTCGCAGAGCGCGCGCAGCTTATGCCAGTATTCGGCGGGAGCCTGGATGATGCCGCCGCCGCCCTGGATGGTTTCGAGCACGATGACGCCGACCTCCGGGTCGGAGCGGAACAGGCGCTCGACCGCTTCAATGTCGGCAAAGGGGATGCGGACCGTATTCTCCGCCATCTTGAAGTCGGCGCGATAAAGCTGGCCGTCGGTGATGCCCAACACGCCCTTGGTCTTGCCGTGAAAGGAATTCTCGGCATAGGCGATTTTCGGCCGCTTCGGGCCGGCGGCGCGCTCGGCGAGCTTGATCGCCGCTTCCATCGCCTCTGAGCCTGACGAGCCGAGGAACACCATGTCGAGATCGCCGGGTGAGCATTTGGCGATGTTGTGCGCCAGAGCCGCCGCATATTGCGACATGAAGGCGATGGCGATCTCCTGGCGCCTCTCCTCCTGGAATTTTTTCCGCGCTTCCAGAATGCGCGGATGGTTGTGGCCAAAGGCCAGCGAACCAAAGCCACCGAAGAAATCGAGGATCTTGCGGCCGTTCTGGTCGATGTAGAACATGCCCTCGGCACGCTCGATCTTGATCTTGTGGAAGCCGAGCAGCTTCATGAAATGCAGCTGGCCGGGATTGAGGTGCGCCTTGAACAGGTCGGTCATCACAGCGACGTCCATCGCCTTGGCCTGCTCGACGCTGATCAGGTCGGGCTTGGCGATCGTGGCGGGCGACAGCGCCGGCGCGCTGACCATGGTGCGCGCGCTCGTCTGTTCGGGCTTGGCCATGACGGTCATTTCAATCTCCTGTCTGCGCGCATGACCGGGGATCGTGCGCAACGAAAACTGTTTTGCGAGCCGCTATTCGGCCGGCACATGTTTGGTGGCGACAGCGTGACCGGCCTTCTTGGCGCGGTACTCGCTGTAGGCGGCGATCAGCATGTCCTCGTCGCGATATTGCGGCACCCAGCCGAGCTGGCGTTCCGCCTTGGAGACATCGAGCACGCACTCTTCGTCGGCGATCAGATATTGCTCCGGATCCATAATCGGCATGTTCATCAGGTCGAGCAGGTCGAGCGTGCGCTTCACCGCCCAGCCCGGCGTCGGGATCAGGATCGATTTAGAACCCGCATGCCTGATCAGGTCGCCGAGCAGTTTCTTGACCGGCGGCGGGTTGAGCGAGCCCAGATTATAGGCCTCATCAGGCACCCCGGCCTTCCAGGCGGCGCGCGCCGCCTCAGCGCAGTCGAACACCGAGATGAACTGATAGGGGTTTCTGCCCGAACCGATCATCGGCACCGGAAAGCTCCAGTCGATCAGCTTGAACAGCTTTTCCAGAATGCCGAGCCGGCCGGGGCCGATGATCAGGCGCGGGCGGAACAGCGAGATCGACATGCCACGCTTGCGCCATTCGGCGGCCAGTTCCTCGGTCTTCTGTTTCGACCAGCCATATTCGCCAAGCGGCGCGACCGGATGCTCCTCCGTCATCGGCTGGGTGACCGTGTGGCCGTAAATCATGTCGGTCGTGTAGTGGACGAGCTTGGGTGCGCCGGCCTTGTCCATCGCCTGCATGATGTGCTCGGTGCCATGGAAATTGACCGGGAAGAAGAAATCATGCCGTTTGGCGCGAACCTGGATCGGCGACAGCATCTTGGCCGACAAATTGTAGACCATGTCGTCGGCCTTCAGCCCAACCGCGGCGACCGAGGCCGGATCGGTGACATCGCACTTGATAAAGCGGACATTGCGGTAGTGCGGCAGGTCGCTCCTGACGATGTCGGCGACGACAACCTCTTCACCATCGGCGACAAGCTTCGGGGCTAGATGGCGACCGACGAAACCGTCGCCACCGAAAATCACATGTCTCATTGGATAGTCTCGCTGTGAATCTTGTCGGAAGAAAGCGAAGCCGTTTGCGCCTCATGCCCGCGCCCGCTTTGCGCGATCAGCACCGTGCCGACGCAGATGCAGGCGATGCCGGCGATGCGCCAGCCATTGAGGTCCTCGCGGAAGACGAAATACGCGAAGATGGCGACGGCGACATAGGCGAGGCTGAGGAACGGATAGGCGAAGGAAAGCTCGACCTTGGACAGCACATAGAGGTGCGAGGCCATCGAGATGACGAAGGTGCACAGGCCCAGGAACACCCAGGGGCTGAAGACGATCTGCAACAGCTTGACCAGGGGATTGACGCCCTCGAACGAGATCGGCCCGAGCGACATCATGCCTTGCTTCAGCATCAGCTGCGCAGCGGCATTGGTCATGACCGTGAAGAGAATGAAGACGATGTATTTCATGTGTTCCCAACCACCCCTTCACGCTTCCTATTACAAACCCGCAAACATTTCGTGAAGCCACAAGAATGTTTTGAGTGAATCGTCAATTTAACGATATGATAACCAAGAATTACTCGAGTTTTATCTATTCCGCCGCCTCGACCGTGCCGCGTCGCGCATCGAGTTTCCTTGCCGTCCGAGCCCAGAATGACGACATGAAGGCGGGATCGCGCAACGCCTCCAGCCGCTGCCATTCGGGAAAGGACGAAGCGAAGATGTCGGCGCCCATGCTGGCATCCTTATAGGGGTTGACCGCGCCGCCGGCCTCGACGGTGATGCGATCGAGTTCCCGCAGCAGCGCGAGCGTTGCAGCCCCTCTGTTGGGGAAATCCAGCGTCAGCGTATAGCCGGGACGCGGGAACGACAGCAGCCCCGGCGAGCGGATCGAGCCGAACCGTTTGAGCACTGTGAGGAACGACCCGTGCCCGGCCCGCCTTGCAGCCGCCAGCAGCGCCGGCACCGCCTCGTGCGCCGTCTCTTCAGGCACCACGCTCTGGTGCTGGAAAAGCCCTTTCGGTCCGTAAAGCCGATTCCAGTCTCGCACGCCGTCAAGCGGAAAGAAGAAGCCCTGGTATCCGACCTGGCGCGGCGCCGCGGACCGGCCCTTCTTCCACCTGTATGCGCCATTGAAGGCGGTCAGGAACGGCCGGTTAAGGACATTGAACGGCGGCTGGACCGGCACCGATAGCATGCCACCGGCGCGCGCGGCCGAATGCGAGCCCTGCTCGGCGTGATTGCCCGTGAACAGCAGGCCGCGACCTCCGTTGCGGCCGCCGGCCAACTGGTCGATCCAGGCGACCGCATATTCATTGGCCTGGTCGGCCGCCTCGGCCAGACCGAAAAATTCGCCGAGATCGCGAAACGGCGTCGCCGTCTCGACGATGTCGAGCGAAGGCACCCGCATCAGCCGGATCGAGGCCGACAGGATGAGGCCGGTCAGCCCCATTCCGCCGATCGTCGCCCGAAACAGCCGCGCATTGTCGGTCGCCGAACAGCGACGGGTCTTTCCGTCGGACCTGAGCAGCGTCAAGGCCTCGACATGGCAGCCGAAGGTGCCGCGCCGATGATGGTTCTTGCCATGCACATCATTGGCGATGGCGCCGCCGAGCGTGACGAATTGGGTGCCCGGAACAACCGCCGGGAAGAAGCCGTAAGGGGCAGCGTGTGCGATGATGTCGGACAACAGCACCCCGGCATCGGCTACAAGAAGGCCTGTCTCGGCATTGAAGGCGCGGATGGTATTCAAGGACCGCATGTCGACGACCGTGCCGGCCTCGTTCTGGCAAGAATCGCCGTAGGAACGGCCGTTGCCATAGGCGAGCAGCGACGCCGGCTTGGCCTGGCCGCCCTTCAGCAGCGCAATGCCATGGTCGGCACCGATCGCGCGTGGTGCCGGCGGCGTGGCAAGACCAAAGCTCGGGAAGCGTTCGGCGGCCATCCCCTACCAGCCTCCGATGACCAGCATCACCGCGCCGATCAGCACCACGATCTGGCTGCGCCAGTCGCGGATGATGAAGACGACCGGGTCGTCATGCATCTCGTCGCGGCGCGCCAGAATCCAGACGCGCATGGTGAGATAAAGCACGATCGGCGCCAGCGGCCAGATCAGCCACGGATGCGGATAAAGCTCGCGCACCGCGACGCTGTCCATGTAGAGCGCCAGCACCAGCGCCGAGGAGAAGGCCGAAGCCATTCCGGCCTGGGCGACGATCTCCTGGTCTTCGGTGCGATAGCCACGGCCGGCAATGCGCTCGCCGGGCGGAATGGCGGTGGTGCGCAGTTCGACGAAGCGCTTCACCAGCGCCAGCGACAGGAAGAAGAAGATCGAGAAAGCGAGCAGCCAGAACGAGACGTCGACACCGGTCGCGGCCGCACCCGCCAGGACGCGGATCGTGTAGAGGCCTGCAAGCGTCAGCACGTCGACAAGCAGCATCCGCTTGAACGACAGCGAATAGGCCGTCGTGACCACCATGTAGCCGCCAAGCACGGCCAGGAATTCGGGCGACAAAAGCAACCCGGTGGCGATGCCGATCGCCAGCAGCACCGCGATCGCGCAAAGGCCGAACGGGATCGACAGCGCGCCGCTGGCGAACGGCCGGTTGCGCTTGGTGGCGTGCTTGCGGTCGAGCGCAAGGTCGAAGAAATCGTTGAGGATGTAGATGGCCGACGCCACCGCGCTGAACGAGACGAACGCCAGCAGGCATTGCCAGATCATGGCGGTGTTGAAGTATTCATGCGACAGCACCATCGGCACGGCGATCAGCGAGTTCTTGAGCCACTGATGCACGCGCAACATCTTGACGACGGTCCGCAATGTCGGCTTCGGCGTCGGCATCGTCTCGGCGCCGTGTGCTGCCTGCCAGCGCGCGGCATGACGGTCGGGCGCCACCACGATCGCCGTGCGCGCCGCGTCGAAGACCTGGAGGTCGTGGCGGCTGTTGCCGGCGTAATCGAAGCCGCCGTCGCCATAGGCCGCGATCAGTGAGGCGCGCTTCTTGCCGGAGGTGAGATTGTCGAAGCCGTCGGTGGCCATCACCCGGTCGAAAATGCCGAGATGGGCAGCGATGGCATCGGCGAACTTGCGCGGCGTGCCGGTCGCCAGCACGATCTTGCGGCCTTCGGCGTGCTCGGTCCGGAGGCGGCAGAGCAACGCCTCGCGATAGGGCAGCGATGCCGGGTCGATGTCGATGCGCTGGGCAATCGCCTGCTTCAACCGGGCCGGCCCGCGGGCGGCCCAGAAAGGCACGAGGAATATATAGAGCGGGTTCTTCTTGAGAAGGATGAACAGTCCTTCCCACAACAGGTCGGTAGCAATCAGCGTGCCGTCGAGATCGACCGCAAACGGTATTGCGTTCCTGTCCGACCTCGCATCCATAGCCCGTCCTGCCCTGCCAGCGTATGATCCGGAAAACCGGAACCTCGTTGCGCGCCGCGTTTCGGCGTCTTGAAGCTGGTATAGCCGGGAACGGCATAGCGAACGTTAAAACGCCCGGATGCAGGCGGTTGTTGCGGCCGTATTTCCGGCGTCATTGTTAAGCAAACGCTACCGGAAACAATAAAAGGCCGGGCAAATGCCCGGCCTTTCCTGTCATGCCGTCGGGATTACTTGATGCGGGCAACGCCGCCCGAGATCTCGACCGTTTCCGAGCCGGTCAGGGCTTCGAGATCGCCATTGGGCAAGGTGACGAAGCAACCGTTCGGGCAGAATTCAACGGTTTCGCCAGCGGCCAGCGCAAGGTCTGATTTGCTGCCGCCCTCCGTCACGATCAGCGTGCGGGTCTCGGCGTCCTTGTTGACCGCGCTGGCGGCATGGGTCGAGCCGATGGCGGCGGCCAAAGCGACGGCAGCGACGAGAGACTTCCACATGTTGCAATATCGGTGTTCCCACCGCCTCTGTTGCATTTCGCAAGGCATTTTCGCCTTTGCATGGGAGCTTATATGAGATGGAAGCTGAACCGCAACTGAATGCCGCATTCATGCCGCAATTGGCTTTGCTCGGTTGCGAGCGCACCCGTTCAAAGGCCAGTTGACTCATTACCCCTAGTCCGGATCGGGCTTGCGCGCCTTGCGTCCCGTCTTGGCGAGCTTTTTTGCTTCGGCCGCGGCTTCCACCTTGGCCTGCTCCTGTTCGACGAAGTCGGCCTCGATCTTGTCGTCGTCGGTCGGCCAGGCCTCTGGCTTGCGGACCTCGACGACGGCGCGTGGCGTCGAGGGAATCTCGATATGCTCGCCGCTGAATTTCTCGAGCACGGCAAAACGGATGTCGTTCTGCGCGATATTGCCGTTCATCACATCGGCCAGGAACACGCGGATCTCGAATTCCAGTGCTGCCGCGCCGAAATTGGAAAACAGCACGAAAGGTTCCGGATTCTTCAGCACCATCGGGTGGCCGCGTGCGATCTCCGTCAGGATGGCGTGAACCTTTTTGACGTCGCTGCCATAGGCGACGCCGACCTTGATGTCGACCCGGCCAAGCTTGTTGCGATGCGTCCAGTTGCCGACGGCGTTGTTGATCAGGTTCGAATTGGGCAGGATCACCGACTGCCGCTGGAACGTCTCGATCTCGGTGGCGCGCACGCTGATCTTCTTGACGGTGCCGCTGACATCGCCGGCGACGATCCAGTCGCCGACCTTGAATGGCCGCTCGGCCAAAAGAATCAGGCCGGAGACGAAATTGGACACCACATTCTGCAGGCCAAAGCCGATGCCGAGAGAGAGGGCACCGGCGACCAGCGCTAGATTGGACAGGTCGATGCCCGCAGCCGAGATGCCGACCAGTGCCGCCAGCGCAACACCGGAGTAGCCGACCGCCAGCCGGATCGAGTTGCGCACTCCGGTATCGACCTTGCCGCGCGCCATCACCGAACCGTCGAGCCAGCCCTGGAACCAGCGCGTCAGGAAATAGCCGATGATGAAGACGACGATGCCGGAAAGGATGCCGGTGACCGAAATCGTCACCGAACCGACGGTGATCCCGGTTGCCAGCCTGTAGGCCCAGGCCTCGATGTCGCCGGGCTGGAAACCCCACATCAACAGGATCAGCGGCAGGAAGACCAGCACGATCATCAAGTTGATGGCGACGCTGACGGCGAGGCCGAGTTGATCGAGGGCGGCGTCATCGTAACTCGAATTGGCCGACAGCCAGCGCCCAACGGACGTGTCGGCGAAAGCGCCCTCCTCGCCGATCGCCCGCGCCGACAGGAAGCCGATATAGGAAGTGATGAGGATGGTGCCGGTGACCAACACTTGCACCGAGACAAAGATGGCAAGGCCAATATAGCCGAGCAAGGCCGCAGCGATGGTGAACAAACCGAGTGCGAGCGCCATGTAGCGCAGCCATGCCGGCCACGGCCGCCAGCTTCCGTCACGCGCCCTGAACGGCCGCAGCATCGCCATCAGGATCAGGATCACGCCAAAGATGATCGTGGCGCCGAAACTGCGGGCAATGGTCAGCGACAGCGGCGAGCCCATCTTGTCGTTGACGATCGACAGGAAATAGTTGACGCCGATGACCACTGCCATGGCGGTCGTCAGCCGCACCAACCAGCGCGCCGGGCCGGTTTCGACGGGAATGAGCCGCCAGTTCGGCAGCCGCGGCTCGAGCGCCGCATTGGTCAGCCGGTTGACGCCGAACACCACAGCGATGACAGCCGCCAGCGCGTTCAGGAAGACCCCGATGTCGCCACGCAACACATTGTAATAGTTGAATAAGAACACCGTGGAGGCCAGGAATACGCTGACCGCCAGTGACGGCAGCAAAGTCGACCAGAACGCCACCGATAGACGGCTGAGATAGGACGGTTGCTCGACCGTCGGGTCGGCTTCGAAGACCCGCCCGAACAGCCGCCTGCCCCCGACCAGCAGCACCAGCGCCAGTCCGAGCGCCACGAAGGTCGCTGCCAGGATGGCCTTAAACTTGAACTTGAAAGCGAAGATCAGCCAGGACGACACCGCCTTGTACAGGTTGGCGTATTCGTCATGGGCGTCGGAGAAGACCTCAGGGCTCAGGGCATCGGACAGCACGTAGCGCTTGGTCAAAAGGTTGCGGAACAGCGCGCTGCGCATGTTGCCGATGTTGTCGACCAGCCCGCTGATGCGGATCGACAGGTTCTGCGCGCTGGCGACAACTGCGTTGATCTCGGCCTTTTCCGACGCCAACGCCTGGCGTTCGCCTGTAACTATGTCGGGCTCCTGTGGCTGCCCCGCCGCGGGTGGCGGGCCCAGCACCTCGATCCGATTGTTGATGTCGGTGAGGCGCGAACGAAACGCCAGCGCACTGGTAAGTGCCGCCCGCGACAGGTCCTCCAGTTGCAGACGGATATCGACGAGTGCGGCATCGTCCTCACCGTCCTGCTGTATTTTCTTCTCGAGGTCGTCAGTCTTGGCCGTCAGGCCCTGGATGACTTTCTGCTGATCGGTGATCAATCCGGCAGCGCCCTGACCGAGCGCTTGCGCCATCGCGTCAAACGAAGGCGGCGCCGAGACGACAAGCGCGAGGATCAAAATGAGGCGAAGCAACCGGAAAAGCATGATTTGTTGGCGACTCACGAGCGGCAAAGGCATCTAAAAAGCCTGTCATTGATAAAGACGGCCATATCATGGGGCAAGCCGTCGCATCCGATCGCTCCACTGATCCGATCGCGGGCGTCGGCCAGTCGAAAGGCGATGGCGCAATATTGGCTTTGCGGATGCGGCCTGCTCTATAGTCTGCCGCATCGCCCGAACCGGATGACAATGATGGCAGAGTACTCGGCCTTTTCGCTGCTCGCGAACGCGCTCAAGGGAAACAAGGACTGGAAACCGGCCTGGCGCAAGCCGGATCCGAAGGCGTCCTATGATGTCATCATCATCGGTGGCGGCGGTCACGGGCTGGCAACCGCCTACTATCTCGCCAAGGAGCACGGTATCACCAATGTCGCGGTGCTGGAAAAGGGTTGGCTCGGCTCCGGCAATGTCGGCCGCAACACGACGGCCGTGCGCTCGAACTATCTGCTGCCCGCCAACACCCGCTTCTACGAGCATTCGATGAAGATGTGGGAGAACCTGTCGCACGAGTTGAATTACAACGTCATGTTCTCCCAGCGCGGCTGCCTGAACCTGGCGCACACGCCGGCCCAGTTCGACGATTATGCACGGCGCGGCAACGCCATGCGTCATCTCGGCGTCGATGCTGAATTGATGACGCCGGCGCAGATCAAACGCCTGATCCCGGCGCTCGATATCTCCGACAGCGCACGATTCCCGGTGGTCGGCGGCCTGATGCAGCGGCGCGCCGGCACCGCCCGCCACGATGCGGTCGCCTGGGGCTATGCGCGCGGCGCCGACCGGCGCGGCGTCGACATCATCGAGAATTGCGAGGTCACCGGCTTCCTGCGCGACGGCGACCGCGTCACCGGCGTCACGACGTCGCGCGGCGACATCCGCGCCAAAAAAGTGGCCGTGACGGTCGCCGGCAGCACCGGGCGCGTCATGCAGTTGGCCGGCGTCGAGACGATGCCGATCGAGAGCCATGTGCTGCAGGCCTTCGTCACCGAATCGCTAAAGCCTTTCATCGACACCGTCGTCACCTTCGGCATGGGGCATTTCTACATGTCGCAGTCGGACAAGGGCGGCCTCATCTATGGCGGCGACATCGACGGCTACAACAGCTACGCCCAGCGCGGCAACCTGCCCATCGTCGACGAAGTGATGAGCGAGATGCTGGCGCTGTTTCCGGGCCTTGCCCGCGTGCGCATGCTGCGCTCCTGGGGCGGCGTCTGCGACATGTCGATGGACGGCTCGCCGATCATCACCACCGGCCCCCTGCCCGGCATGTATCTCAACTGCGGCTGGTGCTATGGCGGCTTCAAGGCGACGCCGGCCTCGGGTTGGTGCTTTGCCTGGACCATCGCCAAGGATCAGCCGCACGAGTTCAACGCCCCCTTCACGCTCGACCGCTTCCACCGCGGCCTGGTGATCGACGACAAGGGCCAGGGTGCAAACCCGCGGCTGCATTAGGTAAAGTCCCATGTTGATCACCTGTCCCTATTGCGGCCCGCGCGACGTCGTCGAATTTACCTATCAAGGTGACGGCAACCGTGAGCGTCCCGACCCCGCCTCGCAGAATTTCGAGGCATGGAACGCCTATGTCTACGACCGGCTGAACCCGGCCGGCGACCACAACGAGATCTGGCAGCATTCTGGCGGTTGCCGCGCGCATCTCAGGGTCGTGCGCAACACGCTGACGCATGAGATTTTGAGCGTCGCCTTCATGCGCGGCGCTCACACCTCGACCGCGCGCCGCAAGGCGGAGGACAAATCATGAGCCCGCGCCGCACCGACACTGGCGGCCGCATAGACCGGCTGAAAACCATCCGCTTCACCTTCGACGGAGCCACCTATACCGGCCATGCCGGCGACACGCTGGCGTCGGCGCTGTTGGCCAAGGGCGTCACCCTTTATGGGCGTTCATTCAAATATCACCGCCCGCGCGGCCTGCTCACCGCAGGCGTCGAGGAGCCCAACGCGCTGGTGACGGTGCTGAAGGGCGATGTTCGCGAGCCCAACATTCCGGCGACCATGGTCGAGATCCATGACGGACTGGTCGCCATCAGCCAGAACCGCTTTCCCTCGCTTGCCTGGGACGTCAACGCCGTCAACCAGCTTGGCGGCAAGATCCTGTCGGCCGGCTTCTACTACAAGACCTTCATGGGGCCGGTGATCGGTCCGCTCAAAGGCACTCGCTTCTGGATGTTCTGCGAGCATTTCATCCGCCGCGCCGCCGGTCTCGGCAGCGCCGGATCGGCGAAGGACCCGGCCCGCTATGAACGCATGAACGCCTTTTGCGACGTGCTGGTGGTCGGCTCCGGCCCGGCCGGGCTGATGGCCGCCAAGGCCGCTGCCGATCAGGGCGCCCGGGTCATGCTGGCTGATCTTGAGCCGCGTTTCGGCGGCTCTGCCAACTGGTCAGGCGAAACCATCGATGGCGCACCGGCCGCCGACTGGGCCCGCCGCACCGTTGCCCAGCTCGAAGGCCGCGACAATGTCCGGCTTTTGCCGCGCACCACGGTCTGGGGCTATTACGACAACAACACACTTGCCGCGCTCGAACGGGTCAGCGACCACAAGGAGCAGCCCGGCAAGGGCGAGCCGCGCCATCGCTATTGGGCGATCCGCGCCCGCTCCGTGGTGCTCGCCACCGGCGCCTTCGAACGGCCGCTGGTGTTTCCGGGCAATGACAGGCCAGGCGTGATGCTGGCGCATGCCGCCGAGCGCTACGCCAACGAGTTCGGTGTGCTGCCGGGTGAACGGATCGCGCTGTTCACCAACAACGACAGCGCCTACCGGACGGCAGTCGCCTTGAAGAAGGCGGGTGCCGCGGTCGTCGCCATAGCCGACGTCCGGCCAGATCTTTCAGCCGAAATGCGCAAGCTGGCCACGGAGGCCGAGGCCGAGATCTTCGCCGGCCATGCCGTCATCGCCACCGAGGGCGGCAAGGCGCTGTCCGGCCTCAAGCTGCAACGCTTCGACATGGCCAACGGCTCGCTCACCGGCGACGCCCGCAGCATCCATGCCGATTGCCTGCTGATGTCGGGCGGCTGGTCGCCGACCATCCATCTGGCCAGCCAGGCCGGTGCCAAGGCCGAGTGGAATGCCGCGCGGCAGGCTTTCCTGCCGCCGAAGCCGACGCAGCAATGGCCAACGCAGCACTGGATTGGCGCCGGCGCCTTCACCGGCAGCTTTTCCACCACTGAAGCCATCGCGGAAGGCCGCGCCGCTGGCCTTGCCGCGGCCGGCGGAACCAGCACGCCGGCGGCGTTGCCCACTGTTGAAGCCGTTCCTGGCGATCCCGATCCGGCGCCGGTGTTCGAGATCAGGGCCAAAGGCAAGAGCTTTGTCGATTTCCAGCACGACGTCACTGCAGAGGATGTGCGGCTGGCACACCGCGAAGGCTTTGTCTCGGTCGAGCACCTGAAGCGCTACACCACGCTCGGCATGGCGACCGACCAGGGCAAGAGCTCCAATGTTCCGGGCCTTGCCATCATGGCCGAGGCGCTGGGCAAGCCGATCCCCGAGGTCGGCACGACACGCTTCCGCCCGCCCTTTGCGCCGGTGTCGATCGGCTCGCTGGCGGCCGAGCGCTTCGGTGACCTGAAACCCGAGCGGCTGACGCCGATGCATGACTGGCATCTCGCCAATGGCGCGACGATGTATTCGGCCGGCCTGTGGTACCGTCCGATGATCTACGGCCATGCCGGGGAGACGATTGAGCAGGCCTATGTGCGCGAAGCCAAGGCGACGCGCGAAAGCGCCGGCATCGTCGATGTCTCGACATTGGGCAAGATCGCCGTGCAAGGGCCCGACGCCGCTGCATTCCTCGACCGCGTCTACACCAACATGTTTTCGACGCTGGCCGTCGGCAAGGCCCGCTACGGGCTGATGCTGCGCGAGGACGGCCTCGCCTTCGACGACGGCACCACCTGGCGGTTGGGCGAGCAGGATTTCCTGATGACCACCACCACGGCCAACGCCGGCAAGGTGATGCAGCATCTGGAATATTTCCTCGACGTGATCTGGCCGGAGCTCAAGGTGCACGTCACCTCGGTGACCGACGAATGGGCGGGCGCCGCGATCGGCGGACCGAAGGCCAGGCAAATCCTCGCTGCTTGCGTCACCGGCACATCGGTCGACAACGCCACCTTGCCCTTCATGGGCATCGTGCGCGGCGAGATATCGGGTGTCCCGGTGATGATTTGCCGGCTCTCCTTCTCCGGTGAAATGGCCTTCGAGGTCTATTCTGGTGCCGGCCATGGCACCCATGTCTGGGAAGCGTTGATCGAGGCCGGCAAACCGTTCGGGCTGGTCACCTACGGGCTCGAGGCGCTGGGCACGATGCGCATCGAGAAAGGCCATGTCACCGGCGCCGAGATCGACGGCCGCACCACGGCGCGCGACTTGCATCTCGACTGGATGCTGTCGAAGAAAAAGCCGTTCATCGGCTCGGCGATGATGGACCGCGAGGGCCTGATCGCGTCTGACCGTCTGGAGCTCGTCGGCCTGATCGCGCTGGACAACCGGCCACTCAATGGCGGCGCGCACATCGTCGAGCAACTCGACGAAGCCAATCCCCACGGCTCGATCGGCCACATCACCGCCTGCTGTTATTCGCCGGCGCTCGGCAAGCACATTGCGCTGGCGCTGGTCAAGGGCGGCAAGGCACGGCACGGCACGCGCGCCAATGTCTCCGATCCCCTGCGCAACCGGTTCGGGCCGGTCGAGATCGTCTCCAACCACTTCTTCGATCCGGACGGGAGCCGCATGCATGGTTGAGCGCCAATCACCGCTCGAGCCGGAGTTTCACATTGGCTCGCATGGCAATTTCGAACACGGCGTCGAGATCATCCTGACCGAGACCGGGCCCGGCTCGATCGTGCAGCTGGCAGCCTGGCCGGGTGAGGAGAAGAAGTTGATTGCCGCCATCCGTACCGTCGCCGGGCTTGCGCTACCCGATGGCGCCGGCGGCGGCCTGAGCGACGGCGTGAAGTCGGTGTTCGGCTTCGCGCCGGGAAAATTCACCGTTGCCGATGAAGCCGAAGGCCTGGCCGGCGCCTTTGCCAAGGCGGTCACCCCGGCCATCGGCACGGTGACCGACCTTTCGCATGGTCGCACCGCCATTCGCATCGCCGGGCCAAAGGCCGAATGGGTGCTGGCGAAGTTCTTCGCCATCGACTTCGCGCTGCCGGCCTTTCCGGTTGGCGCCGGCCGCTCGACCACCCATCACGATGTCTTCGCCCAGATCCAGCGTACCGGCTCCGACCAGTTCGACATCTATGTCTTCCGCTCGTTCGCACGCTCGTTCTGGAAGGCGCTCTGCCATGCCAGCGAGGAAATCGGCTACGAGGTGCAATAGGCAGCGCCGGCCGGATGGCCGCATCGCCGCGGCTTCTGGCATCAACGCCAGCCGGTTCTGCCGCTAGAGAATCGCGCCGCGGGCGGCCATGATGGGAAACGTGGCCGCCAAGACCGGCCCAAGGGGCATCAAACCCCGTCTCAGGCTCGGCATAGTCGTTTGGTTCGAACATCCCCATGACCGCAGAAATATCCGCCGGCGCCACCGATCGCGCCGATGTGTCGGCCAGAGCCTTGCTCCTGCTGCCGCTGACGGTCGCCTGCGGCGTCTTCATGACCAGCCTCGACCAGAATGTCGTGGTGACGGCCCTGCCCGGCATCGGCGAAAGTCTCGGCCGCCCGCCCAGCCAGCTCGGCCTCCTGATCACCGTCTATGTCGCCAGCCTGATCATCTCGATGCCGCTTGGCGGCTGGGCCGCCGACCGCTTCGGCCTGCGCAACGTTTATTGCTTTGCCTTGCTGGTGTTCGCCACCGCGTCGGCCCTGTGCGGGTTGTCCGACAACATCTGGATGCTGGTCGGTGCCCGCGCGCTGCAAGGGTTCGGCGGCGCGTTGATGGGCACGCTCGGCCAGGTCGTCATCCTGCAGACCTTTCCGCGCAGCCGCACGCTGAAGATCAACATGTACATCTCGCTGGCCGGCCAGTCCGGGCCGCTGGTCGGCCCGCTCGTCGGCGGCGCGCTGACCACCTACATTTCCTGGCGCTGGATCTTCTTCATCAACGTGCCGTTCGCGCTGATCGCGGCTGTACTTGCAGCCTCGCTGTTTCCGACAGTGACCAAGCCGGTGCGCACGCCGTTCGATTTTCCGGGCTTTCTGCTGGTCGGCAGCGGCATGGTGCTGCTGGTCTTCGGCATGGATTCGCTTGCCGCCAAGGATGCGGCCGGCGGAGTCATCGCCGGTGAACTGGCGCTCGCGCTCGTCATCCTGACCATTGCCTCGTTCTACTGCCTGCGCGTGCGCAACCCGCTGCTCGATCTCAAGCTCCTGCGCATCCGCACCTTCCGCATTTCCTTCCTGACCGGCGGTGGCCTGGATACGATCGGCCTCAGCTCGGTCGTCTTCCTGCTGCCTCTGATGTTCCAGCTCGGCTTCGGCATGAGCGCGGTGCAGGCGGGATCACTGACTTTCGTTGCCGCGGTCGGTTCGGTGGCCATGCGCTTCTTCATGCCGCGTGTCCTCAACCGTTTCGGCTTCCGCCGCGTGCTGGTCTGCAACACGCCGATCGTCGCCGCCATGGTCGCTGGATTTGCCTTGATGCAGGCAACCACACCGGTGTGGATCGTGCTTGCCTACATCTTCGTCTTCGGCGTCTTCCGCTCCGCGCAATGGGCGTCGACCGGCAACCTCGCCTATTCCGACATCGCACCCGAGCAGCTCGCCCGCTTCAGCGCGCTCTATTACATCCTGTGGCAGCTCGCGGTGGCGATCAGCGTTGGCCTAGCCGCCGCTGCACTGTCGTTTCTGGCCGGCGGCGGCCCGGCCGTGGCAAGCGATTTTCGCATCCTGTTCGTGATCGAGGGCGTCATCACGCTGTGTGCGCTATTCGCCTATCTCAAGCTGACGCCGCAGGACGGCGCCCATGTCAGCGGCCACGGCGCACAGATGAACACGGAATAGGGCTCGACGCCCAGTTGGCCGGTTCTGGCCAGGGCGGCCGGCTTACTCGCTGAACGTCACCCACTCTTCCAGAGGCACGCGGTCGGTGCGGAAGGCGTTTTCGGGTTTGGAAATATCCTCATGGCCAAGCGCCATGCCGCAGACGACGATCTCCTCGTCGGGAATGTTGAGCACCGGCCGGATCTGCCGGTGATAGGGGGCGAACGCCGCTTGTGGGCACGTGTGCAAGCCCCTGCCCCGCGCCGCGACCATGATGTTTTGCAGGAACATGCCGTAGTCGATCCATGAACCCTGGTTGAGCCGGCGGTCGATGGTGAAGATCATGCCGACCGGCGCGTCGAAGAAGACGAAGTTGCGGTCGTGCTGGGCGCGCATCTTGTCGACCTCGCGACGGCCGATACCGAGCGCGCCATAGAGCCCAAAGCCGTTGGCGCGCCGTCGGGTCAGATAGGGCTCGAAGAACTGGGTGGGATAGTAGCGGTACTCATCCCAATCGGCCTTTTCAGCGCGGATGCCCGAATTGAGGATGGCGTCGGTGATCTGCTGCTTGGTCTCGCCCTTGGTGACGTAGACCTTCCACGGCTGCATGTTGGTGCCGGATGGAGCCCGCGCCGCAACCGACAGAATGGCGCGGATGGTGTCGTCGTCGACCATGTCGGGCAGGAATGCGCGCACCGAGCGGCGCGACAGGATCGCCTCGTCGACAATCTCGGCCTCGTCCGCAATTCGGGTGTTCTTTTCAAGCATGGGCCGTCCTTTAACCCTCGTCTCGACCAGACGTCCCCACTCGCCGTTCGTGCCCGAGCCTTTGCATGAACCGTCAAAATCCTGCAAGCAAATCTTGAGCATACGTGAAAATCCACTTGATTTTTTCATGAGCTTCATTTCTCATGAAATTCGGATGCAAATTTTCATGCAGTGAGCGTTTTGCCTTCACCTATCGCACGAACATTGCAGGGACCTGACGAACGCGTGCTGGCCAGCGATATCAGGGCGCTGCGCAAGGCGCGCGGGCTGACGCTTGCCGAGATCGGCCTGAAGCTTGGCCGTTCCGTCGGCTGGGTCAGCCAGGTCGAGCGTGGTCTCTCGACGCCATCGGTCAGCGATCTCAGAGCCTTCGCCGAACTGTTCGGCGTGCCGATCAGCCTGTTCTTCAGCCATGACGTGCCGGTCGAAAGCGAGCGTGGCGTGGTTGTGCGCGCCGGCAGGCGCCGCACGCTTGGCACAAGCGAATCCGGCCTGGTGGAGGAGCTTCTGTCGCCCGATCTCGGCGGTAGCTTCGAGATGGTGCGTTCGGTCTTCGCGCCGGGCGCGGAGCTGAAAAACGAGGCGCGTCGGCCGACCGAAGAGGCCGGATACGTCGCGTCCGGACTGTTCGACATCGAGATATCGGGCGTCTGGCATCGGCTCGGCGAAGGCGACTCCTTTCGCTTCGAAGGCAAGCCCTACCGCTGGCGCAATCCGGGTGCCGAGCCGGCGGTTGTCATCTGGGTGGTTGCGCCGCCAGTCTATTGAATGCATGTCGCCCAGAAGCGTGCAGCGGCTTGGGATAACGACAAGTATCAAAAACAAAAAATGGAAGCGCAACGCGCTTTTGGGTTTTGTCAGGGAGAAGAACATGGCCGGTTCTCCGAGCACGGCACGCGTGGTGATCATCGGAGGTGGTGCCGTCGGCACGTCCGCGCTCTATCATCTCGCCAAGGCGGGTTGGACCGACTGCGTGCTGCTCGAAAAGAACGAGTTGACCTCCGGCTCGACTTGGCATGCCGCCGGCAATGTGCCGACCTTCTCCTCGTCCTGGTCGCTGATGAACATGCAGCGCTATTCGACCGAGCTTTACCGTGGGCTGGCCGAAGCGGTCGACTATCCCATGAACTACCACGTCACCGGTTCGCTGCGCCTCGCCCACTCGGTCGAGCGCATGCAGGAGTTCCAGCGCGCCAAGGGCATGGGTCRCTATCAGGGCATGGACATCGACGTCGTCGGCGTCGACGAGATCAAGCGCCGCTATCCCTTCATCGAGACGCATGATCTGAAAGGCGCACTCTACGATCCGAGCGACGGCGACATCGATCCGGCGCAGTTGACCCAGGCGCTGGCCAAGGGCGCGCGCGACATGGGCGCCAGGATCATCCGCTTCTGCCCGGTCACCGGCGTGCGCCGCGAGAACGACGAATGGGTGGTCGAGACCACGCAAGGCGAAATCCGCTGCGAGATCGTCGTCAATGCCGCCGGCTACCGCGCCGCCGAAGTCGGCAAGATGTTCGGCCGCGAGGTGCCGATGATGGTGATGAGCCATCAGTACATATTGTTCGAGGAAATCCCCGAACTGGCGGCATGGTCGAAGGAACAGGGCAAGAAACTGCCGCTGCTGCGCGACGTCGACACCTCCTACTATCTGCGCCAGGAAAAGAACGGCATGAATCTCGGCCCCTATGAGCGCAACTGCCGCGCGCATTGGGCGACCCACAATGATCCGATGCCAGAGGACTTTTCCTTCCAGTTGTTCCCCGACGACCTCGATCGGCTCGAACATTATCTGGCCGATGCCGTCGCCCGCGTGCCGATCCTGGGCACCGCCGGCCTGTCCAAGGTCATCAATGGGCCGATCCCGTATACGCCGGACGGCAATCCGCTGATCGGGCCGATGCCCGGCGTTCCCAACGCCTTCGAGGCCTGCGTCTTCACCTTCGGCATCGCCCAGGGCGGCGGCGCCGGCAAGGTGCTGGCCGAATGGGTGACACAGGGCCAGACCGAATGGGACATGTGGTCGTGCGATCCACGCCGCTTCACCTCCTTTGCTGCCGCGCCGGACTACTGCGTCGCCAAGGGCATGGAGATCTACGGCAACGAATACGCCATCCAGTTCCCGCGCCATGCCTGGCCGGAAGGCCGTGACCGCAAGCTGTCGCCGATCCACGATCGCATCAAGGCGCTCGGCGCCCGCTTCGACGCCTACAATGGCTGGGAACGCGCCACCTGGTACGCCAAGGACGGCGACGACGTTTCCGAGGAGGCGACGCTGACCTTCCGTCGCGAAGGACCGTGGCAGCATCGCGTCCACGAGGAATGCCTTGCCGTTCGCGACGCAGCCGGCATCCTCGACCTGCCGGGCTTCTCGCGCTTCAACCTCGACGGGCCAGGTGCCGCCGAATGGCTGAGCCTGCAGGTCACCGGGCTGGTGCCGAAGATCGGCCGCATCGGCCTCGTCTATTTCGCCGACGACAAGGGCCGCATCGTCACCGAAATGTCGGTCGTGCGCCATGATGAGAACCTGATGACGCTGATCACCGCGGCGGTCGCGCAATGGCATGATTTCGAATGGCTGAAATCGAGGATCCCCAAGGATGCGCCGTTCAGGCTGATCGACCGCACCGAGGAATTTTCGACCCAGATCCTGGCCGGCCCGAACTCGCGAAAAATCCTCGCCGATGTCTGCAGCGCCGACCTTGCTTTGCCGTGGCTGACGCATCAGGAGACGAAGATCGCCGGCCGCTGGGCGAAACTCATACGCGTCTCCTTCGCCGGCGAACTCGGCTGGGAAATCCACACCAGGGTCGACGACACCGCCGCCATCTTTGACGCCATCTGCGCGGCCGGAGAACAGCATGGCCTCAGGCCATTCGGCATGTACGCGCTGGATTCGCTCCGGCTCGAAAAGGGCTACCGCACCTGGAAGGGCGACCTGTCGACCGACTATTCGATCCTCCAGGGCGGATTGGAGCGCTTCGTCAAATGGGACAAGCCCGATTTCCGCGGCAAGGCGGCACTGCTGAACGAGAAGCAGCAAGGGGTAAAGAAGCGTTTCGTCACGCTGGTCGTCGAGAACCCCGGTGACTGCGACGCCCCTTCTGTTTCCACACTCTGGCACGACGGCAAGATCGTCGGTGAAACGACATCAGGCGGCTGGGGTCATCGGATCGACAAATCGATCGCGCTCGGCATGCTGCGCGCCGATCTGGCGGAACCGGGAACAGCGATCGAGGTCGAAATCTTCGGCGACCGTTTTCAGGCGGTCGTGCAGAAAGACGAGCCCTTGTGGGATCCAAAGAACAAGAGGCTGCGCGCGTGAAGAAAATCATCCTCACGGATGGCGGCATGGGCCAGGAACTGGTCCGCCGCAGCATATCCGAGCCGACGCCGCTATGGTCGGCCAGGGTGCTGATTGACGAGCCGGATCTCGTGCGCGACCTGCACGCGGAATTTATCCGTGCCGGCGCCCGCGTCATCACCATAAACACCTATTCGGCGACACCCGAACGCCTGGCGCGCGAGGGCGCGGAAGACCTCTTCAAGCCTTTGCAGAAGCGCGGCATCGAGCTTGCAAGGCAAGCCTGTGAGCAGGCCGGCGAGGCGACCATCGCCGGCTGCCTGTCACCGCTTTTCGGTAGCTATGCCCATGCGCTGACCATTTCATTCGAGGATACGCTCGACATCTACCGCCGCATCGTTGCCGAGCAGGCTGATGGCGTCGACTTGTTCCTGTGCGAGACCATGGCGTCCACCGAGGAGGCGCGTGCGGCGGTGACCGCGGCGTCGGAAAGCGGCAAGCCGGTATGGGTTTCGTGGACGCTGGCCGATCATGGCAGGCCACGCCTGCGCAGTGGCGAGGCATTAGCCGCGGCAGCAAGCGCTCTCGATGGCCTGCCTGTGGCGGCGCGGCTGGTCAATTGTTGCCGGCCCGAGGCAGTCAGCGCAGCGCTGACCGAGCTGATCGATCTTGGCGGCCCGGTCGGGGCCTATGCCAACGGCTTCACCTCGGTTGAAGCGCTCAAGCATGGCGGCACGGTGGATGTCCTGCACGCACGCCACGACCTCGGTCCGGATGCCTATGCCGACCAGGCGATCGGCTGGGTGGAGGCCGGCGCGAGCATTGTCGGCGGCTGCTGTGAAGTCGGACCGCCACACATCGCCGCGCTGCGCGACCGGCTCGAACAGGCCGGCTACGAAATTTCGGGAGATATACATGGCTAGACCATCATCGCGCATTTCCGGCATCGTGCCTTCGGGCAAGGACGGTTGGGAAGTCCATTCGGCCGCTTGGGCCCGCAAGGCGGCCGGCGAAGACATCATCATGCTGTCAGTGGGCGACCATGATTTCGACACGCCCTCGGAAACCATCGAAGCCTGTGTGGCCGCGGTTCGCGGCAGCAATCACCACTACACCCCGCTTCCCGGCCTGCCGCGCCTGCGCAAGGCTATGGCGGCAGCCTCGAGCGCCTGCACCGGCGTCGAGACGACGCCGGATCAGGTCATCGCCACGCCGGGCGGCCAGGCCGCACTCTACGCGGCCGTGCAGGCTGTTCTGGACCAAGGCGACCATGCCATCGTGGTGGCGCCCTACTACGCCACCTATCCCAACACGTTCAGCGCCGCCGGTGCCAGTTTCACCGTGGTCGAGACACCGGCCGAGGATGGCTTCCAGCCGCACGCCGACATGATCCGCGCAGCACTTCGGCCCAACACGCGCGCCATCCTGATCAACACGCCGAACAACCCGACCGGTGCGGTCTATTCGCGCGAGCGGCTGGAACAGCTGGCGGAGGTCTGCAGGGAGCATGACCTCTGGCTGTTGTCGGACGAGGTCTACTGGACACTGGGCGGCGGCGAGCACGTCTCGCCGCGCTCGCTGCCCGGCATGGCCGAGCGCACTCTGGTCATCAATTCCATGTCGAAGAGCCATGGCATGACCGGCTGGCGCATGGGCTGGCTGACGGGACCACAAGAGATGATTTCGCTGCTGGTCAATCTCAATCTGGTGACGACCTATGGCTTGCCGGCCTTCATCTCGATTGCCTGCGCCGAGGCGCTCGAGAACCGTTATGGCGTCAAGGAAATTGCCGAACGCTACGCCGCGCGCCGCACCATCCTGCTCGACGCCGTGCGTGGCATGAACGATGTCACCGTGCGCGGTTCCGAGGGCGGTATGTACGTCATGCTCGACATATCGGCCGTCGAACCCGACGACGAGAAATTCGCCTGGGCCTTGCTCGACAAGGAAAAGGTCGGCGTGATGCCTGGCTCCAGCTTCGGCGAGGCCGCCGCCGGCCACATTCGCATCAGCCTTTGCCAGCCGGAGCTCGTGTTGCAGGAAGCAGCACTTCGGTTGCGCCGTTTTGCCTCCAGCTATCGCCGCGAGGCCGCATGACCGCCAAGGCCATCCCCACCAAGGCAAGAGCTGTCATCATCGGCGGCGGCGTCTCCGGCTGTTCGGTCGCCTATCATCTGGCCAAGCTCGGCTGGACCGATATCGTGCTCCTGGAGCGAAAGCAGCTGACGTCGGGCACAACCTGGCATGCCGCCGGCCTTATTGGCCAGCTGCGCGGCTCGCAGAACATGACCCGGTTGGCGAAATATTCGGCCGACCTTTACGTCAAGCTGGAAGCCGAGACCGAGGTCGGTACGGGCATGCGCCAGGTCGGCTCGATCACCGTGGCGCTGACCGAAGAGCGCAAGCATGAGATCTACCGGCAGGCGTCTCTCGCTCGCGCGTTCGATGTCGACGTGCGCGAGATTTCACCGAATGAAGTCAAGGAGATGTACCCGCATCTCAATGTGTCCGACGTCGTCGGCGCCGTGCATCTGCCGCTCGACGGCCAATGCGACCCCGCCAACATCGCGATGGCGCTGGCCAAGGGTGCCCGCCAGCGCGGCGCCACCATCGTCGAGAATGTGAAGGTCACCAAGGTCCACACTAAGGCCGGTCGCGTCGCCGGCGTGTCGTGGGCGCAAGGTGAAGAACAAGGCACGGTCGAAGCCGACATCGTCATCAACTGCGCCGGCATGTGGGCGCGTGAGCTTGGCGCCCAGAACGGCGTCACCATCCCGCTGCACGCCTGCGAGCACTTTTATCTCGTCACCGAGCCAATCCCGGGCCTTACCCGCCTGCCGGTGCTGCGCGTGCCGGACGAATGCGCCTACTACAAGGAAGACGCCGGCAAGATGATGCTGGGCGCCTTCGAGCCGGTGGCAAAACCCTGGGGCATGGATGGCATCCGCGAGGATTTCTGCTTCGACCAATTGCCTGAGGACATGGACCATTTCGAGCCGATCCTCGAAATGGGCGTCAACCGGATGCCGATGCTGGCGACCGCCGGCATCCATACTTTCTTCAACGGTCCCGAGAGCTTCACCCCCGACGACCGCTATTATCTCGGCGAGGCGCCGGAGCTGTCCGGCTACTGGATGGCGACCGGCTACAACTCGATCGGCATCGTCTCCTCCGGTGGCGCCGGCATGGCGCTGGCGCAGTGGATCAATGACGGCGAAGCACCCTTTGATCTCTGGGAAGTCGACATTCGCCGCGCCCAGCCATTCCAGAAGAACCGCCGCTATTTGAAGGAGCGCGTCTCCGAAACGCTCGGCCTGCTCTATGCCGATCATTTCCCCTACCGGCAGATGGCGACCTCGCGCAATGTCCGTCGCTCGCCCCTGCATGAACATCTCAAGGCGCGAGGCGCCGTCTTCGGTGAGGTCGCCGGCTGGGAGCGCGCCAACTGGTTCGCCCGCGAGGGCCAGGAGCGCGAATACCGCTATTCCTGGAAGCGGCAGAACTGGTTCGACAACCAGCGCGAGGAGCATCTGGCGGTCAGGAACAAGGTCGGCCTGTTCGACATGACCTCGTTCGGCAAGATCCGCGTCGAGGGCCGCGATGCCTGCGCCTTCCTGCAAAAGCTCTGCGCCAACGACATGGACGTGGCGCCGGGCAAGATCGTCTACACACAGATGCTCAACCAGCGCGGCGGCATCGAAAGCGACCTCACCGTCTCGCGGCTGTCGGAAACGGCTTTCTTCCTTGTCGTTCCCGGCGCGACGCTGCAGCGTGACCTCGCCTGGCTGCGCAAGCATCTGACCGACGAGTTCGTGGTCGTCACCGACATAACGGCGGCTGAAGCCGTGCTTTGCCTGATGGGGCCGGACTCACGAAAGCTGATCCAGAAGGTCAGCCCGAATGATTTCTCCAACGAAGCCAACCCGTTTGGGACGTTCCAGGAGATCGAGATCGGCATGGGCCTGGCCCGCGCCCATCGCGTCACCTATGTCGGCGAACTCGGCTGGGAACTCTACGTCTCGACCGACCAGGCAGCTCATGTCTTCGAGGCGATCGACGAGGCGGGTGCCGATGTCGGCCTAAAGCTCTGCGGCCTGCACACGCTGGATTCCTGCCGCATCGAAAAGGCCTTCCGGCATTTCGGCCACGACATCACCGACGAGGACAATGTGCTGGAAGCCGGCATYGGCTTTGCCGTCAAGACGGCCAAGGGCGAATTCATCGGTCGCGATGCGGTGCTGCGGAAGAAGGAGGCCGGCCTGTCACGCCGGCTGGTGCAGTTCCGATTGAAGGAGCCGCAGCCCCTGCTCTTCCACAACGAGGCGATTCTGCGCGACGGCAAGATCGTCGGCCCGATCACCTCGGGCAATTACGGCCATCATCTCGGCGGCGCCATTGGGCTGGGCTATGTGCCGTCCCAGGGCGAGAGCGAGGCGGATGTTCTGGCATCGTCCTACGAGATCGAGATCGCCGGCGAGCGTTTTGCTGCGGAAGCATCGCTGAAGCCGATGTATGACCCGAAGTCGGAGCGGACGAGGATGTAGTTGTTTCACCCTCCCCCTTGTGGGGAGGGTCGGCTCGCAGTCGTAGCGAAGCGAAGATTGCGAGACGGGGTGGGGGTGCGCCCTACGAGACCCCACCCCACTTCGCAAAAGCCGCTTTGCGGCATTTGCTGTGTGCCCTCCCCGCAAGGGGGAGGGTAAAGCCCTCAGAACCGCTCCAGCTTCCATCGCACCTTCGCCAGAAACGCAGCCCGTGTCTGTGGCGTCGAGGCATCCATCAGATAGTGCGCCAGGAAGAAGGTCCGGCAGCGCCTCGCGCAAAGCGCCCGCATGCCGCGCAGCAGGGTCTTGCGTCCGGGCTGGCCGACGACGACGCTCCACCAGGTCGGCGCACCGCAGGTGGTGATGACACCGACCTTGGTCACATGCGTCATCAGCGACTTGATCCGCCCCTTGCCCGCCGGCAGCTTGAAGGCGACGTCGGTCGCCCACACCCGGTCGAGCCAGCCCTTCAGCATCGCAGGCAGCCCGTACCACCAGGTCGGATAGACGAACAGGATCGCTTCGGCCCAGTTGAGCAGCTCGAGATGCGGCTTCAGCGCCGGATCCTGCGGCGCCTGGTCGTTGTAGGAGCGCCGTTCGTCGCATCCCATCACCGGGTCAAATTTCTCGGCATAGAGATCGAGCAGCCGCACCTCCCAGCCTCGCGCCTTCAGCACCTCGACGGCAGTGTCGCGGATCGCCGCGCAAAAGCTCTCCGGCACCGGATGGCAGTAGACCACCAGTGCCCGCATCAGAAGGCGTCCATGCTGGCCGCGACCTTGGTCATGAACGCCTTGCGCGTTTCAGCGGTCGACAGGTTCATTGCATAGTGCGCGAGATAGCTCACCGGCGCGCCGGGCCTTACAGTGGCGCGCAGCATGCGCTTGATCAGCTTGCGCGGCGGGTCGCCCATCAGCATGGCGCGGAACCGGCTGCCGCCATAGGTGGTCACCGCCGCGACCTTGACTATGTTGTGCAGCGACGGCTGCACCTTGCCGTTGACCAGCTTGAACGACACGCCGGGCAGGAAGACGCGATCGAAGAAGCCTTTCAGGACCGCCGGAAAGCCATAGTTCCAGACCGGGTAGGACAGCACCAGCGCTTCGGCCCGCAGCAGGCGCTCGACATAAGGCGCCACAGGGTCGGCCGGGCCGCGCGCATTGTGGTAGTCCAGCCGCTCCTGACGTGTCAGGCGCGGATCGAAATTCTCGGCGTAGAGATCGCAATCGTCGACCTTGTGGCCCGCTGCCGTCAGCCGCTCGACGATCATCCGGTGCAGGCCGGCATTGAAGCTGGTCTCGACCGGATGGGCGTGGAGGACGAGAATGTTCATCAGCCGGCCTTTTGCAGCCCCTTGAACAGGAATGTCCGGCCCGAACGGTAGTCGTAGTCCGGGTTTTCCCAAGCGATCATCTTGCCGGGGTTGAGCAAGCCCTGCGGATCGGTCTCGCGCTTGAAGGCAAGCTGCACCGCATCCGTCTGCTTCATGCCGCCCTCTTCCAGCGTGTAGCGGTGCGGGTTGAAGATCGGGCAGCCATTCTCCTCATGCAGGCGCACGATTTCGTCGAGCCGCGCTTCGGTGGTGAACTTGACCAGCGGCAGGCCGAAGCAGGTGATGTTGCCGTCCAGCCGCACGAATTCCAGATGTGAGAACACCTCGCCGGGAAACATCGCGTCCATCTTCTCGACCAGCGCCAGCTGGTTGGGAAAGGGATAGAGCGATTGCAGATAGGTGATCGAGGGGTCGACCCGCAGCGCCCTGAGCGTGGTGTGGTTCCAAGCCAGCTCAAAGGCCGGGGGCAGGCCCTTCTTGTCGTCCGGCGTTGCTGTGGCGGCATTGAAGATCACCTCGCCGCCGGCACGGCGGGTGAAGGCCAGGAAGGCGTCGAGCCCATGCTGCGCCACCATGACGACGCAGATGCTTTTCCCTTCGCTGAGAAACTTCTGGTGCCGCTTGAAATAGAGCTGCGGCACGGGTGCCGCTATCGGCGTGATCAGCTTGGTCAGGATGCCGTCTTGGCAAGCCAGCGCATTGCCATAGCGGGCCGCCTCCATGAAGCTGTCGAAGCCGACGATGACATCGACCCAGTCATAGGCTGATGTCAGCGGCATCTCGACTTCGGTGATGATGCCGTTGGTGCCATAGGCGTGGGTCACCTTGTGCAGATCCTCGCCGGTGAGTTCGAGCGCCTTCGGCTCGGCCTCCATGGTCACCACGCGTAGGCGAAGCACATTGCCGAAATCGCGCAGGCCGCCGAAATTGATCGAGCCGACGCCGCCCGAGCCACCGGCAATGAAGCCGCCGATCGAAGCCGTGTTGTAGGTGGAGGGCGACAGCCGGAGTTCCTGGCCGGAATGCGCCCGCGTTGCCTTGTCGATGTCGGCCAGAACCGCACCCGGTCCGGTCACCACGCGCCCCGGCGCGATCGACTTGATCTCGTTCATTTCGGCAAGGTTGAGCACCAAGCCGCCGGAGAGCGGCATGGCCTGGCCGTAATTGCCCGTGCCGCTGCCGCGCGGCGTCACCGGCACACCATGCCGATGGCAGGCCGCAAGCACGCGGATCAGTTCGGCCTCGTCCTTCGGCGTCACGATCAGGTCGCCGGTGACATGGTCGAGTTGCCGCTTCAGCACCGGGCTGTACCAGTAGAAGTCCCGGCTCTTCTGCTGGACGATGGCCGGATTGTCGTCGAGCTTCAAGCCTTCGAGATCGCGTTTGAGCGCCGAAACATCCATCATTCCACCATCAGTTCGTCGAGTTCGGCATAGTCGGGCAGTTGCCGGTCGATCGCGCGCCCGCTGCGCACGACGATGCGATCCGATTCGGGCCGCGACAGCAATTCCGTCCAGCTCCTGCCCTTGAACACGACGAAGTCGGCATCACCGCCGGCAGCGAGCGTGCCGAAACCGTCGAGCCTCATCACCCTGGCAGGTGTCGCGGTGACCGCTTGCGGCCAGTCGGCGACCGGATGATCGAAATGCAGGATGCGCGTCGCCATGCGGTAGACCTCCAGCATGTCGAGATCGCCATAGGCATAGAACGGGTCACGCGTGTTGTCGGAAGCGACGGCGACTGGAATGCCACGCGCCTTCATCTCGTGCAGCAGCGTCACGCCGCGCCAGCGCGGTGTGGTGTGGTCGCCGCGCCGGTCCTGCAGATAGAGATTGCACATCGGCAGCGATACGACCGCGAGCCCGGCCTTCGCCACCTTGTCCAGCGTGTCGAGAACATCGAGGTCCGGCTGGCGCGCCAGCGAGCAGCAATGGCCGACGAGGATGTTGCCCTCGAAGCCGTTCCAGAGTGCCGCCTCGGCGATCTTCTTCAGCGAGATCGCCGCGATGTCGTCGGTCTCGTCGGCATGGAAATCGAGATCGAGGCCATGCTTGATCGCCTGCGCGAAGACGTGGTCGAGCAGTTCTTCGAGATCCGGCACCATATAGGTGACGACACCGAGAACACCCTTGGCCGCGGCAACCCTTTTTGCCAGCCTGTCGAACCATTTCCTGTCGCGCACGCCCTCGATGCCGATCAGGCACGCGCCTTGCAATTCGATGCGGCCGCGCCATGTCTCGCGCATCGTTTCGAACACCGGCCAGGAGATTTCCTCTTGCGGCGCGACGCTGTCGAGATGAGTCCGCACCGCCCTGGTGCCATGCGCGTAGGCTGAGCGCAGCGAGAAATCCATGCGCCGCGCCACGTCCTCGGCGTTCCAGCGCGCAGTGCGGTCGGCGCCGGTGGCGTTCAGCGCACCCATGAAGGTGCCATCCGGATTGGGTTTTCGTGGCCAGATATGGCCCTTGTCGATATGCGTATGGCAGTCGACGAAGCACGGCAGGATAATGCGGCCGCCAAGGTCTGCGGCGTCCACCGGCACTGCGGTACGGCCATGGGCGGCAATGCTGGAAATCTTGCCGTCGGCGACAGCGATGTCTGCCAGAGCAAAGCCATCGCTGTCGAAAGCAGCGGTGAATCCCGGCGTCAGGGACGCGTGAAGCCGGGCGTTGGCGAGGTGGTATGAACCTGTGTTCGGCACCAAGGAACTAGCGCTCCTGCTTCAGCGCGCTTTCGTGCCAGCGCCTTAGAATGAGATGCGAAATCAGCGACAGCACGAGGAAGATCAGGATGCCGGTGAGCGAGATCAGGAACAGCGCCGCGAACAGCCGAGGCGCGTTGAGCCGGTAACCGGCTTCGATGATGCGTGAGGCAAGGCCCGACGACTGGCCGGTGGCGCCGGCGACGAACTCGGCCACCACGGCACCGATCAGCGACAGGCCGCCGGCGATCTTCAATCCGCCCAGGAAATACGGCATCGCCGCCGGCAATCTGAGATAGCGCAATTGCTGCCAGCGCGTCGCGCCGTTGAGCTTGAACATGTCGCGCAGATTGCGGTCGACCGAATTGAGGCCGAGCGTGGTGTTGGACAGGATCGGAAAGAAGGCAACGATCCAGGCGCAGAGCAGGAGCTTGGTCGTCTGGTTGTCGACATAGATGTTGATCAGCGGGAAGATCGCCACGATCGGCGTCACCTGCAGCACGATGGCGAACGGGAAGAACGACATTTCGACCCATTTCGATTGCGCGAAAAGCACCGCCAGCCCGACACCGCCGATGACGGCCAAGGCCAGGCTGAGGAAGGTGATGCGCAAGGTCACCAGCAGGGCGGAAAACAGCAGGCCGGCATCGTTGTAGAGCGTCCACAGCACCACGCCGGGGCGCGGCAGGATGTATTGCGGGATCTCATTCCACACGCAGATGCGATCCCAAAGCCAGATCGCCAGGATCATGATCGCCAGCGGCAGCACCCAGCGACCAATCCGTTCGAGCCGATCCTGGCGCACGCGGCGCGCTTCCTCGGGATCGAGCTTAAGCACGCCCTCGTCAATGGCCGTCATGATGCGCGCCTGCTGTTGAATTGATGGCCTTGACCAACACGTCGGAGGCCTGCCGGCACAACGCCGCATAGTCGGGCGAGGTCCGGAACGCCTCGTCGCGCGGATAGGCTGCCTCGATGGCGAGTTCGTCGAACACCCTGCCCGGCCGCGCCGCCATGACGACGACGCGGTTGGAGAGAAACACGCTTTCGAAGACGCTGTGGGTGACGAAGACGACGGTGAAGCGCTCGTCCTGCCACAACTCCAGAAGATCGTTGTTGAGCTTGAAGCGGGTGATCTCGTCGAGCGCGGCGAACGGCTCGTCCATCAACAGCACACGCGGTTTCGTCACCATGGCGCGCGCGATCGAGACACGCATCTTCATGCCGCCGGACAGTTCGCGCGGCACCGCGTCTTCGAAGCCGGTCAGGTGAACCCGCGCCAGCATTTGCGTCACCGCCGGCGCCGCCTTGGCGCGGGAAACGCCTTTCAGCCTGAGCGGCAGCCAGACATTGTCGAAGACGCTGGCCCAGGGCAGCAGCGTCGGCTCCTGGAAGACGAAGCCGATGTTCGAACGGTCAAGCGAGCCGCCGCCGCGCCAGTCGAGCACGCCGGAGGTCGGCGTCGACAGGCCGGCGATCAGCCGCAGCGCCGTCGACTTGCCGCAGCCGGACGGTCCGAGCAGGCTGAGGAAATCGCCTTCCCGGATCGTCAGATCGACATCGTTGAGCGCCGTCACGCCGTTGGAAAAGACCTTGCCGACGCCACGCAGCGCCAGCAATGTCGGAGCGACATCCGACGCGCTCGCCAGCGCTTGCGCCACATTCTCCTGCATCATGCCGGAACGGCCTACTTCTTCAGCTCGAGCCCAACGCCCTTGTTGACGAAGGTCAGCGTGTAGGCCTTCTTGATGTCGATGCCGGCTGGCGTGACCTTGGCCTTGACCATCTTGTCGTAGAAGCTCTGGATACGCGCGTCGGTCATGGCGCCGATGCCGAGCTTTTCGGTGTCGCCTGAATCGGCAAGGCCGAACTTTTTCATCTGCTCGATCGAGAAAGCGATCTGCTCGTCGCTCATGTCAGGATTGTCTTTCTTGATCATGTCGTTGGCGGCCTTGTTGTCGCCGTAGAGATATTTGTACCAGCCCTTGGCCGAGCCATCGACGAAGCACTGGACCACCTCCGGCTTCTTGTCGATCGTGTCCTGCATCACCTCGATCGTCGTCGAGTAGGTGTCCCAGCCATAGTCGGCAAGCAGGAACTGGTTCGGTACGAAGCCGCCTTCCTTCTTGACCGCGAACGGCTCGGAGGTGACGTAGCCCTGCTGGATCGACTTCTTGTTGGCGAGGAAGGGAGCGGTGTTGTAGGTGTAGGGCGCGCGCTTAGCGGCGGCGAAGCCGAGCTCGATGACCATCCACTGGAAGAAGGTCTGCACGCCCTCGTCGCCCAATATGTACTGGTCGGCGTTCTTCAGATCTTCCCACTTGTCGAGCCCCTCGCCGGGGTGGGACATGATGACCTGCGGGTCCTTCTGGAAATCCGCCGCCACCACGCGCATCGGAATGCCTTGCTGGACGGCATCGAAAGCCGACAGCAGATTGCCGCCCATGTAGAAATCGATCTTGCCAGCAAGCAGCATCGGCCGGCCGCTGACCTGCGGACCGCCCTGCATGATGGTGACGTCGAGGCCGCAAGCGGCGTAAGTGCCGTCAGCCACCGCCTGATAATATCCACCATGTTCCGGCTCGGCCAACCAGTTGGTGCCGAAGGTGACTTTTTCATTCGCCGCGGCACCGAGCGTGCTGGCAGCAAGCAGGGCCACCACCGCCACCGAGATCTTCTGTTTTCCGTACATCAACATCACCCTTTGTTTGCTCCGGCACGCCACGCGCCAGGCTCGACACCAGAGATTCAAGAAGCAAGACACATGCCACCGGCGTCTTGCGCCGGGACCGCCCGCTTGCACCACAGCCATCTGCGAAGCCGGACGGGTCGTGCTGCACCGGAGGCATCGTGCCTATTTTTTGAACGCCTGTCCACAATCGCCCCAGCGACATGCACCGCCATCTTGAAGGTATGGTGCATCCGGTCTTAGGCTACCGACGAACCGGAGATTGCCATGTTCAAGTTCCTCACCCCGAAGTCGATAAAGCCACCCTTTGCCCGCTACAGCCACGGCGTCGAGGTGCCCGCCGGCAAGCGGCTGGTGCTGTGCTCGGGCCAGGTCGCCATCACGGCGGACGACCAGATACCGGAAGATGCCGGCGCACAGGCCGAACTCTGCTTCCGCAACATCGCGGCAGTGCTCGGAGAGGCCGGTCTGGGGCTGCAGGATATCGTCCGCATCAACGCCTACGTCACCGACCGCGCGCACCTGCGACCCTATATGGATGTCCGCGACCGGCTGTTTTCCAGCCCGGCGCCGGCCTCGACGCTGATGATCGTCTCCGGTTTCGCCCGGCCCGAATTCAAGGTCGAGGTCGAGGCCATCGCGGCTGGGTGAGACGTCGGCGAGACGCTACGAATCGACAGGTCCGCAATCTGAAGCTACACCACACCAAAGTCTGCGCTGCCTCATCCGCCTGCCGGTACCTTCTCCCCATATTGTGACGGGGAGAAGGGAAGCGCTCCAGCGCTGGCGACCCCCTCTCCCCGTTCTTCACGGGGAGAGGGTAAGGGTGAGGGGCAGCACAAACGCCAAACAGTTCCTCTGAGGCCCGCTATGAACGAAACAAAAAGACGCGTGTGGTGGGGCGACTACCGCACGACCGAATACGCCTCGATCGACCCGGAGGCGACGATCGCCGTGCTGCCGCTGGCGGCGATCGAGCAACATGGTCCGCATCTGCCGGTCTCGACCGACACCTCGATCATGAACGGCATGCTCGACACGGTGATTGCCCGCCTGCCCGACGATCTCGACATCCGCATCCTGCCGGTGCAGGCCGTGGGCAAGTCGAACGAGCATCTTCACGCACCGGGCACCCTCACCCTGCCGGCAACGACGCTGGTCGACGCCTGGACCGAACTTGGCCTGTCGATCGCACGGGCCGGCGTGCGCAAGCTGATCGTCGTCAATTCGCATGGCGGCAATGAAGAGATCATGGGCATCGTCACGCGCGAACTGCGCGTGCGCGAAAACATGCTGGCGGTGAAGACCAGCTGGCAGCGCTTTGGCCGCCCGGCCGGCATGTACACCGAGATCGAGGACCGTCACGGGATCCATGGCGGCGATGTCGAGACGTCGCTGATGCTGCATTTCCGGCCGGATCTCGTCGACATGGGCAAGGCCGACAATTTCGTTTCCAATGTCGCGAAGGCTGAAAAGGAATTTTCGCTGCTGCGCCACACCGGCACCCATGCCTTTGCCTGGATCGCCAGCGATCTCAACCCGAATGGCGTGGTCGGCGATGCCAGCATCGCCACGGCCGAGAAAGGCCGGCTGACATCAGAACATCAGGCCGACGGTTTCATCAGCCTGCTGCGCGATGTGCGTAAGGCAAAGCTCGCCGACTGGCTGAGATAGCACTTCCGTCGCAGGGTAGGTCACCTGAATATCAAGATGTCCTAGATGTCGATCTTCAGCGCGAAGGGCGTTCCTTCAAAGGCGTCGGCGCCACGCCCGATCGCCTGGATCGCCTCGATCATGCGGCCGTTGCGATGGAGCAGGAGGTCGGCCACCGCAATCAGCCGCGGGTTGGGCGTCGCCGAGGGAGACAGCGCCCGCACCGTCTGAGCCAGTTCGGCTTCGTCGCGCTTCGGCGCCAATGCCGCGGCGATGATGTAGGCGGAAGCGGTCGAGCGGCTGATGCCGGCATAGCAATGCACGACCATCGGCTTTGCCCGGTCCCATCGGCGCGCGAAATCAAGCAGGTTGCGGACATGCTCCTCGCCCGGCATGGTCATGCCGTCCTGCGCCACCGCAATGTCGTGCATGACGAGATGCAGATGATTCTCTTGGGCGATCGAGACCGGGCGGATCACCTCGGTTCCAGCGGCGAGCAGCGACAGCATGCGGTCGGCGCCGGTCCGTGCCACCGTTTCCTCGACCTTCGCCAGAGAGCAGACATGGATCATTGTTTCGAACCCTTCGATCGATCCTCGCGCCGGGACGCCCATTCGGCAAGAGCGGATTCGAGCCGCTGCCATTCCACCTCGCTCCCCGGCAGGCCGGCGCGCAAGACGCCAGGACGGTCGGCAAAATGGCGCAGCAGGATTCCTCGCTCACCAAGTGTGGCGAACAGGTCGGCGGCGTCGGGCAAGTGAAGATAGCGGAACAATGTGGTGCCGCCCGCGACAGCAGCGCCGAAGCGGCCGAACAGCGCGTCGAGCCGCGCCGATGCCTCCGCAAGGGATGCCCGCATCGCGTCCTGCCAGTCGATATCGGCAAGCGCGCGAATGCCATATTCCAGCGCCGGGCCGGCGACGGCCCATGGTCCGAATTGCGTGTCCAGCCGGCCGACCGTCACCGCATCGGAAAGCGCAAAACCGAGCCGCAGCCCGGCCAGGCCAAAGAACTTGCCGAATGAGCGCAGCACCACGATGCCGCCCTGACCGACATCGCCGCCAAGGCTGTGCTCGCGCGGGCCGACATCCATGAACGCCTCGTCGACCACCAGCAGCCCGCCCTTGGCGCGCAGCCCTGCGGCCAGCGCCAGCAGCCTGTCGCGCTCGATGATGCGCCCATCCGGATTGTTGGGATTGACGATGATGGCAAGGTCGGCTTCCACCAAAACTTCGAAATCGCCGACCTCCGTCACCGCGTGTCCGGCGATCGCCGCTGCCCGCCCATGTTCGGCATAGGTCGGACCCAGCACCATCGCCTTGCCGGGCGCGATCAGCGATGCGACGCGCGGCAACAGGATCTGCGTGCCGGGTGCCGCCGCCACATTGGCTGGCGATGGCGCGCCATAGGCGCTCGCCGCGATCTCGACCAGCTCGCTGGCACGCGCTGCCTCCGGCAGCCGCGACAGGGTGGTGGCGGGCAACTCGAAAAGCGGGTAGGAGTGCGGATTGATACCGGTCGAGAGGTCGACGAAAGGCTGCGGCGCGTTGGGGAAAAGCGCCCTCGCCCGGCCGAGACTTCCACCATGGTCCACCGCCGCCCCATCAAGAAGCTTCATGTCAATCCTGATCGCTTTCCTGTCATTGGCCGCTGAATTCGTCCTGGGTTACCCGGACTGGCTGTTTCGCGCCATCGGCCATCCGGTGACGTGGTTCGGCAGGCTGATATCCTTTCTCGACGGCCGGCTCAACCGCGCCACTGATCCCGACGCGCTGCGTCGCAAGCGTGGTGTCCAGGCGCTGCTGGTCATCGTGCTGGTGCCGGCGGCGATCGGGCTCGGCGTGCAGATCCTGCTCTGGTTCGTTCCCATGGGATTGATCATTGCCGCCCTTCTGGCGACATCGCTTCTGTCGCAGAAGAGCCTCTACGAGCATGTCGAGGCCGTGGCCGACGCGCTCGACACAGGTGGCCTTGCTCTTGGACGCATCGCCGTCTCGCGCATCGTCGGCCGCGATCCCGAATCGCTGGACCTGGCCGGTGTCAGCCGCGCGGCGATCGAGAGCCTGGCCGAGAATTTTTCCGACGGCATCGTTGCTCCCGCCTTCTGGACCGGCGTCGGCGGGCTGGCAGGAGGCGCTGCCTACAAGGCAGCCAACACCGCCGATTCAATGATCGGCCACCGCACCCCGCGCCACGAAGCGTTCGGCTGGGCGGCGGCGCGCTTCGACGATTGGATCAACCTGCCGGCATCGCGCCTGACGGCGCTGTTGATCGTGCTGGCCGCATTCCTCGTCAGGGGTGCCGATGCGAAAAACGCCTGGCAGGCTGTGTGGCGCGACGCGAAAAAACACCGCTCGCCCAATGCCGGCTGGCCGGAAGCGGCGATGGCCGGCGCGCTCGGCCTGGCGCTTGCTGGACCACGCAGCTATGGCGGCGTGCTGGTCGACGACGTCTTCATGGGCGAAGGCGGCCGCCGCGAAGCCGACAGCATCGACATCAGGCAGGCGCTGAAACTCTATCGTGTCGCCGATTATCTGCTGATCGCGCTGTTCGGTTTGGTCTCGGCAATCGTGATCGTCGCGTGATCGGGCCTGCTGGTTAAGGCTATCAGAATTCGATGCCTTGCTGCGCTTTCACGCCCGCGGAAAAATGGTGCTTGGTCACGCCCATTTCGGTGACGAGATCGGCCGCCTCGACCATCGCCGGCTTGGCGTTGCGGCCGGTGACGACGACATGCAGGCCCTCGCGCCGCGCCTTCAGCGCCGCAACCACTTTGTCGAGATCGAGATAATCGTAGCGCAGCGCGATGTTCAGTTCGTCGAGCACCAGCAGGCTGATCGACGGATCGGCCATCAGCTCGAGCACTTTGGCCCATGCGGCTTCGGCTGCGGCAATGTCGCGCCTCAGATCCTGGGTTTCCCAGGTGAACCCCTCGCCCATGGCGTGCCAGACGACGCGATCGCCAAAGGCGGCGAAGGCATCCTTCTCGCCGGTGTGCCATTTGCCCTTGATGAACTGGACGACGCCGACACGCTTGCCGTAGCCGAGCATCCGCAGCGCCAGACCAAAGGCGGCGGTGGTCTTGCCCTTGCCCGGTCCGGTGTTGACGATCAGCAGCCCCTTCTCGATCGTCTTGGCCGCCACCTCGGCATCCTGCACCGCCTTGCGCTTGGCCATCTTGGCGCGGTGGCGGTCTTCATCCCGGTCGGTTTTGTTGTCGATATCGGTCATTTCATTTCACCTTGAGCGGCAGCCCCGCCACCATCAGCAGCACCGAATCGGCGGCAGCGGCCACTTGCTGGTTGAGCCGGCCGGCGGCATCGCGAAAACGGCGCGCCAGCGCGTTGTCAGGCACGATCCCTTGGCCGACTTCATTGGACACGACGAACCAGGGCCCGCGCGGCCGCGACAGCACGTCCGCCAGCCGACGGCATTCAAGGTCGAGGTCGTGTTCGGCCAGCATATGATTGGTCAGCCACAGTGTCAGGCAGTCGACAAGCACCGGCTGGTCGTCCGGCAAAGCCTCGAGCGTGCCGGCGAGATCGAGCGGTGCGTCGATGGTCGCCCAGCCCTGGCCGCGCCGGGAGCGGTGCAACGCGATGCGCTCACGCATCTCGTCATCATAGGCTTGCGCCGTGGCGATATAGGTCCATGGCGAGGGCAAAACCGTCGCCAGGGTTTCGGCATGCGCGCTCTTGCCAGAGCGCGCACCGCCGATGATGAAGGTCAGCTTGCTGCGATCAGGCAAAGCTGTCGCGCAGGCTGGTCGCTGTGCCGGTGAAGCGGCCGCGCACCACGCCGACGACGGCGCCGAGCACCAGCCAGAACACCAGGTTGGTCACAGTGACCGCCACCACGAACTCGTGGTGCAGGCCTTCAGGGATCGGCGTCTCGAAACTGTCGGGCTGCGGTGCGCCGACAATATGCGGCGCGACGATCAGCAGGACGGCAAGGATCGCGAGCGGCAGCGACTTGCGGAACGCAATCAGGCCGAGACCCGCCGCGGTCGCCACCACGGTTGCCCACCACCAGATCTGGCGCTGCGTGAGATCGGCCGCCGGCATCGCGGGCAATTCCGGTGGCAGGCCGAGGCCCGGTGCCAACGTGAACACGGCAAAGCCGGCCAGGCCCCAGAACACGCCCTGGCGCCAATTGCCGATGCCGCCGGCGAATTCGGAAACCGCGACCAGGATCAGCGCAAAACCGATGCCGGTGACGATATTGGCGACAACGCTGAAGGCGAAACGCTCGAAACCGTCGGCCGGTGCCCAGCCTTCGTCTTCCGCGGCCGGCGCGGCTGCTTCCGCCGGCGCCGGGGCGGCAGAACTCATGGCATTCCCCGCCGGAGCGGCCGTGCTCATGGCATTGGTATCGGTTGCGGCCGGAGCGGCATGGTCATGGTGGTGGCCGCCGCCGGCCTGTTCGTAGACTTCCGCCTTGAGGATCAGCGGCACGGTGGCATAGGCCTGCAGGCAGGCGAGAACGACGCCGGCCACGAGCCCTGCGATCGCCGCGATGAACACGACGTTGCGAAACAGGTTCATGATGTCAAATCCTCGTCAGTGGCAGGGAAACGCCATCGAATGGCGATAGTCGTGAGCCGCATTGTGGACCGCATCGATATGCGAGAAGCCGACAAAGCCGACGACGAAGATGCCGATCAGCGCCACGAGTGCAAGCTGCATGAAGCGCGACTGCGAGGAGACGGAGGCGCCGAGGGAGACGGAAGCGGTAGTCATGTCTTGTCCTTTCACCCTCCACCCGAGGGCATCGAAGTCAGTTTCCTGTCGCCGGCAGGTCTCCTGGCTCGCGGATCAGCGCCCTTCCCCACCTTCCCGAAGAGAAACCTTCAGTGGCATATGGAGAGGACTACCGCACACAGTTGCGGGGGCAGCCACGGCATTGGGCAACAAGTCCGCCCGCACCGCATTCCCTCTTGGCTCCAAACGGAACCGACGACAAGCGCGACTATAGGGAAAATCGTCGCGACCGGCAAACCAAATTCCGCCGACAACCAGCGCGATTGCGCCATCCAGATAAATCGGGTCTCCGGCACAACAATTGACAATTCCCGTGGTCGGGTGTCGGCTGACAAGTCCACAGGAAGCCAGCCATGCAGCCCATTGCCAGCGAGCGCGATCCCTACAACGGCCTGACCCGGGCCGAACCGACGCTGCCATCGTCGGCCTATTGGGATGCGGACAGTTATCAGCGCGATCTCGACGCCATCTGGTACAAAAGCTGGTTGCTCGTCTGCCGCGAGGCCGACCTTGCGCAGCCGCTTTCATTCCGCACCTTCCGCGTCGGCACGCAGGAAATCGTCGTGCTCCGCGACGAGACCGGCGAACTGCGCGCTTTTCACAACACTTGCCGCCATCGCGGCTCGCAGCTTTGCCAGGAAGGCGAAGGCCGGCTGAAGGCGCGGCTCATCACCTGCCCCTACCACGCCTGGTCCTATTCGCTGCGCGGAGACCTCGTGCGCGTGCCGTCGAAGTCGCTGCCGGAAGGCTTCGACAAGGCAAATCATCCGCTCTATCGCGTGGCGCTCTCCGTGTGGCGCGGTTTTGTCTTCGTCAATCTGCAGGAGGACGCCGCCGGCTCGGCGGAAACCTCCTTCGATCCGGCGTCCGGCAGTCTCGCCAACTGGCCGCTGGAAACGCTTGTTACCGGCCATGTGCTGCGCAAGGTGATGAACTGCAACTGGAAGATCTTTTGGGAAAACTTCAACGAGTGCCTGCATTGTCCAGGCGTCCACAAGGACCTGTCGCGGCTGGTGCCGATCTATGGCCGCGGCCTGATGGGTCGCCATGACGATCCCGAATGGTCCCGCCACGCCGACAATGACGCGCCGGAGTTTTCCGGCGGTCTGCGCGCCGGCGCGCAGACATGGTCGCGCGATGGCCAGGCGCATGGGCCGGTCTTCACCGGCCTCACATCAGCTGAACGCGCCGCCGGCCAGACCTACGCCACCAACCTGCCGTCGATGTTCATCGTCGGGCACGTCGACTATATGAGGACCGTGCGGCTGGTGCCGCTTGGCCCCGAGCAGACCGAGCTTGTCGCCGAATGGCTGTTTGCGCCGGAGGCGCTTGATGCAACCGACATCGACAACATCGTCGCCTTCGGCAAACAGGTGCTGGAGGAGGATGCAGGGATCTGCGAGGTCAACCAGAAAGGCTTGCGCTCGATGCGCCACGCGGCCGGCGTGCTGATGCCCGAGGAGTACGACCTGCACCGCTTCCACAACTGGATCCGCGAACGGCACGCAGCGGCTACCCCCAAGCCCTGATGATCACAGCGATTTCGGCAGGTATCGCCACGTCACGAAGCCGCAGACCGCCGCCAGCAGGCCGAGCGTGACGAACACCGAGCCTAGCCCGAAGAACGCCAGCACCACCGAATAGACCAGCGGCGGCGTCAGTTCGGAAAAGTCGAGATAGGTCCGGTAGACCGCAGCCATCTGCGACCTTTCATAGGATCGTACCGAGCGCATGAAGGCGGTCGAGCCCAGTGCATCGAGCGCGATGGTGAAGAAAGCGCCGCAGAGCAGAAAGGCGCCGGTGAGCAGCGGCACGGTTTGGCCAACCGCACCCGCCGCCAGCAGCATGGCCGACATGGCGAAATAGGCAAATGTCATGGTTCGGCGACCACCGAAGCGCTTTCCCGCCTTGCCCCAGAATATGGCCATGAACAGCAGCGCGTTGCCGGCCGAAACCAAAAGACCACCGGCCAGCTTGCCCTCGCCGGTGATGACCATGAACAGCGGCCCGTAGACGAAGAACGTCGTCCAGAAACAGGAGCGGCCGAAGGCGATCAGCCAGGCCAGCCGCAACCTGGGCTGGGCAACGAAGCGGCCGATATTGGCGAGCGGATTGGCCGGCCGCGTCTTGCCAGGGCGGATCGATGGGTTGTCGCCCAGGCGGTAGGTCCAGAACAGCGCCAGCAAGGCCAGCGCGAACACCGCCACCGCACCGTGCGCGGCATAGATGCCGAAGCGCGTGTAGAGGAAGATGCCGAGCGTCGGCCCGCCGGTCCAGGCCAACATCGACCACGCCATGCGCAGTGATTCGGCCTGCATGAAATCGGTCTTGCGGATGTGGTCCATGATGTAGAGGTTGAGCGTGATCGACAGCGCGCTGGCGCCCATCACGCGGCACAGCATGCCGGCCAATTGTCCGGCAAGCGTATGGGTGACGAAGAACAGCGAGCCGATGGCCAGCAGGCAGGCGCCTGCCGTGTAGACCCAGCGCCGGGCAAAGCGTCGGATCAGCATCGGCATGAACAGCGTCACCGACAGGCCGAGCATCGCCACGATGGTGTAGAGGATCGAGACGATCTGCTCGTTGTGCAGGATCTCGTAGGCCTGGATCGGGATGACGCTCGACACCGTGGCGCGGGCGAAGGATTCGACCGCATAGAGCGAGGCGAAGGTGCGCGCGTCGGCCGGCCGCAAGGCCGGCAGCCAGACCGGGTGGCGCACATGGGTGGACATCGCTTCCCCAAAGCAGAATCAGCGGGTCAAATCTGCCGTGGTGATTCCTGTGCGGGTAACAGGAAACCGACGCCTATCCGGCAAAAGCGAAGTCGGCCAAAGGCTTTCCGGCACTGGCCTAAGGCGGCGCCTGATCCAGCGTCTGCAGCGCAGCCTATACCCCAAGCTGCCGGCCTTCTTTTGTCCGTGGCAACCGTGATAGTCGTCTTTCGGGGCTGAATCAGAAATACGAGACCATGAGCATCCACACGCCGACCGCACCCGTTCAGGATCGACCGAAGCGCATCGTCGCCATCGACATCGTGCGCGGCATCGCGCTCATCGCCATGGCGAGCTACCACTTCACCTGGGACCTGGAATTCTTCGGCTATACTGACCCGGGCCTCACCGCCTTCGGCTGGTGGAAGATCTACGCGCGCTGCATCGCCTCGACCTTCCTGTTCCTGGTCGGCGTCAGCCTGTACCTCGCCCATGGCCGGCAAATCCGCTGGAACGGCTTCTGGAGGCGTTTCGCCATGGTCGCCGGAGCGGCGATCGCCATCTCGGTCGTCACCCGCATCGCCACCCCGGACGGTTTTATCTTCTTCGGCATCCTGCATGAGATTGCGCTGGCCAGCCTGCTCGGCCTCGCCTTCCTGCGGCTGCCGGCGCTGCTGACGCTCCTTGTGGCAGCGCTGGTCATCGCAACGCCCGTCTATCTGCGCTTCGAGGCCTTCGACCATCCATGGCTGTGGTGGATCGGCCTGTCGGCGATCAATCCGCGTTCCAACGACTACGTTCCGCTGTTTCCGTGGTTCGGCGCCGTGCTTGCAGGCATCGCGGTGACGAAGCTCGCCACCGCTTCGGGCCTGCTTGCCCGGCTTGCCGAATTGACACCCGGCCGCTGGGCCAACCCGCTGGTCTTCATCGGCCGCCACAGCCTGGCCTTCTACCTGATCCACCAGCCGCTTTTGATCGGCTGTGTGTGGCTGTTCGCGCAAGTCATGCCGGCCAAGGTCGAAACCCCGCAGGTGAACTTCCTGAAGACCTGCCAGCTGTCTTGCGAGCAGTCGCGCGACACCGAATTCTGTTCGAGCTACTGTGTCTGCATGCTCGACACGCTCGAGAGCGAAGCCTCACTTGATCGGCTCTACAACAACGACCAGACTGCCGAATGGAAGACGCATATATCCGATCTCGCCGGTATGTGCACCGCCAAGACCGAAGACAAGATGACGGAGGGAGGGGTCAAATGACCGAGAACCAGCCGAAGGCAGGGCTCATACCGTGGCCGCCGGTGATCTACGTTGCGGCCATCGCCATCAGCATCGCACTCGGCCTGCTCTATCCCCTGCCCTGGATTGGCGACCTCTTGGGCGATATCCTGTTCGCCGCCGGCTGGGTGGCCCTGCTCGGCGTCGCGGCACTCTGGTTCACCGCGATCCGCACCATGATTCGGGCCAAGACCACGCTCAATCCCAACGCGGTGCCCGATCACCTGGTTACCACGGGCCCCTTCGGCATCACCCGCAATCCGATGTATCTGGCCAACACGCTGCTGTTGATCGGCGTCGCCTTTGTCTCGGGGATCGTTTGGTTCCTGCCGTTCGCCTTCATCGCTGCCTTTGTCACGCAGAAGGTCGCGATCGAGGGCGAGGAAAAGGTGCTGGCGGTGAAATTCGGCAAGAAATACCGGGACTACGCCAAGAGAGTGCGGCGCTGGATTTGAACAGCGTTAGGTATTGACGCCGAGTTCCACCAGTCGCTCGACACAGGATTCCTCGGCCTGGTCAAGTTCGGCCAGCGTCTCCTCGAGGTCGCGGCGCTTCTGCCGCAGGTCCTCGCGCTTTTCCTCGATGCGCTTGATCATCAGCTTGAGTTGACCGACCTCGCCGGGCGGCTCCTTGTACATCTGGATGATTTCGCGGATCTCGTTGATCGAGAAGCCGAGCCGTTTTCCCCGCATGATCTGGCGGATGAGATGGCGGTCGGACGGGCGAAACAGCCGCGTGCGGCCGCGCCGCACCGGCTGCACCAGCCCCTCGTCCTCATAGAAGCGCAGCGTCCGCGTCGACACGTCGAATTCGCGGGTCAGTTCGGTGATCGAATAATATTCCCGCATTGTCACTCCCACACCCCGGAACCCGGGGATCGCCATGCGGCAGCCCCTCCTGTCCCGAACCAAACCCATGCCAAGCCGGAATCGACATGGCACCCCGCGCAAGCCTCGCACGGCATTTACGTAAAAGTCAATTGAGGGCACGATGCGCCTTCAAGGCACCGCAAACCACCACGTGGCAATGCCGAGAAAGGCAAAGAAGCCGACGACATCGGTGACCGTGGTGACGAAGACCGCCGAAGCGACCGCCGGATCGATCTTGAAACGGTCGAGCAGCAGCGGGATCAGGATGCCGGCCAAAGCGGCCGCGAACATGTTGATGATCATCGCCGCGGCGATGATGCCGCCCAGATTGTTGTCGTGGAACCAGGTCGCGGCGACAATGCCGATCAGGATGGCAAAGACGATTCCGTTGATGAAGCCGACACCCATCTCGCGGCGGATGATGCGGCCGGCATTGTAGATGTCGATATCCTTGGTCGCCAGCGCGCGCACGGTGACGGTCATGGTCTGCGAGCCGGCATTGCCACCCATGCCGGCGACGATCGGCATCAGCACCGCCAGCGCCACGATGTGCTCGATCGTGCGGTCGAACAGGCCGATCACCGATGCCGCCAGGAATGCGGTCAAGAGGTTGACCAGCAGCCAAGGCACGCGCGAGCGCGAGGTCGAAAAGATGCTGTCGGAGAGCTCTTCGTCACCGACGCCGCCCATGCGCAGGAGATCTTCTTCCGCTTCCTGCTGTATGACGTCGACGACGTCGTCGATGGTCAGCACGCCGACCAGCCGTTCATTCTCGTCGACCACGGCGGCAGACAGAAGGTCATACTGTTCGAATTCCCGCGCCGCCTCTTCCTGGTCCATGGTGGCGGGAATGGCGTGTCGCGTCTCATGCATGACCTCTTCCACCTTGACCGCGCGCTTGGTGCGCAGGATCTGGTCGAGGTCGATGGCGCCGAGCAGCTTGAAGGTCGGATCGATGACGAAGATCTGGCTGAAGCGCTCGGGCAGGTTCTTGTCCTCGCGCATGTAGTCGATGGTCTGGCCGATCGTCCAGAACGGCGGCACCGCGACGAACTCGGTCTGCATGCGGCGGCCGGCCGTCTCTTCCGGATAGTCGAGCGAGCGGCGCAGCCTGATCCGCTCGGTGAACGGCAGTTGCGACAGGATCTCGTCCTGGTCTTCCTTTTCGAGGTCTTCGAGAATGTAGACCGCGTCGTCGGAATCGAGCTCCTGCACCGCCTGGGCGATCTGCGCATTGGGCAGATTGTCGACGATCTCCATACGGATCGCCTCGTCGACCTCGGTCAGCGCGGAGAAGTCGAAATCGGCGCCCAACAATTCGACCAGCGTGCGGCGCTGTTCGGGATGCAGAGCCTCGAGCAGGTCGCCGAGCTCCGACTGGTGCAGGTGGTCGACTTCATGCTTGAGCGTGAGCGTGTCGCGGTCGGCGATCGCCGCACCGATCTGGGCAAGGAAGGACGAAAGGACGGCGCCATCCTCGCCATAAATATCGGCGTGGGCGTCTTCAGCGGCCCTGGCGCCGGTCGTCCGTTCGTCCTGGCCTTCCACCAGCGCCTCCCGCCATCGCAATCCCGGAAAAGGTGCGTCTCAGGTCTAGAGCATCGGACCCAAAAGTGGAAACCGCTTTTGGGGAGAATCCGCCGCTCGATCCAGAGATGGCGCGGCAGCACGATTCGATTTGGGAACCTATGGTCCTAACGCACGGAATATCAAACGAAATACGCGCGCTCCTACCGGCCTGACGTCGCCAGAGGCGGACATCGCCGAGCCCTGGGCTGACGATGCCGATCCCGTCAAAACCAACTGGGTACCGGTTCAGGTGGCGCGACAGCGCATGTCGCTGGGGAAAGAGCACTCCTGCGCGGTTGCGGCGATTGTCATGGCATAGGGTCCGGATACCAGCCGGATCCGCCCATGCCCGCAACCGGTCCAGAACGGAAGCCCTTGAACGCAAGGTCGGCGAGAACGAACGAGGCCACATCAGGACAGCAACGCATTCGCGTCGTTGTCGCCGAGCGCAATCCGCTTGTCATATCGGCGCTCCGCGAAATGCTGGAATGCGACGGACGTTTCGAATTGCTGAGCGCCGTGCAGAGCGGCAGGCAACTCCTGGACCTGGCAGGAAAGACCACGTTCGATGTCGCCGTCATCGGCTGGAGGCTCGCCGACATGGACGGCGCGGATGTGCTGGCCGAGGTCCAGAGCCGTAAGCTCGATGTGCGCATCACGGTGTTTTCCAACGACCACGACATCGGCATCTTGAAGCAGTGCGTGCGGCTTGGTGCTCAAGGCTACTGCTTCCAGTTCGACGATCCGCATATCATCTTCGAGACGATCCTGGCCGTCGCGCACGGCCGCATCTGCATCCCCTACATCGACATCAACAAGGTCAACGACACGCCTTTGGCGCAGCTCACGGTTCGCGAGCGCGAACTGCTGGCGGTGCTTTCCGACGGCTGGACCAACCTTCAGATCGCGACGCGCACGGGAATTTCCGAGAATACGGTGAAGTATCACCTCAAGAATCTCTATGACAAGCTTGACGTCCGCAATAGGGCAATGGCCGTCGCGCTCTATTCGAGCGAGAAGCGTCGCAGTCCCAAACAGCCTGTCGGATAGGACGACCGGGTAGGCCAAGCGGGTAGGCTCGCCCCACCCGCGCGCGGCGAGAACTTACCCACCAAGGTGTTGTTGCCCCTCGCCTTCCAAACGACACTCCCTCCACAAATCTCTAACTTCGGAGGAGTTCACGCATGGCTGGGTTCACCCACCTTTTTATTCCAGGACCCACCAACATTCCGGAGCAGGTCCGGCAAGCGATGAACCTTCCGATGGAGGACATGCGTGCGGGATCATTTCCTGATTTCACGCTGCCGCTGTTCGAAGACATCAAAAAAGTCTTCAAGAACGAAACCGGCCGCGTCTTCATCTACCCGTCGTCGGGCACCGGCGCCTGGGAGGCGGCGATGACCAACGTGCTCAGCCCCGGCGATCGCGTGCTGATGTCGCGCTTCGGACAGTTCTCGCATCTGTGGGTCGACATGGCCGAGCGCCTCGGCCTCGAGGTCGACGTGATCGACTGCGAGTGGGGAACCGGCGTGCCGCTCGACCTCTACTCAGAAAAGCTGAAGGCCGACAAGGCACACCGCATCAAGGCAATCTTCTGCACGCAGAACGAGACCGCCACCGGCGTCACCAGCGATGTCGCAGGCTGCCGAGCCATACTCGACGCGGCGAACCACCCAGCGCTGCTCTTTGTCGACGGTGTGTCGTCGATTGGCTCGATCGACTTCCGTCAGGAAGAATGGGGTGTCGACTGCGCCGTCAGCGGCTCGCAGAAAGGCTTCATGCTGCCCGCCGGCCTCGGCTTCCTCTCGGTCAGCAAGAAAGCGCTGGCCGCTTCCAGGGTCGCGACCCACCGCCGCTGCTTCTTCTCGTTCGAGGACATGATCCGCACCAACGACGCCGGCTATTTCCCCTATACGCCGGCGACGCAGCTGCTGCGCGGTCTCCGCGCATCGCTCGACCTGATCGCCGAGGAAGGGCTCGACAATATCTTCGCCCGTCACCATCGCCTCGCCGAAGGCGTGCGCAAGGCGGTCGACGCCTGGGGCCTGAAGCTTTGCGCGAAGGCGCCGAAATGGCACTCCGACACCGTCAGCGCCATCCTGGTGCCGGAAGGCATCGACAGCGGCGACGTCGTCAAGCGCGCCTACCAGAGCTACCGGACCTCGCTCGGAGGGGGTCTCAACAAGGTGCTCGGCAAGGTCTTCCGCATCGGCCATCTCGGCTGGCTGAACGAGGTGATGGTGCTCGCCTCGCTGTCGGCGGCCGAAATGGCGCTGCTCGATTGCGGCGTCCGGCTGGCGCCGGGCTCGGGCGTCGGCGCCGCCATCCAGCACTTCCGTGCCTCGGCCGAGGTACCTGTCGCCGAAGCGGCGTGAGAGGAACGCGACCATGAGCCACACGATCAACCATCTCAAAAAACTCAGGCTGCAGCGCAGCGAACTCGCGGTTCCAGGCTCCAGCCCGGAGATGATCGAAAAGGCGGCCAACAGTGCCGCCGACTTCGTCTTCCTCGACATCGAGGACGCGGTCGCCCCGCCGGACAAGGAACGTGCCCGCAAAAACATCATCCAGGCGCTCAACGACATCGACTGGCGCGCCAAGGGCAAGACCGTTTCGGTACGCATCAACGGCCTCGACACGCACTACATGTACCGCGACGTGGTCGACGTGATGGAACAGGCCGGCGACCGGCTGGACACCATCCTGGTGCCGAAAGTCGGCGTTCCGGCCGACCTCTATATGGTCGAAGCCATGGTCAACCAGATCGAGATGGCCAAGGGCTACAAGACCCGCGTCGGCCTCGAAGCCCTCATCGAGACGGCGCTCGGCATGGCCAATGTCGAGGCGATCGCCGCGACGCCCGGCCGCCTGGAGGCGATGCATTTCGGCGTCGCCGACTATGCCGCCAGCAACAAGGCGCGCACCGTCAACATCGGTGGCCTCAATCCCGACTATCCGGGCGACCAGTGGCATTTCGCCCTGTCGCGGATGACCGTTGCCTGCAGGGCCTACGGCCTGCGCGCCATCGACGGGCCGTTCGGCGACTTCTCGGACCCCGAGGGCTACACGGCTGCGGCAAGGCGCGCGGCGGCACTTGGCATCGAAGGCAAATGGGCGATCCACCCCTCGCAGATCGCGCTTGCCAACAGCGTCTTCTCGCCGCCGGAAAAGGAAGTCGTCCGCGCCAGGCGCATCCTGGAAGTGCTCAAGGAAGCGGAGGCGCTCGGAAAGGGCGCGGCGGCGCTCGACGGAAAAATGATCGACGCGGCGTCGGAACGCATGGCGCGCAATGTGCTGGTGGTCAACGAAGCAATCGAACGCGCCGGCCAAGCGCACGCTGCCACGCACTGAAGGCTCTTGGGAGGACAAAAAATGGACATTCACGAATACCAGGCCAAGGAGCTGCTTGCCCGCCACGGGATTCATGTTCCGCGCGGCGGCCTGGCCTACAGCCCCGAGCAGGCAACCTATCGGGCGCGCGAGATCGGCGGCGGCAAATGGGTTCTCAAGGCGCAGGTTCATTCCGGTGCCCGCGGCAAGGCCGGCGGCATCAAGCTCTGCGCCAATGACGAGGAGATCTCCAACGCGGCCGAAGCAATGCTCGGCCGCAAGCTCGTGACCCAGCAGACCGGCCCGCGAGGCAAGCTGATATCGCGGCTCTACCTCGAGGAGGCCGTCGACATCGCGCAGGAGCTCTATGTCGGCTTCGTTCTCGACCGCAAGGAGGAGCGCGTCATGATCGTGGCGTCGGCCGCCGGTGGCATGGAGATCGAGGATATTGTCGAGAGGGCGCCGGATTCCATCATCCGGACCACGGTCGATCCGGGCGTCGGCATGCAGCGCTTCCAGGCGCGCGAGATCGCCTTCGGGCTCGGCCTGGATCAGAACCTGATCGGCAAGGCGACCGAAACCATCTTCAGCTGCTACCAGGTGTTCCGCGACTACGACGCCTCGATGCTGGAGATCAATCCGCTGGTGGTGACGCGCGACGGCAACCTCGTCGCGCTCGACGCCAAGATGTCGTTCGACGAGAACGCGTTGTTCCGGCGGCCGGAAATCTCGGAGCTGCGCGACAAGAGCCAGGAGGACCCTCGTGAGACCTTCGCCAGCGACCGGGGCCTCTCCTATGTCGGTCTCGACGGCAATATCGGCTGCATCATCAACGGCGCCGGCCTCGCCATGGCGACGATGGACATGATCAAGATCGCCGGCGGCGAGCCGGCCAACTTCCTCGACATCGGTGGCGGCGCCTCGCCCGAGCGGGTCGCGAAATCGTTTCGGGCCGTGCTGGGCGACAAGAATGTCGAGACCATCCTGGTCAACATCTTCGCCGGCATCAACCGTTGCGACTGGGTCGCCGAAGGCGTCGTCAAGGCGATCCGCGAAGTCGGCGTCAATGTCCCCCTGGTGGTGCGGCTTGCCGGCACCAAGGTCGAGGAAGGGCGCCGCATCCTGGCCGATTCCGGCGAGGCGGTGATCGTCGCCGAAACGCTGGCGGAAGCCGCCGAAAAAGCCGTCGCCGCATGGCGTTCGGCAATGCTCAAAAAAGCAAGCTGAGGGAGCTGAAAAATATGGCAATCCTGCTCAACCGCGGCACGCGGGTCATCGTCCAGGGCTTCACCGGCAAGATCGGCAGCTTCCATGCCGAAGACATGAAGCGCTACGGCACCAAGCTCGTCGGCGGCGTGACGCCCGGCAAGGGCGGTCAGAAGCATCTCGGCCTGCCGGTCTTCAACACCGTCAAGGGCGCCGTTCGCGAAACCCGCGCCGAAGCGAGCATCGTCTTCGTGCCGCCGCCTTTCGCTGCCGATTCGATCATGGAAGCCGCCGATGCCGGCATAAAGCTATGCGTCTGCATCACCGACGGCATCCCCTCGCAGGACATGATGCAGGTGAAGCGCTACATGCTTCGCTACCGTTTCGAGGACCGCATGCGGCTGATCGGTCCGAACTGCGCTGGCGTGATCACGCCCGGACAGGCACTGATGGGCATCATGCCGGGCAGCATCTATCTCCCCGGTCGCGTCGGCATCGTCGGGCGCTCGGGCACGCTCGGCTATGAGGCAGCCTCGCAGATGAAGGCGCTCGGCATCGGCGTTTCGACCAGCGTCGGCATCGGCGGTGATCCGATCAACGGCTCGTCCTTCAAGGACATGCTGAAGCTGTTCGAACAGGACGACGAAACCGATGCCGTGGTCATGATCGGCGAGATCGGCGGACCGCAGGAGGCGGAAGCCGCGATCTGGGCGCGCGACAACATGCGCAAGCCGCTGATCGCCTACATCGCCGGGCTTTCCGCGCCGAAGGGCCGGCGCATGGGCCATGCCGGCGCCATCATCTCGGCCTTCGGCGAGTCGGCGCAGGAAAAGGTCGAAATCCTCAAAGAGGCCGGCGTCGTCATCGTGCCGACGCCATCGTCCTTCGGGGAGGTCGTTGCCGATACCCTGGCCGGGATGAAGAAGGCGGCCTGACGGTCGCATGGCTCAAAATGTGAAGTCTGTTTCGGGTCGGCGGATGCATCGCGGCCCATCGATCGGCAGGAAATTCGATGAAACCGCGTTTGATTGTCACCCGGAGATGGCCGGCCCCCGTTGAAGCGATCCTCGCCGAGCGCTTCGACACGACGCTCAACCCCAGCGATACGCCGCTGAGCCCTGCCGCAATGACATCGGCATTCGCGAATTTTGACGCGATCCTGGCAACGGTCAGCGACCGCTTGCCTGGTGCAGTGTTTCCCGAGAACACCGCCCGCACCCGGATCATTGCCAATTTCGGCGTCGGCTTCAGCCATATCGATGTCGCGGCAGCCCGCGACCGCGACATCGTCGTGACCAACACTCCGGGCGTGCTGACCGATTGCACCGCCGACCTCGCCCTCAGCTTGCTGTTGGCTGTCGCGCGCCGGACTGGTGAGGGCGAGCGGCAGTTGCGGGCCGGAGAGTGGCGCGGCTGGTCGCCAACCCATATGGCCGGCGCGAAGGTGTCGGGCAAAACCTTGGGTATTGTCGGCATGGGGCGCATCGGCAAGGCGACAGCCAGGCGCGCGCATTTCGGCTTCGGTATGAACATCGTGTTCTTCAATCGGTCCCCGGTCGATGATGACGAGACGCGCGCCATGGGCGCGGTGCAGATGCCAACCCTGGAAGATGTGCTCACCGCATCCGATTTCGTGTCGCTGCACTGTCCGGGCGGCGCGGAAAACCGCCATCTCATCAATGCCCGAAGCTTGCGGTCCATGAAAAGCGACGCGTTCCTGATCAACACGGCGCGCGGCGACGTTGTCGACCAGGATGCCCTGATCGGTGCGCTGGAAAGGCGCGAGATCGCTGGGGCGGGTCTCGACGTCTTTGCCGACGAGCCGGCCGTTCCGGAGGCGCTGAAGCGGTTGGAGAACGTGGTGCTGTTGCCACATCTCGGGAGTGCGACCGAGGAAACGCGGGTGGCTATGGGCATGAAGGTGGTGGAGAACCTGACCGCCTTTTTCGAGGGTCGCCCGGTCCCCGACCGGGTCGCCTGACAGCAGGCGCCGCCCTCGGTTCAGGGCTACAGCGGCATCGGTGCGGACGAAGCAGGAAACCGGTTTGGAACAGAGCAGACGCATCAACTTTCGTGAGGACGAGCGCAGCCTGTTGTTGCGCTTGCTGCTTCAGGTCGCAAGCGCGCGTGAGCCCGAGATCGCCGCCGTTCTGGCCGGACGTCGGTCGCTTGTCTCCCTCGCCGCGGAGCAGCGCATCCCGGCGCTCCAGGCGAGCGGCGTATGGTTCCAGTTGCTGGCGATAGCAGACGAGTTGCTTGCCATGCGGGCGCGCCGCGAACTCGAACAAGGCGCGGGTGTCGACGAAGTGCCCGGATCCTTTGCCAGCGTGATCGCGCAGATGGCAGCGAACGGCCAATCCGCCGAGGAAGTCCAGGCGAAGCTCGATGAGCTTCGCGTCGGCCCGACCATGACCGCGCACCCGACGGAGGCCAAACGCGTCACGGTGCTGGAGATCCACCGCCGTATCTATCGCAAGCTGACCGAGCTCGACCAGCCGCGCTGGGCACCGCGCGAACGCTCGCTGTTGGTCGCCGATCTGGAAAGCGAGATCGAGCTTCTGTGGATGACGGGTGAGCTGCGCCTGGAGCGTCCGACGGTCGAACGTGAAATCGCCTGGGGCCTGCATTTCTTTCGCGAAGTCATCTTCGAGGCAACGCCGCAGCTCTATGGCAAGCTGCAGGCCGCCTTCGAGCGTCACTATCCGGGAGAGCCGATCAGAATTCCCTCATTCATGCGCTATGCCTCGTGGATCGGCGGCGACCGCGATGGCAATCCAAATGTGACTGCCGCGGTCACCGCCCATGCCATGGCCGAATACCGCAACACCGCCATCGGCTGGTATCTGACGCAGGTGCAGCGGCTGGTGACGGTGCTCAGCGCCAGCTCGAACGTCATCGACCTGCCGGCCAGCTTCAAGCCGGTGCTGCAAACGGCGCTTGATAAAAGCGGACTGGCATACGTGATCGCCGCCCGCAACCCTGACGAACCGCTTCGCCAGTTCGCTTCGGCCTTGCTTGCCCGGCTGGAGGCCACGCGAGACGGCGGTCCGGCGGCATATCTCTCGGCAGAGGCGTTTCGTGCCGATCTGAACGGGCTGTCCTCCGTTCTCGAAGCAATCGGAGGGCGCGCGGTAGCCAAGCGTTTCATCCAGCCTCTGCTTTGGCAAGTTGGAAGCTTCGGCTTCCGTACGGTCTCGCTCGACATCCGGCAGAACTCCACGGTCGTCAACCGGGTGCTGGCCGAGCTGTTTGCGCTGGAAAATCCCGCCGAACCGGTCGTAGCCGGCACGCCGCAATGGTCGGCGCGCATTCGCGCGGCCATCAGCCAGGGCGAGCGGCTGGAGATCGACGCAGGCCGGCTCTCGCCTGAAGCAGGTGAACTGCTTTCGACATTCTCAGTTATCCGCGAGCAGATCTCCGGGTCGGATGCCGACGCTGTCGGCTCCTTCGTTCTCAGCATGACCCGTTCGGCCGACGATCTGCTCGCTGTCTATCTGCTGGCGCAATATTGCGGACTTTCAACCGCGCCCGGTGGCGGCGGCACGATCAGGCTGCGGATCGTGCCATTGTTCGAGACCATCGCCGATCTACAGGCCGCACCGGGCATCCTGAATGGATTGCTCGGCGTTTCACTGGTGAGGCGGACAGTGCGGGATTTCGGCGCGCGCCAGGAAATCATGCTTGGTTATTCAGATTCCAACAAGGACGGCGGTTTTCTGGCTTCCAATTGGGAACTGGCAAAAGCGCAAAAGCGCCTCGCCGCCGTCGGGCGCAAGCACAACGTCAGGATCAGTTTCTTTCACGGTCGCGGCGGCTCTGTCAGCGGTGGCGGCGCGCCGACCGGCCGGGCGATCGCGGCACAACCGGAAGGCACTGTAGCCGGATCCATGCGGGTGACGGAGCAGGGCGAGGTCGTATCGTCGAAATTCGCCAATCGCGGCACCGGCCTCAACCAGCTCGAGGTTCTCGCCGCTGGCGTGCTGGCCCACGGTGTCGGATCGCCCGGTGATGTCGAGCCGAAGGAAACGCCGGAATTCGACGAGGCGCTGGAAGCTCTGGCAGGCATGTCGCAGGCATCCTACGCCGGGTTGATGGCCGAGCCCGGTTTCCTCGATTATTTAACCAGGCGAGCCCGGTCGCGGAGCTGGCGCTCCTGAAAATGGGGTCACGGCCGGACCGCCGTTTCGGCGCCAGCGGCATTGCCGATCTGCGCGCCATCCCATGGGTGTTCGCCTGGAGCCAGAACCGTCATCTGCTGACTGGCTGGTATGGCATCGGCAGCGCGCTTAGCTCTTTCGTCGCCGTGCGCGGCGAGGCCGGGCGCGAACTTCTAGCTCGCATGTTCGAGCACTCGCGCTTCTTCCGCTTGATCGTCGACGAGGCCGAGAAGACGCTCTACCAGTCCGACATGGAGATCGCGGGGCTCTACGCCCGCCTGGTGTCCGACAGCGATGCGGCCCAGCGAATCTACGCCCGCATCGCCGCCGAATACGAGTTGACGCGACGCCTGATCGGCGACCTCACGGGAGGCGATCTTTCCGCGCGCTTTCCGATGTTCAAGCGGCGTTTCGACAGTCTGCGGCGACAGATGGATGACATTCACCGGCTGCAGGTCGATCTGCTGCGTGAAGTTCGGGCAAATACCGGCACGGCGGATCAAAAGCGGGCGACCGACGCTCTGCTTGTATCGATCAATTGTATTTCGGCTGGCCTTGGGTGGACGGGATAGGTCCTAAAAGGCGAAGCGGCGGCGTGGTCTGAAGGACGCGCCGCCGCTGCCGTTTCGATCAGCAGGAAGCCCTGTGGCCGCGACGTGTCATCGCCTGCCGTCAGAGCTCGCCATAAGCAATCTATCAGGGAAATCTTGGTGCGGTCGAGAAGACTCGAACTTCCACGGGTTGCCCCACAGCGACCTCAACGCTGCGCGTCTACCAATTCCGCCACGACCGCACGTGGTAGGAGCCGGAACCGACCGGCTCGCGGCGTGTAGCAAATCGTTTCCGGCGAAACAAGTGCGCCGCAAGCAATAATCGCCAGCGATTGGCATAACGTTCCACAGAATTGGAATGCGTAGCCGAAACTGGACGTTTCGGCCCGATAGCGCCATATGGAAGGCAAATGCATGTCGCCCGAAAGCGCAAGGCGGTTTTGGATCGTGACATGCATAAACGAAAAACGAAAAGCCATGCCAGAACGCAGCCAGATCGCCACGTCGTTCCTGCCGCTCCCCGGGTCAGCACCGGTCGAATGGCGCATCGAGCCTGGCCTCACCGCCTATCCGGATGCGTTGGCCTTCATGGAGGCGCGCGCCGAGGAGATCCGAAGCGGTGCCGCCGGCGAAATGGTCTGGCTTGTCGAACATCCGCCGCTTTACACCGCCGGCACCAGTGCCCGTAGCGAGGACCTGATCGACGCGAACCGTTTTCCAGTGTTCGCGGCTGGGCGCGGCGGTGAGTACACCTATCATGGGCCGGGCCAGCGGGTCGCCTATGTGATGCTCGACCTGAAGCGGCGCCGCGAGGATGTCCGTGCTTTTGTCGCCGCGCTTGAACAGTGGATCATCGGCACGCTCGCCGCTTTCAACGTGCACGGCGAACGCCGCGAGGACCGCGTCGGTGTCTGGGTGGTGCGGCCGGATCGCCCTGCCCTGCCGGACGGCTCGCCGGCCGAAGACAAGATCGCCGCCATCGGCATCAGGCTGCGGCGCTGGGTGAGCTTTCATGGCATCGCCATCAATGTCGAACCGGATCTCGACCATTTCAGCGGCATCGTGCCGTGCGGCGTGCAGGACCACGGCGTCACCAGCCTGGTCGATCTCGGCTTGCCTGTGACAATGGCGGACCTCGACCTGGCCCTGAAATCCGCCTTCGAGGACGTCTTCGGTCCCGCCACGGCTTTGCCTGTCGAAGCCACCCGTAAAGCCGGCTGACCCATCCGGCCCGAATATCAACACACCTCAGATCAGTTGCGCGGACGCCCACAGGACGCCGAAGCCATGGATAGCGAACACCGCCAGCAGCGCGCCGGCGATGACGAGGCGGTCGACGGTGCGGATCGGTTTCAGCTCGTGGCGCGGCTTTACCCCGCTGCGCATCGTCAGCAGGCTGAGGATTGAAAAGACCGCGCCCGCGGCGAGCAGAAAGCCCGGGGAAAAGCCGGCCTTTCGGCCAAGCCCCAGGAAGGCCGAAAGCAGGGAGAACGAGGCCAGCGCCAGCACGATCGGCCCCGGGCAGATCTGGCGCAGCACCTGGCCGCCATCGAACTTCCACACCGGCACCAGATTGGCGATGTTGAACAGGGCAGCAAAGCCCGCCAGCGTCGCCAGCAGCATTGCTGCCAGTCGATATCCTTCCGCGCCGGCAAAGGTGCTGGCGACGATGACGACCGGCACTAGGAAGGCGGAGAAGCCAGCGCCCATCAACGCCACGAAGGCGACTTCGAAACGGCTGTCATATGGACGCCCGCCAATGGCGATGCCACCGAGCAGCGGAATGAAGATCATGCGCGCCTTGTTGTGACCCATCAGGCGAAACGCGGCCATGTGGCCGAGCTCGTGCAGGGCCACCACTGACGTCAGGATCGCTGCCAGCGCCAGTCCGCCGAAATGAAGACCGAAGAACGGCCACAGGATCAATGCCGACAATGCCGCAAAGCCGACCTGGCTGAGCGGATGCTCGAACCAGCCGCCCTTGCGATACCGTCCGGTCCTTGCCCAGCGCTGCAGCTTGGAGAGTTCTCGGCGCATGGCGAAATAGCGGAAAACCAGGAAGGCAAAGCCGCGATAGCGATCGGTCTGGCCAAGCGTGACCCGCGTGCCGCTGCCTTCGGAAACGAGCTCAGTGGTCTCGCGAAAATCCTTCCAGAACGAGGTGTCGAGCGCGGTATCCTCAATGACCCGCATCGAGAAGCGGCTGCCCTCGACCACGTCTTCAAACCGCGACTTGCGCTCGATCGGCTTGCCGTCGCGGCCTTCCCAGGACAGCATAATGCGTGCCATGCCCTCGCCGTCCAGCAGCTCGGCCGAAAGGATCTCGCCGGACCAACCGGCATCGCTGCCGAGTGGCCACAGCGCCTGCCAGAGGCGCTGCCGGTCCATTGCCACGACACGGCTGAGCCTGATCGTGCGCAAACCAAGCGGCACGCTCATCAAGAGAAAGATCAGCCCGAGATTGCTGGCCACGAGGATGGCCGTGACGATGGGCGACACGCGACGTTGCTCCCTGTCTTGGAGGGATTACCCTAAACGTCGCGGCGGCAAGAAAAGCTTAACAGGAAAGCCCAGTTCCCGGTCACAAGCCATTCGCGTCGGCGTCTCAGTGAAAGGCATGCCGCCAGCGTTGATGCCCCCCTCTCCCCGTCTTGAACGGGGAGAGGGTATGTGAGGAGTTTCGCGCCCGAGGGACGCTTGCGTTCGCGCCACGTCCTCAACTCCAGATCACATGGCGCCGATCCAGATCGCCATGGAAATGAGAAACGTGCTCATGCAAACCAGTGAGATGACATCCTGAACCAGATCGGTCATAACTCTCTCCTGTTGTTGATATGTTTCTAATTTGTTCTAATTTTGTTCTATTGTCAACGGTCGGAATCCGGCCGCGTCCGGAATTTCCGGGCGATCAAATCGGCAGGGTTAAGGAAAGGTTGACGGGCGTGCGACAACCATCAATGGAGCCGCAACGCGCACTGAGGGTGGACTGAGGGTGGACTGTCTGCGAGCTGTCGAGACTGAGATCAGCCCGAGCCGAGCGGCACCACTTTGCCGTCGGCCAGCGTGACGCGCCGGTCCATGCGCGAGGCCAGTTCGTGATTGTGGGTGGCGATCAGCGCCGCGAGGCCCGATTGCTTGACCAGCGCCGCCAGCGCCTCGAACACATAGGAGGCGGTGACGGGGTCGAGGTTGCCAGTCGGCTCGTCGGCCAACAACACCAGCGGTGCGTTGGCAACCGCGCGGGCAATGGCGACACGCTGCTGCTCGCCGCCGGAAAGCTCGGACGGACGGTGCGACGCGCGCTTGCCGATCTGCATGTAGTCGAGCAGTTGCGCCGCGCGCTCCGACGCCTCCTTGCGGCTCAGCCCCTTGATGAGCTGCGGCATCATGATGTTTTCCAGCGCCGAGAATTCCGGCAGCAGGTGATGGAACTGGTAGACGAAGCCGACATCGTTGCGGCGGATCGCCGTGCGCTCGTCGTCGGAGAGCCGCCCGCAGGCACGGCCGGCCAGGATGACGTCGCCGGCATCAGGCCGCTCCAGCAGGCCGGCAGTGTGCAGCAGCGTCGACTTGCCGGTGCCCGACGGCGCCACCAGCGCAACCATCTCGCCGCGCTTCAGCGAGAAATCGGCGCCGTTGAGAATGGTGAGCTTGCGCGGCCCCTGGACGTAGTGCCGCTCGACGCTCTTCAGCTCGATAATGGCCTCGGCCATCATTCATACCTCAAAGCTTCGACGGGATCGAGCCGGGCGGCTCGCCACGCAGGAAACACCGTTGCCAGGAATGACAGCCCGAGCGCCATCAGGATGACGTAGGTCGTCTCGCGCGGATCCATTTTCGCCGGCAGCTGGCTGAGGAAATAGAGCTCCGGGTTGAACAGCACCTTGCCGGTCATCCAGGAGAAGAACTGGCGGATGGATTCGATGTTGGTGCAGATCAGCACGCCGAGCAGCACGCCGGCGATCGTGCCGGTCACGCCGATCGCCGCCCCCGTCATCAGGAAGATGCGCAGGATGGCGCCGCGCGACGCCCCCATGGTGCGCAGGATGGCGATGTCATGCCCCTTGTCCTTCACCAGCATGATCAGGCCGGAAATGATATTGAGCGCCGCCACCAGCACGATCAGCGTCAAGATCATGAACATGACGTTGCGCTCGACCTGCAGGGCGGAAAAGAAGGTCTCGTTGCGCTGGCGCCAGTCGACGAGGTCGATTGGCCGCTGCGCCGCCTCCTCCACCTTCGGTTTCAGCGCGTCGACATCATCGGGATTGTCGACATAGATCTCGATCGTCTGGGCCCGGCCGTCCATGTTGAAATAGAGCTGTGCCTCCGAGAACGGCATGTAGACGATGGAACTGTCATATTCCGACATGCCGACTTCGAAGATCGCGGTGATCGGATAGCCCTTCATGCGTGGCGTCGTGCCAAGCGGCGTCACGTCGCCGTCGGGCGAGATCAAGGTGATCGTGTCGCCGAGCGCCAGGCCGAGATTCTCGGCCATGCGCTTGCCTATGGCGACGCCCTCGCCGGTGTCGAAACCGGCGATCGAACCCTGCTTGACGTTGGCCGCGACGATGGCGATCTTGCTCAGATCCTCGCCGCGTATGCCGCGCACCAGCGCGCCGGTCCCGCCGCCGACATTGCCTTGCGCCAGCACCTGGCCGTCGATCAGCGGGATGGCGTATTTGACGCCGGGCACGCCGTTGATGCGTCCGGCGACCTGCGCGTAATCCTCAAGCGGCGAATCGAGCGGCTGCGCGATCAGATGGCCGTTGACGCCGAGGATGCGCGTCAACAGCTCCGCCCGGAAGCCGTTCATCACCGCCATCACCACGATCAGCGTGGCGACCCCCAGCATGATGCCGAGGAAGGAGATCGAGGCGATCACCGAGATCACCGTCTCCTTGCGCCGCGAGCGCAGGTAGCGCCAGGCAACCATGCGCTCGAAGATGGAAAAAGGTCCGGCGCCCGCCGATCTTGCCGCCGCCACGTCGCTCATGCGGCGCTGCCAAAGCGTTTTTTCGCGTCGGCGATCGGCAGCGTCTCGCGCTCGCCGGTCTTGCGATTCTTGATCTCGATCTCGCCTGCGGCAACGCCGCGCGGCCCGACGATGACTTGCCACGGCAGGCCGATCAGGTCGGCGGTGGCGAACTTGCCGCCCGGCCGCTGGTCGGTGTCGTCGTAGAGCACATCCTTGCCGGCGGCGACGAAGGCGGCATGCAGCTCGTCACAGACGCGGTCGCACTCGGCATCGCCCGCCTTCATGTTGATCAATCCGATGTCGAATGGCGACACCGCTTCCGGCCAGATGATGCCGTTGTCGTCATGGCTGGCTTCGATGATCGCCGCGACCAGGCGCGACGGACCGATGCCGTAGGAGCCGCCGGAGACGAAATGATCCTTGCCGTCGGGCCCGGTCACCTTGGCGCCCATCGGCTTGGAATATTTGTCGCCGAAATGGAAGATGTGGCCAACCTCGATGCCGCGCGCCGAAACCTTGTCGCTTTCGCCGATCTTCTCCCAGGCCGCCTCGTCATGCATCTCGTCGGTGGCGGCGTAGGGCGTCGTCCATGTCTTGACGATGTCGCCGATCTCGGCGTCGTTGGCGAAGTCGGTCTTTTCTCCGGGCACGTCCAGCGAAAGATAGTCGCGATGGCAGAAAACCTGGCTCTCGCCGGTGTCGGCGAGGATGATGAACTCATGGCTGAGATCGCCACCGATCGGCCCGGTGTCGGCCCGCATCGGAATCGCCTGCAGGCCCATGCGCGTAAACGTCCTGAGATAGGACACGAACATCCTGTTGTACGCCGCCTTGGCGCCCTCGAAGTCGAGGTCGAAGGAATAGGCGTCCTTCATCAGGAATTCCCTGCTACGCATGACGCCGAAGCGCGGCCGCACTTCGTCGCGGAACTTCCACTGGATGTGGTAGAGATTGAGCGGCAGGTCCTTGTAGGACTTCACGTAGGCGCGGACGATCTCGGTGACCACTTCCTCATTGGTCGGGCCGTAGAGCATGTCGCGGTCCTGCCGGTCCTTGATGCGCAGCATCTCCTTGCCGTAGTCATCATAGCGGCCGCTTTCGCGCCACAGATCCGCCGACTGGATGGTCGGCATCAGGATTTCCAGCGCACCGGCGCGATTCTGCTCCTCGCGGATGATCCGGCAAACCTTGTCCAGCACCCGCTTGCCGAGCGGCAGCCACGAGAAACTGCCCTGCCCCTGCTGTCGGATCATGCCGGCGCGCAACATTAGCCGGTGCGAGACGATTTCGGCCTCGCGCGGATTTTCTTTGAGGATAGGCAGGAAATAGCGCGACAAACGCATGGACTGGTCCGTGAGTGAGGATGGCCGCGCGGGAATCGGCGCGACACGGGCTTGCTTGCCCCGGCTTCATAGCCATTTCATGGCGGAATGGAAACCCGGACGCATCGATCCGAAAATCGGAAATCGGCTTTCGGAATGGCACGATACATGGGGTCGAACGTGCCTGAGCATCCTCGCGCGTGCCTCGGACACCCGGCGTTCCAGGGATGCTGCAGTGCCGCGCGCGTCTTACTGGTCGTTTCCCAAGCAAAGCCTGCCACACTATTGTGCAGTGCAGCACGAGAATGCCCGTTTCAAGGMAAAATTCTACGTGACATTTTCATTCGCGTTGGGCTAATGTGCCCCGATAACCRAGAGGGTAGAGAAAAATCTGCTCTCCTACGCGGTCAAAGTCTTGGGAGGATGCGATCTAGGCGCGGTAACTCGCTGCCGCCGGAAACCGGAAACAGATCGGACGCGTTTAAATTGCAAGGCCTTGTGCCTTGCATTTTTTTTGTGCAAACATCTGGTTAGCAGCAGAGATTGATAAACTGGATGACCTTGCGTCAACCGGCACAAAGCCAGAATCGCCATGGCCTCCAGGCGATATCGTGTCGATCTCGAATCGGCTGAAACGCGGCCTGAAAAGGCCTATTTCGTTGGCGTCTGACTGAATTCCGGAATGATGTGCGGCACCTCGTCGAGGCTGTATCCCAACCCTTTCGTCAGGCCATAGAAAATGCCCATGAGAACCGCCGTCGCGACGGTGGTTCGCAGGATGGCGCGCAGCATATGCGGGCCGCGCGGCGCACTTGGAACCGTGCCCAGCGTCACGTCATGATCGTCGTCCTGCGTCCTGACGCTGAACGGCAGCACGACGAACAGCACGATCCACCAGGTGGCGAAGAAAAGTGCGGTGAACGACACCCAGCTCATGATTGCTCCAGTTCGATCAGCGTACCGAAGAAATCCTTCGGATGCAGGAACAGCACCGGCTTGCCATGCGCCCCGGTCTTCGGATTGCCGTCACCTAGCACGCGCGCGCCTGCGGTCTTGAGCTGATCGCGCGCGGCCAGGATGTCGTCGACCTCGTAGCAAAGATGGTGCATGCCGCCGGACGGGTTCTTCTCCAGGAAAGCGGCGATCGGCGAGCCCTCGCCCAGCGGCTCCAGAAGTTCGATCTTGGTGTTGCCGACATTGACGAACACCACGGTCACACCGTGCTCCGGCAGTGCCTGCGGCTCCGTCACTTCGGCGCCGAGCGTGTTGCGATAGGCGGCGACGGCCACAGCCAGATCCGGCACTACAAGCGCGACATGATTCAGGCGACCGAGCATATCCGAGCATTCCCTTCTGGGTCCCGATGGCTGGCGTCATACGTCAAATCGACTGATATCAACAGCCTTTCACCAGGCGCGCACTGTCGCACTTCGATGAGCCGTCCTCGAACGCCGTTGAACGGGCCGAGAGTTTCAAAAATAGCCGCCCAGGCTGTTCCAATCGGCAACTGCGAAGTACAAACGGCAATGTCCGATGCTCACCCTTCTCGCCCACGCGTTTTCACATTCGGTCTTGGCTCATTCAAGGTTGCCGCTTTGCTCGATGCCGTCGATGTTCGCGACAACCTTGCATCGGCCCTGGCACCTGGACAGTCGTCAACCGCAGTGCACGAACTCGCTGGCTCGAACTTCATCGACCGCGATCGCTACGAGCACTGTTTCATCCCGACGCTGATCGACACCGGTTCCGAAAAGATCCTGTTCGACACCGGATGCGGAGATGCGGACAGTTCGCTTTTGGAATGTCTGCAGGACCTTGGGCTCGGGCCTGATGACATTGACGTGGTGATCATCACCCACGGGCACCCGGATCACATCGGAGGACTTGTGAAGGATGGCGAACCCGTTTTCAGGCGCGCACGCTATGTATTCGGCGCGGCGGAATTCAGCTTCTGGACCGAGGGAAATGCGGTGCGCGAGGCCAGATTGAAAAACCGCGATCTATTCAGGCGCATTTGCAGCAACCTGGCCGACCAGGCAACATTCATAGCGCCCGGAGATAAGGTTGCGCCTGGCATTACCGCCATCGACGCAGCCGGTCATTCTCCCGGGCTGCTGGCGTTTCTCGTCGAAAGCGACGGACAGCAATTGCTCATCTGGTCGGACGCTTTCCTGCACTATGTCGTGTCCATCCAGCGGCCGGAGTGGCGTGCCGATCTGGATGATGACAAAGACCTGGCCATCGAGACCCGCAAGCGACTGCTGAAGATGGCCGCGGAACAGCGTCTGTTGATCGCTGGCCACCACATGCCATTTCCAGGACTGGGCTACGTCGAGCAGGTAGACGGCTCTTTTCGCTGGCTTCCCGTCAGCTATCAGCTGAACGTATAGCGAACGCTGCCACCCTCACCGGGTGACGAACACCGTCACCAGCGGTTTCTTGCCCCAGGCTTCGTTGGCAGCGCCGCGCACAGCGCGCCGTACTGCCTCTTGCACCAGGTCGAGATCCTTTCGGCGCTGGCGGGGGATCGAATCCACCGCGCCGACTGCCGCATCGATCATCAGATCTTCGAGCGCCTCACCGCTTGCATCGGCCTCAGCGACGCCGATGGCGACCAGATCGGGATCGCCGGCAAGCTCATATTTGTCGTCGAGCACGACATTGACCGCGACATGGCCGGCAAAGGACAGCTTGCGCCGATCGCGAATGCCCATCGCCTGATCGGTGCCGATCAGACTGCCGTCCTTGTAGATGCGCCCGAACGGCACCTGGTCGATGATGGTGGCGGGACCGGGAGCGAGCCTGAGCATGTCGCCGTCTCGCACCTGCGCCACCTGGCCGATGCCTGAGGTCGACATCAGCGACCCCTGCGCCACCAGATGCGCCGCCTCGCCATGCACGGGAACGCCGATCTGCGGCCGCACCCATTCGTACATCTTGCGCAATTCGCTGCGCCGCGGGTGCCCGGAAACATGCACCAGCGCGTCGCCGTCCTCGATGATCTTGATGCCGAGGTCGATCAGGCGGTTCTTGATCTCGAGGATCGCCTTTTCATTGCCGGGGATCGTGCGCGAGGAAAACACCACTGTGTCGCCGGCCGTCAGCGACACCGATTTCATTTCTTCGCGCGACAGCTTGGCCAGCGCCGCCAAAGGCTCGCCTTGGCTGCCAGTGCAGATGATCACCAGGTTTTCGCGCGGTATGAAGCCAAAATCCTCTTCGGCGATGAACTCGGGCAGCCCGTCCATGTAACCGAGTTCATCAGCCACATCGATCACCCGCTTCAGCGAACGGCCGAGCACTAGGCACTGGCGTCCGGCATCCCGCGCCGCCTTGGCAATGGAGACGATGCGGCCGACATTGGAGGAGAAAGTGGTGACGGCGACGCGGCCCTTGGCAGCTTGGATGACGCCCTTGAGGCCCTCGCCCACGGCGACTTCCGAAGGCGACTCGCCTTCCCGCAGCGCATTGGTCGAATCGCAGATCAGCGCCAGAACACCCTTGTCACCATAGGCGCGGAAACGCGCTTCGTCGGTCTTGGGTCCGATCGTCGGTTCCGGATCGATCTTCCAGTCACCGGTGTGGATGACGGTGCCGGCCGGCGACGTGATCGCCAGCGACATTGGCTCGGGGATGGAATGCGCGACGGGAATGGCTTCGATCTCGAACGGGCCGACCGTGAATTTCTCGCCCGCCCGGTAAATGGTCAGCGGGATCTTCGGCGCGCCTTGTTCGCCCTGCCGCTTGGCTTCGAGCAGGCCGGCGCTGAACGGCGTCATCCAGACCGGGGCCTTCAGCTTCGGCCAGGTGTCGAGCAGCGCGCCATAATGGTCTTCATGCGCATGCGTGATGATGATGCCGCGCAGATTGGCGAGGTTCTCCTCGATGAAGCGCGTGTCGGGCAGCACCAGGTCGACGCCGGGCAGGCTGGCGTCGGGGAAAGTGACGCCGACATCGATGACGATCCACTCGCGCGCGCTCGGCGGGCCGTAGCCGTAGAGGGCGAAGTTCATGCCGATCTCGCCGACGCCGCCGAGCGGCACGAAGACGAGTTCGGCGTTTTCCGCTTTCGCCATGTTTTTTCCTTCCTGGCCCTCAGGCCAGCCCGTTAGACGCGGGCAGACGCCACCGCGCCGAAATGCACGTCGCCGGCGGCGATCGTCAGAATAGAACCTTCATCGTCGCGGATCACGAAACGGCAGTCCTCGTCAATGGTTTCAAACACGCCGCGCACCACATTACCGTCAATTCTGACAGCAACCTCGCCGCCAAGCCCCGCAGCCCGTGCCAGCCAGCGTTGCCTGACAGCGGCAAGTCCGCGCCCCTCATCCCACAACCGGGCATTCTCGCTCCAGGCATCCGACAGCGCCAGAAACAATGTTTCCGCATCGCATGTCGCGCCCAGCGCGCGCAATGAAGTTGCCGGATAAGGCAAATCCTCGGGATATGCCACAACATTGACGCCGATGCCGACCGCCACCGCGAAACGGCCGCCGTCCAGGATCGCCGATTCCAGCAGGATGCCGGCCAGCTTGGCGCCCGAGGCAAGCACGTCGTTCGGCCATTTCAGCTCGAACCGGTTTTTGCCCGCACTTGCGCCGTCGAGGCCTATGGCGATCCGGCCCTTCGGCACGACCGCGTCGAGCGCATCGGCCAGCGCCAGCCCGGCGACGAAGCCCAGCGTCGCGGCAAGACGAAGCTCGGCAGTGGTGATGACAAGCAGCGTCGCCGCGAGGTTGCCTTCCGGCGTCGCCCAGACACGGCCGCGCCGCCCGCGCCCGCTTTCCTGCTTCTTGGAAACGACCCACAATCTGCCGGGGTCGCCCGCCCGGGCATGGTCCAGCGCCAGCGCATTGGTGGAGCCGACGCTGTCATGTGCCTCGAGCCGGAACCCTTCCGACGCCGAGGTAGGAGCCAGCCGAAACGCCATGCCGTTTAGAAAAATGTCTTGGCAGCGGCTTCGGCATAGGTGCCGATCGGCCCGCCGATCAGCACGTAGAACAGCACGAAGGCGCCACTGACGCCGAGCACCAGGCGCAGTTCACTCGCCATCGGCACAAAGCCGCCAACCGGCTCATCGAACCACATGATCTTGATGATGCGCAGATAATAATAAGCACCCACCACCGAGGCCAGCACGCCGATGATCGCCAGCGCGTAGAGGTTGGCGTTGATGGCGGCGAGGAAGACGTACCATTTCCCCCAGAAGCCGGCGAGCGGCGGAATGCCGGCCAGCGAGAACATCAGGATGGTCAGGATCGTCGCCATGATCGGGTTGGTCGACGACAGACCGGCCAGGTCGCTGATCAACTCGACATTGCCTTCCTTGCGCCGCATGGCGAGGATGAAGGCGAAGGTGCCGAGCGTCATCACCAGGTAGATCAGCATGTAGATGGCGACGCCACGCACGCCCGCCTGGCTGTTGGCGGCAAGGCCGACCAGCGCGTAGCCCATGTGGCCGATCGAGGAATAGGCCATCAGTCGCTTGATGTTGGTCTGGCCGATCGCCGCGAAGGCGCCGAGCGCCATCGAGGCGATCGAGATGAAGACGATGATCTGCTGCCAGTCCGAGGCGATCGGCTTGAACGCGCCCATGGTGACGCGCACCATCAGCGCCATCGCCGCCATCTTGGGAGCAGCCGCCAGGAAGGCCGTCACCGGCGTCGGCGCGCCTTCATAGACGTCGGGCGTCCACATGTGGAACGGCACCGCCGAGATCTTGAAGGCAAGGCCGGCCAACACGAAGACCAGACCGAAAACCAGGCCAAGCTGGCGCTCGCCGCTGCCCAACGCCGTGGCGATCTCCTGGAAGCCGGTGTTGCCGGTGTAGCCGTAGACCAGGCTGATGCCATAGAGGAGCATGCCCGACGACAGTGCGCCGAGGACGAAATACTTCAGGCCGGCCTCGGTCGAACGCAGATTGTCACGGTTGATCGCCGCCAGCACGTAGATCGCCAGCGATTGCAGTTCGAGGCCGAGATAGAGCCCGATCATGCTGTTGGCCGAGATCATCAGCATCATGCCGAGCGTGCAAAGCAGGATCAGCACCGGATATTCGAATTTGTCGAAATGCTCCGCTTTGGCAAAGCGCATCGACATCACCAGCGTCACCGCCGAGCCGATCAGCGCCAGCACCTTCATGAAGTGGGCGAAGGAATCCTGGATGAAGGCATTGCCATAGGCGCTGCCCTGCCCCGTGCGGAAGACCAGCCAGGCGCCTGATAACACCAGCACGGCGACTGCGAGGCCGGTCACCGTATTGGCGGTGTTGGCGCGCGAATAGGCGCCGACCATCAGCAGCGCCAGCGCGCCGATGGCGAGGATCAGCTCTGGCGTCGACAGCGACAGGCTTGAGAGAAGGTCCGGCGTCATGGTTCGCAAAACCCTTGGGTTAATTCGCCGCCGCGGTCTGCGCGGCGCCGATGGATGCAGTGACATTGGTGACGAGCGACTTGACCGATTGGGCCGTCGCGTCGAAGACGGGCGCCGGATAGACGCCGAAGAATATGACCAGCACGACCAGCGGGTAGATGATCACCTTCTCGCGCGGCGACAGATCGAGCAGGCCCTTCAGGCTGTCCTTGGTCAGCGCGCCGAAAATCACCCGGCGATAGAGCCACAGCGCATAGGCTGCCGACAGGATGACGCCGGTGGCTGCGAAGAACGCCACCCAGGTGTTGACCCGGAAGACGCCGAGCATGGTCAGGAACTCGCCGACGAAGCCGCTGGTGCCGGGCAGGCCGACATTGGCCATGGTGAAGACCATGAACACGGTGGCGTATTTCGGCATGTTGTTGACCAGCCCGCCATAGGCGTCGATCTCGCGCGTGTGCATGCGGTCGTAGATAACGCCGACGCACAGGAACAGCGCGCCCGAGACAAGGCCGTGGCTGAGCATCTGGAAGATCGCGCCCTGCACGCCTTCCTGGTTCATGGCGAAGATGCCCATGGTCACGAAGCCCATATGGGCGACCGAGGAATAGGCGATCAGCTTCTTCATGTCCTCCTGCATCAGCGCCACCAGCGAGGTGTAGATGATGGCGACGACCGACAGCGTGAACACCAGCGGCGCGAACATTTCCGACGCCAGCGGGAACATCGGCAGCGAGAAGCGCAGGAAGCCGTACCCGCCCATCTTGAGCAGGATTGCGGCCAGGATCACCGAGCCCGCTGTCGGCGCTTCGACATGCGCGTCAGGCAGCCAGGTGTGCACCGGCCACATCGGCATCTTCACCGCGAAGGAGGCGAAGAAGGCGAGCCACAACCAAGTCTGCATGTTGGCCGGGAAATTGTGCGTCAAAAGCGTCGGGATGTCGGTCGTGCCGGACTGATAGAACATCGCCATGATGGCGAGCAGCATCAGCACCGAGCCGGCCAGCGTGTAGAGGAAGAACTTGAACGAGGCATAGACGCGCCGCTTGCCGCCCCAGACGCCGATGATGATGAACATCGGGATCAGGCCGGCCTCGAAGAAGACGTAGAACAGCACGATGTCCAGCGCACAGAACACGCCGATCATCAGCGTTTCGAGCAGCAGGAAGGCGATCATGTAGGCCTTGACGCGCTTCTCGATCGCTTCCCACGAGGCCAGGATGCAGAGCGGCATCAGGAACGTCGTCAGGATGACGAACAGCATTGAAATGCCGTCGACGCCCATATGGTAGGAGATGCCGGAGTCGAGCCAGGCAACCTTCTCGACGAACTGGAAACCCGCTTGCGAATTGTCAAAGCCGGTCCAGATGAACAGCGAGATGATGAACGTGAACGTCGTCGTCAACAGCGCGATGGCGCGGATGTTGCGGCGCGCGTTTTCACTGTCATCATTGATGAACAGGATGAGCAGCACACCAACCAGCGGCAGGAAGGTGACCAGCGAGAGGATTGGCCAGGCGGTCATCAGAGCATCATCCAGGTGACGAGTGCGGCAACGCCGATCAGCATGGCGAAGGCATAGTGGTAGAGGTAGCCGGTCTGCAGCTTGACGACGCGGTCGGTGACATCGATGACGCGCGCCGAGATGCCGTCAGGACCAAGACCGTCGATGATGGTGCCGTCGCCGGTCTTCCACAGGAAACGACCGAGCCGCTTGGCCGGCCGCACGAACAGGAAGTCGTACAGCTCGTCGAAATACCACTTGTTGAGCAGGAAGGCGTAGAGCAAGCGGTGGTTGGCGGCGACGCTTCGCGGCAATTCCGGCGAGCGGATGTAGAACTTCCAGGCCAGCGCGAAGCCGATCAGCATAGCGATGAAGGGCGAGAGCTCGACCCACAGCGGCAGTTCGTGGATTTCGTGCAGGATGTGGTTGTCCGGCAGTGTGAACAGCGATGCCTTCCAGAACTCGGCATAGCCCTCGCCGATGAAGGCGCCGTGGAAGATGATGCCGGCGAACAGCGCGCCAGCGGCCAGGATGAACAGCGGCACCAGCATCACCGGCGGCGATTCATGGACGTGGTGCATCACCTCATGGCTCGCCCGCGGCTCGCCATGGAAGGTCATGAAGATCAGCCGCCAGGAATAGAAGGAGGTGAAGCAGGCGGCGATGACCAAAAGCACGAAGGCGAGGCCGGCAACCGAATTGTGGCCGGCAAAGGCGCTTTCGATGATGGCGTCCTTGGAGAAGAAGCCGGCGGTGCCGATGACCGTCACCGGAATGCCGACACCGGTCAGCGCCAGCGTGCCGATCACCATCATCCAGTAGGTGGTCGGGATCAGCTTGCGCAGGCCGCCCATGTTGCGCATGTCCTGCTCGTCGGAGACGGCGTGGATGACCGAGCCCGAGCCGAGGAACAGCAGCGCCTTGAAGAAGGCATGGGTGAACAGGTGAAAGATCGCGGCACCGTAGGCGCCGACGCCGAGCGCCACGAACATGTAGCCGAGCTGCGAACAGGTCGAATAGGCGATGACGCGCTTGATGTCGTTCTGGACGAGGCCGACGGTTGCCGCGAAGAAGGCGGTGAAGGCGCCGATGAAGGTCACGACCGTCAGCGCCGAATGCGACAGTTCGAACAGCGGCGACAACCGCGCCAGCATGAACACGCCCGCCGTCACCATGGTGGCGGCGTGGATGAGTGCGGAGACCGGCGTCGGGCCTTCCATGGCGTCCGGCAGCCAGGTGTGCAGCGGCACCTGCGCCGACTTGCCCATGGCGCCCATGAACAGCAGCAGGCAGACGATCGTCATTGCCGACTGCTTGTCGAGCGCGTGCCCGAGGAAGGTCAGCACGGCGGCACCTTGCGGCGCGCCTTCAGCGGGAATGAACGTCGCCGCATTGGCGAAGATGGTGCCCAGATTGACCGAACCGAACAGCACGAACAGACCGAAAATGCCGAGCGCGAAGCCGAAATCGCCGACTCGGTTGACGACGAAGGCCTTGATCGCGGCGGCGTTGGCCGACGGCTTCTTGTACCAGAAGCCGATCAGCAGGTAGGACGCGAGACCCACCCCTTCCCAGCCGAAGAACATCTGCACCAGATTGTCGGCGGTCACCAGCATCAGCATGGCGAAGGTGAACAGCGACAGATAGGCGAAGAAGCGCGGCCGGTTCGGATCGTGGTGCATGTAGCCGATCGAATAGATGTGGACCAGCGCCGACACAGTGTTGACCACCACCTGCATCACCACCGTCAGCGTGTCGATCCGGAGTGCCCAGGACGCTTCCAATCCGCCCGACTGGATCCAGCGCAGCACCGGCACGGTGAACACCTCGCCATGGCCGAAGCCGACGCTGAAGAACGCAACCCACGACAGCACCGCCGCGATCACCAGGAAGCCTGAGGTGATGTATTCGGACGCCTTGGCGCCGAGCGACGTGCCGAACAGGCCGACGATCAGGAAGCCGAGCAGGGGAAGGAAGACGATGGCCTGATACATGGTGGTTCCGTCAACCCTTCATCATGTTCACGTCTTCGACCGCGATCGAGCCGCGGTTGCGGAAGAAGACGACGAGAATGGCAAGTCCGATGGCAGCCTCGGCCGCCGCGACCGTCAGCACGAACAGCGCGAACACCTGGCCGACGAGATCGCCGAGTGCGGCGGAGAAAGCGACGAAGTTGATGTTGACCGCGAGCAGGATCAGCTCGATCGACATCAGGATGACGATGACGTTCCGGCGGTTCAAAAAGATGCCGAACACGCCGAGCGTGAACAGGATCGCCGATACGGTCAGATAATGTGCGATGCCGACGACCATCTCAGACTCCTTCGCCCGACTTGACCTTGCGGATTTCCATGCCGGTCGCCGCGGTGCGGCCGACCTGGGCTGCGATCGACTGCCGCTTGACCCCTTCCTTGTGGCGCAGCGTCAAGACGATGGCGCCGATCATGGCGACCAAGAGCACGAGGCCGGCGATCTGGAAGTAGTAGAGGTAGTCCGTATAGAGGATGTCGCCGAGTGCTGCCGTATTCGAGCGCGTGGCGAGGTCCGGAATGGGCTTGGAGACCGTCGAGGCGAGCTGCGGTGCGAATGTGTAACCGCCCAGCACGACGATAAGCTCCGCCGCCAGGATCAGCCCGACCAGCGCGCCGATCGGCGCATACTGCAGCGCGCCTTCCTTCATCTCCGCGAAATCGACGTCGAGCATCATGACGACGAACAGGAACAGCACCATGACCGCGCCGACATAGACGACGAGCAGGATCATCGCCAGGAACTCGGCGCCGGTCAGCATGAACAGGCCGGCCGCGTTGAAGAAGGTCAAGATCAGGAACAGCACCGAATGCACGGGGTTGCGCGACGAAATGACCATGAACGCCGACGCCACCGCGACAAAGGCGAAGAGGTAGAAAAAGGCCGCCTCTAGTCCACTCAGCATGGGGTTCCCCCGGGTTCCTGTCCGGACCGGCTCTCGCCATGTCCGCTTCTGTGGCTTGGTACCGCCTCCGGTTCCCAAGTCGCGTTGTCCTTAGACGAGGCCCCTCGCCCCGTCCATGCGTCAAATATCAGCGATACGGCGAGTCCAGCGAGATGTTGCGCGCCAGTTCGCGCTCCCATCGGTCGCCATTCGCCAAAAGCTTGTCCTTGTCGTAGTAGAGCTCTTCGCGCGTCTCCGTAGCGAATTCGAAATTGGGCCCCTCGACGATGGCGTCGACCGGGCAGGCTTCCTGGCAGAAGCCGCAATAGATGCACTTCACCATGTCGATGTCGTAACGCACCGTGCGGCGCGTGCCGTCATTGCGGCGCGGGCCGGCTTCGATGGTGATCGCCTGCGCCGGGCAGATCGCCTCGCAGAGCTTGCACGCAATGCAGCGCTCCTCGCCGTTGGGATAGCGGCGCAGCGCATGCTCGCCACGAAAGCGCGGGCTGGTCGGCCCCTTCTCGTGCGGATAGTTGATCGTCTCCTTCGGTGCGAAGAACTGGCGCATCGACAGGAAGAAGGCGCTGACGAAATCCTGCAGCAGCAGCGATTTTGCGGCTTGGGACAGAGCGGACATCACGCAAACCCCGTGATCTTGAGGAAGGCGGCGGTGGCGACCACCATGAACAGCGAGATCGGCAGGAACACCTTCCAGCCGAGCCGCATCAGCTGGTCGTAGCGGTAGCGCGGGACGAAGGCCTTCACCATGGAGATGCCGAAGAACACAAAGCAGACCTTTAGCACGAACCAGATGACGCCCGGCACCCAGGTGAACGGCGCGAAGTCGAAGGGCGGCAGCCAGCCACCGAGGAACAGGATGGTGGCCAGCGCGCACATCAGCACGATGGCGACATACTCACCGAGGAAGAACAGCAGGAACGGCGTCGACGAATATTCGACCATGTGGCCGGCGACCAGTTCCGATTCAGCTTCCACCAGGTCGAAGGGCGGCCGGTTCGTCTCGGCCAGCGCCGAGATGAAGAAAATGACGAACATCGGGAACAGCGACAGCCAGTGCCAGTCGAGGAAGGTATTGGGCAGGCCGAGCTTGGTGCCCAGCCCATCCTGCTGCGACATCACGATGTCGGACAGGTTGAGCGAACCGGCGCATAAAAGCACGGTGACGATGACAAAGCCGATCGAGACTTCATAGGACACCATCTGTGCGGCCGAACGTAACGCGCCGAGGAACGGATATTTCGAGTTGGACGCCCAGCCGCCCATGATCACGCCATAGACCTCGAGCGAGGAGATCGCGAAGACATAGAGGATGCCGACATTGACGTTGGCGATCGCCCAGCCCTGGTTGACCGGAATGACCGCCCAGGCCGAGATCGCCAGCACGGCAGAAACCAGCGGCGCCAGGAGAAAAACGCCCTTGTTGGCGCCGGACGGGATGACCGGTTCCTTGAAGACGAACTTCAAAAGATCGGCGAAGGCCTGCAGCGTTCCCCATGGGCCGACCACGTTCGGGCCGCGGCGCAGCTGCACCGCCGCCCAGATCTTGCGGTCGGCGTAGAGGATGTAGGCGACGAAGATCAAAAGCACGACGATCAGCACGACCGACTTGAGAAGGATCAGCAGCGCCGGCAGCACGTAGAAGGAGAAGAAAGTGTCCATGCTTATTCCGCCGCCTGCTTGAAGCCGCTCTTGGCCAGTGCCGAGCATTCCGCCATCACGGCCGATGCCCGCGCGATCGGGTTGGTCAGGTAGAAGTCCGCGACCGGCGAGGTGAAGGTGCCCTTGTTCAGCCGCCCGCCGAGCTTCGCCACCTTGGCGATGTCCTCGGCATTGCCGGCCGCGACCTGGTCGATGCGGGCCAGATGCGGGAATTCGCCATAGAGCTTCGCACGCAGCTGCGGCAGCGAATCGAACGGCAGCTTCTTGCCCAGTACATCCGACAGCGCCCGCAGGATCGCCCAGTCCTCGCGCGCATCGCCCGGCGCGAAGCCGGCGCGGTTGGTCTGCTGCACGCGGCCTTCGGTGTTGACATAGGTGGCCGACTTTTCGGTGTAGGCTGCCGCCGGCAGGATGACATTGGCACGGTGCGCGCCCTGGTCGCCATGCGTGCCGATATAGACGACGAAGGCGCCGCCGGTCTTGGCCATATCGATCTCGTCGGCGCCAAGCAGGAACAGCAGTTCCATCTCGCCCAGCATACCGGCGACGTTCTTGCCGCCCTCGCCCGGCACGAAGCCGAGATCGAGGCCGCCGACGCGACCGGCCGCATTGTGCAGCACTGCAAAGCCGTTCCAGTCCGCCCTGGCGGCGTTGACGGCGGCGGCGAGCTTTGCCGCCTGGCCGAGCACGGCCGCACCATCGGCGCGCGCCAGCGCGCCCTGGCCGACGATGATCAGCGGATGCGTCGCCTTCTTCAGCGTCTGGAAGAATTTGCCATTGCCGTCGGCCAGATCCTTTAGCGAGTCCGGTCCGGCGCCCAGTTGTTCATAGTCGTAGCGCGTGTCGCCGACATCGCCGATGACGCCGACCGGCAGATTGCCGATCCGCCAACGCTTGCGGATGCGGGCGTTGAGCACCGAGGCTTCATAGCGCGGATTGGCGCCGATGATCAGCACCGCGTCGGCCTGCTCGATGCCCTCGATGGTCGGGTTGAAGATATAGCTGGCCCGTCCGAGGGCCGGATCGAGTGCGGCGCCGTCCTGACGGCAGTCGGTGTTCTTCGAACCGAGCGAAGCCATCAGCAGCTTCAGCGCATAGATTTCCTCGACCGCGGCCAGATCGCCTGCAATGGCGCCGATCTTTTCTGGTGTTGTCTTCGACACCGCATCCTTGATCGCGGCGAAGGCCTCGGCCCAGCTTGCCGGTGCCAGTCTGCCATCCTTGCGCACATAGGGGCGGTCGAGCCGCTGCGTGCGCAGACCGTCCCAGATGAAGCGGGTCTTGTCGGAGATCCACTCCTCGTTCACCTGCTCGTTGACGCGCGGCAGGATGCGCATCACTTCGCGGCCGCGGCTGTCGACGCGGATCGCCGAGCCGACGGCGTCCATCACGTCGATGGATTCGGTCTTGGTCAGTTCCCACGGCCGCGCCTGGAAGGCAAACGGCTTCGAGGTCAGCGCGCCGACCGGGCAAAGGTCGATGACATTGCCCTGCAGCTCCGAGGTCATCGCCTGTTCGAGATAGGTGGTGATCTCGGCGTCCTCGCCGCGACCGATCAGGCCGAGTTCGGAAATACCGGCGACTTCGGTGGTGAAGCGGACGCAGCGCGTGCAATGGATGCAGCGGTTCATCACCGTCTTGACCAGCGGGCCGATATACTTGTCTTCGACCGCGCGCTTGTTCTCGTGATAGCGCGAGGAATCGACGCCGAAGGCCATCGCCTGGTCCTGCAGGTCGCATTCGCCGCCCTGGTCGCAGATCGGGCAATCCAGCGGATGGTTGATCAGCAGGAATTCCATCACGCCCTCGCGGGCCTTCTTGACCATCGGCGTGTTGGTGAAGATTTCCGGCGCCTCGCCATTCGGGCCGGGGCGCAGGTCGCGCACTCCCATGGCGCAGGAGGCCTGCGGCTTGGGCGGTCCGCCCTTCACCTCGATCAGGCACATGCGGCAATTGCCGGCGATCGACAGCCGCTCATGGAAGCAGAAACGCGGCACTTCCGCGCCAGCGTCTTCCGCCGCCTGCAGCAGCGTGTAGTGGTCGGGTACAGTGATCTCTTTCCCGTCGACCTTGAGCTTTGCCATTCGCCTCAAACCCCTGCGGATTTCCCGCAATCTCTTGTCCCGGGCACGGTCGAAACCGCACCCGGCATTTCATTCATTTCCCGACGGCGAGTGCCGACGCCTGGGCAGTCCAATCGTCACGGACGATACGGCCGGTGAGCGACAAATAATCTTCGACCCAGGCAACCTCTTCCGGCACCCATGCGGCGATCTGGGCATATGTCCAGATACCCAGGCCATTGAGAACCTTCTCCAGCTTCGGACCGATGCCCGATATCGCCTTGAGGTCCGACGGCTCCGCCGGCTTGTCCATAGCCTTCGGCTGCCTGAAATCCTCCGGCATCAACCCGGCCGGAGCCGGGCCTGCTGCTGGGCCGCCGTCGGCGACCGGCACTGCGTCGGCTGCCTCCCTGGCAACCATGTCAGTCACGTCCTGCGCGAAGGATTGCGCTTCGGCGATCAAGGTCTTGGTCGCCGCGCGAGCGGCCTTGGAGGCGCTCTTTTCCGTCTCCGGGAAGCGCTCGGTGCGCGCCTCGAAATCATCGACGATCGGCTGCAGCAGCCGTTGCGAGGCTTCGGCAGCCCCCGAGAGTGCGCCCAGCCAGACGCCGAAGGCGTGGTTCGCCAGCCCGATACCGAGCGCCGACATCGCCGCGGCACTCGCCACAGGATGCGCGAGAAGGTTGACGGCACTCGCCATCTCCTTCGGCATCATCCTGGTCAGATCCTGGTTCATCTTCTCGAACTGGTCCAAATTGGGCATCAATGAGTAGGGTGTCGAATACGGCGCCATAGATATCTCCTGGTCGTTTCTTCGTTCGCCCGCCCCGGTTGTCTCAAATCGGGCACTTGCCCGCATTCCGCTCCGGGCTTTCGCCCGAATTCACAAGTCTCTATTCCGCCGCCACCATCACCGGCTCGGCCCGGTGCGCATTGCGCGAAAACTCGTCGATGCGCCGTTCCACCTCGCCGCGGAAATGCCGCATCAGACCCTGGATCGGCCATGCCGCCGCGTCGCCCAGCGCGCAGATCGTGTGGCCCTCGACCTGCTTGGTGACGTCGAGCAGCATGTCGATCTCGCGCTTCTGCGCTTCGCCGCGCACCAGCCGTTCCATCACCCGCCACATCCAGCCGGTGCCTTCACGGCACGGCGTGCACTGGCCGCAGCTCTCGTGCTTGTAGAAGTAGGAAAGCCGCGCGATCGCCTTCACGATATCGGTCGACTTGTCCATGACGATGACAGCCGCCGTGCCGAGGCCGGATTTGAGGTCGCGCAGCGCGTCGAAATCCATCGGCGTATCGATGATCTGCTCTGCCGGCACCAGTGGCACCGAAGCGCCGCCCGGGATGACCGCCAGGAGATTGTCCCAGCCGCCACGAATGCCGCCGCAATGCGTCTCGATCAGTTCGCGGAACGGGATCGACATCGCCTCTTCGACCGTGCACGGGTTGTTGACGTGGCCGGACACGCAAAAAAGCTTGGTACCGACATTGTTGGGCCGGCCGAAGGACGAGAACCAGGCGGCACCGCGGCGCAGGATGGTCGGCGCAACGGCGATGGATTCGACATTGTTCACGGTTGTCGGGCAACCATACAAGCCAACATTGGCCGGAAATGGCGGCTTCAGCCGCGGCTGGCCCTTCTTGCCTTCGAGGCTTTCGAGCAGCGCCGTCTCCTCGCCGCAGATATAGGCGCCGGCGCCATGGTGCATGTAGATGTCGAAGTCGTAGCCGGACGTGTTGTTCTTGCCGATCAGCTTGGCTTCGTAGGCCTCGTCGATGGCCCGCTGCAGCGCCTCGCGCTCGCGGATGAACTCGCCGCGAACATAGATGTAGGCGGCAATCGCACCCATGGCGAAGCCTGCAAGCAGCGCGCCCTCGACCAGCGTGTGCGGGTCATTGCGCAGGATGTCGCGATCCTTGCAGGTGCCCGGCTCGGATTCGTCGGCATTGATGACGAGGTAGCTCGGCCGGCCGTCGCTCTGTTTGGGCATGAACGACCATTTCAGACCTGTCGGGAAGCCGGCGCCGCCGCGCCCGCGCAGGCCGGATGCCTTCATCTCGTTGACGATCCACTCGCGCCCCTTGGCGACGATGCCGGGCGTGTTGTCCCAGGCGCCACGCGCCATCGCGCCGGCCAGCGACTTGTCGAAGAGGCCGTAGATGTTGTTGAAGATGCGGTCTTTGTCCTGAAGCATTTTTCGTCCCTCAGACCGGCTTCTTGCCGAAGACGCGGATGTATTCGGCGACGCCACCCTTGGCGAGCGCCTTGGCCTGCTTGACCCAGTCGTCGCGATCGATGCGGCCGTGGAAAGCGAGATAACCGTCCACCCACTCGCGCTCGGCCTTCTTCCAGGAAGCAACCTGCGCGAAGGTGAAAATGCCCAAGGAATGCAGGACGCCCTCGATCTTCGGGCCGACACCAGAGATCAATTTGAGGTCGTCGACCAGCGCCGGCCTGTCGATGCCAGCCGGGCGGTTCTTGTCCTCGAGCGACGGCTTGGCCGGCTTGTCAGCCTTCGCGGCTGGCACCTTGATCTCCGGCGCCTTGAAGGCGGCTGCCGGCTCGGCCTTGGTCCTCGGGCCATTGCGCTGCTTGGAAACCTGCTCGACTTCGGGGGCCGCCTTGTTGGCATTGGCGGCCGAATGCGGCGGGGCCGAAACGCTCGCCGCCTTTTCAGCTGCCGGCGCGACCTTGGTCTTTGAAGGCGTCTTCAAGGCCGGGCTGGTTTCAGGCGCATCGGTCTTCGGCTTGCTGGCATTGGACGGTGCGACAGGAGCGGCAGCGGGCGCGACCGTGGCGATTATCGCGTCGGGCGCCGCCTTCGCGGCCTTGGCCGCCTCCCTGGCTTCCTTGTCGCGGGTCGACTTGAGGATCGCCTTTTCGCTCTTCAGGGTCGTGAGGCCGGAGGCTGGCTCCGAGCCGGTACGGCCGTTCTGCGGCCCCGGCGCCACCGAGGCGCCCTTGCCGGCGCCGTAGAGATCGATGATCTCGGCCAGCCGCTCTGGCGTCAGATCCTCGAACGTGTCCTTGAAGATCATCACCATCGGCGCGTTGACGCAGGCGCCGAGGCACTCGACCTCTTCCCACGACAAGGTGCCCTTGTCGTTGGTGTGGAACTGATCGTGATGGATTTTTGAGCGGCACACATCCATCAGCGCTTCCGAGCCGCGCAGCATGCAGGGCGTGGTGCCGCAAACCTGGATGTGGGCGCGGGTGCCGACCGGGCTCAACTGGTACTGCGTGTAGAAGGTGGCGACTTCCAGCCCTCGGATACGAGGCATGCCGAGCATGTCCGAAATCGTCTCGATGGCAGCCTTCGTCACCCAGCCTTCCTGCTCCTGCGCCAGCATCAAAAGCGGAATGATCGCCGACTGCTCGCGGCCCTTGGGATATTTCTTGAGCCATTGCTTCGCCGCTGCCGCATTCGCCCGATTGAAGGCGAAGGATGCTGGCTGGACGCTGGCTTCTGCGAGACGGCGGACTGACATTTAGCGATCGACCTCACCAAACACGATGTCGAGGGAGCCGAGAACGGCGGTGACGTCGGCCAGCATGTGGCCGCGGCAGAGGAAATCCATGGCCTGCAGATGGGCGAAACCGGGGGCGCGCAGCTTGCAGCGGTACGGCTTGTTGGAGCCGTCCGAGACGAGATACACGCCGAATTCACCTTTCGGCGCTTCAACCGCCGCATAGACCTCGCCGGCCGGCACGCGGTAGCCCTCGGTGTAGAGCTTGAAGTGATGGATCAGCGCTTCCATCGAGCGCTTCATCGCCTGGCGCTTCGGTGGCACCACCTTGCCATCAAGGTTCGACACCGGGCCGGTGCTCTCCTTGCCGAGCAAAAGGTCGACGCACTGGCGCATGATCTTTGCCGACTGGCGCATCTCTTCCATGCGCACGAGGTAGCGGTCGAAACAGTCACCGTTCTTCCCGATCGGAATGTCGAAATCCATTTCCGAATAGCATTCATAGGGCTGCGACTTGCGCAGGTCCCAGGGCGCGCCCGAGCCACGTATCATCACGCCCGAGAAGCCCCAGGCCCAGGCATCGGCCAGCGAGACGACGCCGATGTCGACATTGCGCTGCTTGAAGATGCGGTTGCCGGTGAGCAACTGATCGAGGTCGTCAATCGACTTCAGGAACGGGTCGATCCACTTGCCGATGTCCTCGACCAGCTTCTGCGGCAGGTCCTGATGGACGCCGCCAGGGCGGAAATAGGCCGCATGCATGCGCGAGCCGGAGGCGCGCTCATAGAACACCATCAGCTTTTCGCGCTCGACGAAGCCCCACAGCGGCGGCGTCAGCGCGCCGACGTCCATCGCTTGCGTCGTCACATTGAGGATGTGCGACATGATGCGGCCGATCTCGCAGTAGAGCACGCGGATCAGCTGGCCACGCTTCGGCACGTCGATGCCGAGCAGGCGCTCGGCGGCCAGCGCGAAAGCATGCTCCTGGTTCATCGGCGCGCAATAGTCGAGCCGGTCGAGATAAGGCACCGCCTGCAGGTAGGTTTTGGCCTCSATCAGCTTYTCSGTGCCGCGATGCAGCAGSCCGATRTGCGGATCGACGCGMTCGACSACYTCSCCGTCCAGCTCCAGCACGAGGCGCAAAACGCCGTGCGCCGCAGGGTGTTGCGGGCCGAAGTTGATGTTGAAATTGCGGACGGAATGTTCGGTCATGATCTCAAGCCGCCCTATAACCCAGCCAATAGACAGCAAAAACGACAATCAGGGCGATGGCAGCTTTTGCCAGGTTGATGAAAAGTCGTTGGGACCCAGTCAGGGGCTTCGCCGGGTCGTAATTTGCGTCAGCTCTCTTTGCCGCCGCCTGTGCCGCCTCGCGCGCCGCCTTCACAATGTCGTTCTTGCCGGAACCGAGAGTCATTTCGCTGCCGCCTTCTCATCCCCCGGCAACACGTAGTCGGTGCCTTCCCATGGCGAGAGAAAATCGAAATTGCGAAATTCCTGCTTGAGCTCGACTGGCTCATAGATGACGCGCTTGGCCTCGTCGTCGTAGCGCACCTCGACGAAGCCGGTCAGCGGGAAATCCTTGCGCAGCGGATGGCCTTCGAAACCGTAATCGGTCAACAGGCGCCGAAGGTCGGGATGGCCCGAGAACAGCACGCCATAGAGATCGTAGGTCTCGCGCTCGAACCAGTCGGCGCCGGGATAGACCCCGGTGATCGACGGCACCATCGTCTCCTCGTCGGCCTGGACCTTGACGCGGATGCGCACGTTCTGCTTCGGCGACAACAGGTGATAGACCACGTCGAAGCGCTTGGCCCGCGACGGATAATCGGCGCCGCAGACGTCGATGATCGAGATGAACAGGCAGCGCGCATCGTCGCGCAGGAAAGTCATCACCTCGACCAGATTGCGCGGCTCGACATGGACGGTGAGTTCGCCATAGGCGATCGCGGCGTCATTCACGCGGCCGATCAGCTTCTCGCCGAGATAGGTCGACAGTTCGCTCAGGGATGCGGTCATGGATTTACCGTTCGATCGTGCCGGTGCGGCGGATCTTCTTCTGCAGGAGAAGAATCCCGTAAAGCAGCGCTTCGGCGCTCGGCGGGCAGCCGGGCACATAGATGTCGACCGGCACGACGCGGTCGCAGCCACGCACCACCGAATAGGAATAGTGATAGTAGCCGCCGCCATTGGCGCAGGAACCCATCGAGATGACGTAGCGGGGCTCCGGCATCTGGTCGTAGACCTTGCGCAGCGCCGGCGCCATCTTGTTGGTCAGCGTGCCGGCGACGATCATGATGTCGGACTGGCGCGGAGACGCGCGCGGCGCAACGCCGAACCGCTCCGAATCGTAGCGCGGCATCGAAGTATGGATCATCTCGACCGCGCAGCAGGCGAGGCCGAACGTCATGAACATCAGCGAACCGCTGCGCGCCCAGGTGATCAGCGCCTCGGTCGAGGTGACGAGAAAGCCCTTGTCGGCCAGTTCGTTGTTGATCTCGAGGAAGAAAGGATCGTCGGACCCCACCGGCCTGCCGGTGTTGGGATCGATCAGGCCCTTGGGCTTCGGCGCGACGAGCGTGCCGGAACTGTCGTTCAATCCCATTCCAGCGCTCCTTTTTTCCATTCATAGGCAAAGCCGATGGTCAACACCGCCAGGAAGACCATCATCGACCAGAAGCCGAGCATGCCGATCTTCGAGAACGACACCGCCCACGGAAACAGGAAAGCCACTTCCAGGTCGAAGATGATGAACAGGATCGACACCAGGTAGAAACGGATGTCGAATTTCATGCGGGCGTCGTCGAACGAGTTGAAACCGCACTCGTAGGCGGAAAGCTTTTCGGGATCGGGATTGCGGTAGGCGACCAGGAAGGGGGCGGCCAGCAGCGCCAGCCCGACGACCAGGGCCACGCCGATGAACAGGACGATGGGCAGGTATGAACCTAGAAGTGCGTTCATGCTCGGCTTTCCGTTGGCGCCAATCCACGTTGATTACAGCACCGGACCCTAATGCGGAAGCGTGACAGTTTAACCGCTGAACCGTTTTAAGGGCCTATGCTGCAACGCGGCGAGGGTTAGCGCAGCACTTCCAGCGAAGCAAGTCAAACCTTGTTCAAAACGCGGTCCTGGACGGCATATCCGAGGAAACTGGTCCGATCCGCTCCTGTTTGATTTCCTTCGCTTTTTACTCCACTTTTGTCTCCTGACATGGTTGCCGCCAAAACCCTGCTAGCATGAGCCGGAATCACCCGTCAGAACTTCGGCCAACCACCCTCAGAGTGATGCCTGCATGAAGGAAAAGATCTCGCTTGCCATGGCCCGGCGCATCTCGCTCGCCGCCCAGGGGTTTCTCGATCCCCGCCCTGCCGGTACGCCCGACCGCCGCCATTTCGCCCGCGTTCTCTCCCGCATCGGCCTGCTGCAGATCGATTCCGTCAGTGCGGTGGTGCGCGCCCACTATATGCCGCTCTATTCGCGCCTTGGCCCCTATCCGCTCGCTCTGCTCGACAATGCCGCCGTGACGCGCAAGCGCACGGTGTTCGAATACTGGGCGCACGAGGCTTCCTTCCTGCCGGTCGAGACCTACCCGCTGATGCGCTGGCGCATGCAGCGGGCCGAGCGCGGCGATGAAATGTATCTCGGCCTCGCCAAATGGGGCCGCGAGCACGCTGGCTACATCGAACAGATCTACCGCGAGGTCGCCGATCGCGGTCCGATCGCCGCTTCCGCGCTCGAAGGCCAGAAAGGCTCGGGCGGCTGGTGGGGCTGGAGCCATGCCAAGCATGCCTTCGAATGGCTGTTCTGGGCCGGGCGCATCACCACGGCGCACCGTCGCGGCTTCGAGCGGTTCTACGATCTGCCGGAGCGCGTGTTGCCGCAAGCGATCCTCGACCTGCCCGTGCCCGCCGCCGAGGACGCGCACCGCGAATTGCTGCGCATTTCCGCCCGCGCCCACGGCATCGCGACATCAGGCGACCTGCGCGACTATTTCCGCCTGTCCCCTGCCGACATGAAGGGCCGGCTGGAGGAACTGGTCGAAACGGGCGAACTGCTGCCTGTGCGTGTCGAAGGCTGGGACAAGCCGGCCTATCTTCATAAAGACGCGCGTTTGCCACGAAAAATCGAGGCCCGCGCTTTGCTGGCGCCGTTCGATCCGGTCGTCTTCGAACGGTCGCGCACCGAGCGGCTGTTCGATTTCCACTATCGCATCGAGATCTATACCCCGGCCGATAAACGCCAGTATGGCTACTACGTCCTGCCGTTCCTGCTCGGCGACCGGATCGTCGGCCGCGTCGACCTCAAGGCCGATCGCCCCGCCAGTGTCCTGCGCGTCCATGCGGCCTATGCCGAGCCGGGCGCGCCGCCTGAAACCGCCGCCCAACTGTTCGAGGAACTGAAGCAGATGCAGGGCTGGCTCGGCCTTGAACGTATAGAGGTGACATCAGCCGGTGATTTGGGTCCGGCGCTGGCCGACCTGACCGTGTCGTAAGCCCACGTTGACACCGCCGCCCGCAAAAGCCTAAATCCGCTCCAGACGGTCTCCTCTCTTCAACGAGAGGAGCCAAGAGGGAATGCGGTGCGAAATTCCGATTTCAAATCCGCGGCTGTCCCCGCAACTGTAAGCGAAGAGCCAAGGCCGAAAGCCACTGGGGTATTCCCGGGAAGGCGGCTACCCAAGGCGATGACCCGCGAGCCAGGAGACCTGCCGTCTGCGACTGTAGAATCCGATCGCCCGGCGGGTTTCCGGGCAAGGAGCCCGATTTTTGGACCACGACAGCAGTTTTTCGGCTGGCACAGCGGACAATGCGTCCGGCGAGAGCGATGCCCTTGACGGCGTGACCGTCATCGTCTGTGCCTCCTGTCGTGATGAAACCGGTTCTGACGCCCATCCCCGCGCCGGCGAACTGCTTGCGGATGAAACACGCCGCGCCGCATCTGGCGAAAACATCCGCGTCCGCAGCGTCGAATGCCTCGGCAATTGCAAGCGCCGGCTCAGTGCCGCCATCCTGCGCGATGGCTGCTGGAGCTACGTCTTCGGCGACCTGACCACATCGAGCGGTGCCGATCTCGTCACTGGGGCAAAACTCTTCGCCACCTCGACCGACGGCCTGATCCCGTGGCGCGGCCGTCCCGATAGCCTGAAGCGCGGCCTCGTGGCCCGCATCCCTCCCCTCGACATGCTGAAGGACTGATCATGACTGCCTCCGTCTCCCGCGTCCCCTGCACCGTCGTCACCGGCTTCCTCGGCGCCGGCAAGACGACGCTGATCCGCCATCTCCTGGAAAACGCCGGCGGCAAGCGGATCGCCATCATCGTCAACGAGTTCGGCGACATCGGCATCGACGGCGAGATCCTGAAGGGCTGCGGCATCGACACCTGCCCGGAGGAAAACATCGTCGAACTGGCCAATGGCTGCATCTGCTGCACCGTTGCCGACGATTTCGTGCCGGCGCTCGACCAGATCCTGTCGCTGTCGCCGAAGGTCGACCACATCCTGATCGAGACCTCGGGCCTGGCTCTGCCCAAGCCACTGGTCCAGGCCTTTCAGTGGCCGACGGTGAAGAGTCGCGTAACGGTCGATGGCGTCATCGCCGTCGTCGACGGTCCCGCACTCGCCGAAGGCCGCGTCGCCAATGACATGGACGCACTTCAGGCACAGCGCGCCCAGGATGAGACGCTCGATCACGACGATCCGGTCGAGGAGGTGTTCGAGGACCAGATCGCCTGCGCCGACCTGATCATCCTGTCGAAGAGCGACCTGATGGACACCGCCGGCTCCGCCCGCGCCAACGCCATCATCAACGAGCACATCGCTCGCGCCGTGAAGATCGTGCCGACGTCGCAAGGCAAGGTCGATCCCTCTGTGCTGCTCGGTCTTGGCCTTGCCGTCGAGGACGACATCGAGAACCGCAAGACCCACCACGACGACGAACTCGACCACGAGCACGACGACTTCGACTCTTTCGTCATCGACATTGCCTCGATCGCCAATCCGGACGAGTTGGCAAAACGCGTCGCCACCGCCGCCGAGGAAGAAAACGTGCTGCGCGTGAAAGGCTTCGTCGAGGTCGGCGGCAAGCCGATGCGGCTCTTGCTGCAGGCCGTAGGACCGCGCGTCAATCACTACTACGACCGCGCCTGGACGGCCGGGGATGACCGCCGCTCGCGACTCGTCGTCATCGGCCTGAAGGGGCTGAACCGCCCGGCGATCGAGCGTATACTCGCCGGCTGACGCAAACCACGGGCCGCGATGCACATCCTCACCACGACCTCCGCCTCGCTCGACGATCTCGCCGAGCCGGTCGATCTGCGGCAGACGCCGGCGGATATCGTGGCCCTGTCCTTCACCGACAGCGATCTCGCCGGACTGGCGGCGGCATGGAAGGCCGATGCCGAGCGCCTGCCCTCGATGCGGCTGGCGGCCTTGCGCGACCTGCGTCATCCGATGTCCGTCGACCTCTGGATCGACAGCGTCGCCCGCCATGCCAGAGTCATCCTCGTGCGCATCCTCGGCGGCTACGACTGGTGGCGCTACGGCTGCGACCAGCTTGCCTCGACCGCCCGCGCGCGCGGTATAAAACTGGCGCTGCTGCCCGGCGAATGCCGCGACGAGGATCTGCGCCTGATCGAAGCCTCGACACTGCCGCGCGAGGAACTCGACGGCCTGCTCGACTATTTTCGCGAGGGCGGTCCAGCCAATATGAGCGCGCTGGTGCAGAAGCTGGCGCGGCTGGCTGGATCCGAAGCAACAATTTCGGCGCCTGTCGCCGTACCGAAGGCTGGATACTATGAGCCGGGCCGCGGCGTCGTCCCCCTTCCCCTCGAGGGGCAGGGAAATGCTGTGATCCCTATCCTGTTCTACCGCTCGATGCTGCTCGCCGCCGATGTCGCACCGATCGACGCCCTTTTTGGGGCGCTGCGGCAGCGCGGTATGACGCCAGTCCCCATCTTCGTCTCCAGCCTCAAGGACCCGGTATCGCTGGCGTTCGTCGAAACCGCGCTGGCCTCGTTGAAACCTGCCGCCATCGTCACCGCGACCGCCTTCGCGTCCGGCGCCGAACCCGGCGTCGAAACCCTGTTCGATCGTGCCGGCGTGCCAGTCTTCCAGGTCATCGTCGCCACCACCCGCCGCGACATCTGGGAAAACAACCAGCGTGGGCTGGCGCCCGCCGACCTCGCAATGCATGTCGTGCTGCCCGAACTCGACGGCCGCATCCTGGCCGGCGCCATTTCCTTCAAGGGCGAGAGCGAGGTCGATCCAGCACTTGGTCACCGCGCCTTCGCCAACCGGCCGGAGCCGGATCGTGTGGCGCAAGTCGCGGACCGCGTCGCGGCCTTCATCAAGCTGCAAGAAACACCCCGCGCCGAGCGCAAGCTGGCCATCCTGATCCCCGACTACCCGAGTGCTCCCGGCCGCACCGGCTATGCCGTCGGCCTCGACGTGCCGTCCAGCGTGCTGGCGATGCTGCAGGACCTCAAGGGACAGGGCTATGCCGTTGACGGCATTCCGCAAACGCCGCGTGCGCTGCTGGATTTGCTGGAAAGTTCAAACCACGGGCTGAAGCTTGACGACTATCTGTGCTTCTCAACCGAACTGCCGAGGGCGGCGATAGCTGCCGTAGAAGCCGCCTGGGGTAAGGCGAAAGATGAAACAGGTTTGCGCGAGGCGCTAACCTCCGCAAAATTCCCCTTCCGGGCCGCCACCTTCGGTAACGTCACCGTGGCGCTTGCTCCCGACCGCGGCCGGTCAGTGGATCGGCGCGCCGATTATCACGACCCGACGCTGCCGCCGCGGCATGCGCTGATCGCCTTCGGCCTGTGGCTGCGCCAGTCGCTCGGCGCTCATGCGCTTGTCCATGTCGGCGCCCACGGCACGCTGGAATGGCTGCCCGGCAAGACGGTTGCGCTCAGCCAAGACTGCTTTCCCGAGATCGTCACCGGTCCCTTGCCCGTGATCTATCCCTTCATCGTCTCCAACCCCGGCGAAGCCGCACAGGCCAAGCGGCGCATCGCCGCTGTCACCCTTGGGCATCTGCCGCCACCGCTGACCGGCGCCGGACTGGACGAGGATCAGCATAGGCTCGAGCGGCTGGTCGACGAGTATGCCCAGGCCGATGGGCTCGACCGCCGCCGCCGAGATCGTCTGGCAAAGCTGATCGTCGACACCGCCCAGAAAGCCGGCCTCGCGTCCGAAGCGGGCGTCGCCAAGACCGACGCGCCCGACGAAGCGTTGCGCCGCATCGACGCCTGGCTTTGCGACCTCAAGGATTTCGCCATCAAGGACGGGCTGCATATCTACGGCCGCGCCTCCGAGGACGAGCCTGACGCCATGCGGCGTCAAAGCGCGGCAGCCGAGACGATGGCATTCCTGGCGGCACTCGATGGCCGCCACGTCAAAGCCGGCCCGGCAGGGGCGCCGGCGCGCGGACGCGCCGATGTATTGCCCACCGGCCGCAACCTGTTCACGTCGGACCCGCGCACCATGCCGACGCCGACCGCCTATGACCTCGGCAGGGCGGCGGCGGAGGAAGTGGTGCGTGGCTATATGCAGTCGCATGGCGACTGGCCGCGTTCGCTGATCATCGACCTCTGGGGCTCAGCCTCGCTGCGCACCGGCGGCGAGGAGATCGCACAGGGCCTGGCGCTGATGGGCTGCCGGCCGCAATGGGATGCCGCGACCGGCCGCATCACCGGCATCGAGGTGCTACCGCCGGCAACCGTCGGCCGACCACGCGTCGACGTCACCTGGCGCATTTCCGGCCTGTTCCGAGACATGTTCCCAACCCAGATCGCGCTGATCGATGCCGCGGCCAACGCCGTTGCCGCCCGCGACGAGGAGGATTCGGAAAACCCGCTGGCGGCCAAGACCCGCGCGGATGGCAAGATCAGCCCGCGCGTCTTCGGCACTTCGCCCGGCACCTACGGCGCCGGCGTCGAGGACTTGCTGTCGAGCGGCGACTGGGCGGCGCGCGAAGAAATTGGCCGCGCATATCTCGACGCCACCTCGCATGCCTATGGCGGCGCAGGGGGCGAAGGCGTCTTGGCAACCGGCGCCTTCGAGGGCCGCATCGCCGAAGCCGATCTTCTCGTCCACACCGGCGATGATCCCGGCCGCGATATCCTAGAGGGTTCCGCTGACGTCGCCTTCATCGGTGGCTTTTCGGCAGCACTTGCAGCGCTTGGCAGGAATGCCGATGTCATCGTGCTCGACACCACCGATCCGCAAAAGCCGAAGCCGCGTTCGCTTGGTGATGCGGTGGCCCGCGTCGTACGGGCCCGCGCCGTCAATGCCCGCTTCATATCAGGGCAGATGCGCCACGGCCCGCGCGGCGCCTCCGAATTCGCCGAAACCGTTGACCGGCTGGTCGGCTTTGCCGAAACCACCCTCGCGATATCAGGCACGCTGATCGAGGCGGTACATGACGCCTATCTCGGCGATCCCCTGGTGCGCGCCTTCATCCTGCGCGAGAACCCTGCCGCCGCCAAAGTCATAGCCGAGCGCTTCCAGTCGGCGCGGCGGCGCGGGCTCTGGCATCCCTTGCGCAATTCCATCGACGACGATCTCGCCGCCCTCATCGCCGAGGCTGAAGCGCTTGGGGTTGCGGCATGAACGCCTTCTCGCGTCGCGGCGCCTGCCCGGCTCTGGCTGCCCCCATGCAGACCGGCGACGGCCTGCTGGTTCGGCTCAACCCCGTTGCTGGAGGCCCATCTTCTGGAGGATTGTCGCCAAAGCTTTTGATCGCACTCGCCGAATCGGCCCTGCGGCACGGCAACGGCATCATGGAAGTCACCGCGCGCGGCAGTCTGCAGATACGCGGCCTGACATCGGAAAGCGCGCCGCTGCTGGCGGCGGAGGTCGATGCGCTTGATATCGCGGTGCGCACCGGCGTGCCGGTCGAGACCGGGCCGCTGGCCGGCATGGATCCGCAGGAGATTGCCGATCCCAAGCCGCTGGCTGAACGGATCAGGACAGCGGTCGAGGAAGCCGGGCTCGTGCAACGGCTCGGCCCGAAGGTTTCGGTCGTTGTCGACGGCGGCGGGCAGCTTCTACTGGATTCGGTAACGGCCGATGTGCGGCTTGCCGCAACGCGCAGCGATGCGGGAGTACGGTGGCTGGTGTCTGCCGCGGGTGATGGGCGGAATGCGAGACCGCTGGCCACGGTGGAAGACGATGCAGCATGCGATATTGCCGTTGCCGTGCTCAGGATGATTGCCGAGAAGGGCCGCGAAGCCCATGCAAGGGATTTGACCGAGAGGCAGCTAGCTTCTCTTGCAAGTTGGCACTCCGTCCCACCCCCCTCTGTCCTGCCGGACATCTCCCCCGCAAGGGGGGAGATTGCGCCATCATCACTGTTTTCGCCATTTACAAGCCTGCGACCAATCGTTGAGATTGCAAAAGAAGAGCCCGCAGCAAAATTGCCGATCTCCCCCCTTGCGGGGGAGATGTCCGGCAGGACAGAGGGGGGTGGGAAGGATCGCCTTCCTGCGCCATCGACTCCCTTACCCATTGGCATTTTCAACCTGGCCGCCACCACCACCGCCCTCGGCATCGCCCTCCCCTATGGCAGCATGCCGGCGGACAAGATCATCAGCCTCGCCCAAGGCGCCCTCGCCCTCGGCACGTCGGAAATCCGCCTCGCCCCCGGCCGCGCGCTGCTCTTCCTCGGCCAGCCGACAGCCGCCAACCGGCCCCTTCAGGACACCGCAACCACCCTCGGATTCGTCACCGACGCCGCCGATCCGCGCACACGCATCGCCGCTTGTCCCGGCACGCCGGCCTGCGCCTCGGGCCGGATCGCCACGCGCGACATTGCCGAGGCGATTGCCGCTGAAAATGCCGACATCCTCGACTTCACCCTGCACATTTCCGGCTGCGCCAAGGGCTGCGCCCATCCGGGCAAAGCTGCGCTTACCCTGGTCGGCGGCGAAAACGGAGCCGGACTTGTCGTGAACGCGACGGCAAAGGGCCTTCCTGCCAGCTACAGGCCGGGCTATGACGCCGAGCGCGGCATCAGCCGCGTCGCGGCAGCGATCCGCAGCGCACGACTTCCCGGCGAAACCGCCGCCGCTTGCCTGACAAGGCTTGGCGCGGCTGGCATCGCCGAGGCTTACCGACAGGAATGAGCATGGCCGCCTACGACTATATCCACGACGGCACGGCGATCTACGAGCGCTCCTTCGCCATCATTCGCGCCGAGGCCGACCTGTCGCGCTTCTCCGAAGCAGAGGCCGATGTCGCCATCCGCATGATCCATGCCTGCGGCCAGGTTGAGGCTGCCAGCCATTTTGTCTTTTCGACGGATTTCGTTGCCGCCGCGCGCACGGCACTTTCGGCTGGGGCGCCGATCTTCTGCGACGCCGAGATGGTCTCGCATGGCGTCACCCGCGCCAGGCTGCCGGCAGGCAACGAGGTGATCTGCACCTTGCGCGACCCGCGCACACACGAAATCGCCAGGGAGATCGGCAATACCCGTTCCGCGGCCGCCATCGACCTGTGGGGAGAGCGCATGGCCGGTTCGGTGGTCGCCATCGGCAATGCGCCGACCGCGCTCTTCTATTTGCTGGAAAAACTGCGCGACGGTGCGCCGAAGCCGGCGGCGATCATCGGCATGCCGGTCGGCTTCGTCGGCGCGGCCGAATCCAAGGATGCGTTGGCCGAGAATTCCTATGGCGTGCCCTATGCCATCGTGCGCGGCCGGCTTGGCGGCAGCGCCATGACTGCCGCCGCACTCAACGCCTTGGCGAGGCCTGGCCTGTGAACGCGCTCCCCAAAGGCCGTCTCGTCGGTGTCGGCACCGGTCCCGGCGACCCCGAACTGTTGACGCTGAAGGCCGCACGAGCCTTGGCCGAGGCCGATGTCGTGGCGTATTTCGCCAAGCGCGGCAACAACAGCAACGCGCGCGCCATCGTCGAAGCCCAATTCCGCCCCGGCATGACGGAACTGCCGCTGCTCTATCCTGTCACCACCGAAATCGACAAGGATCACGACGACTACCGTTCGCAGATCGCCGGTTTCTACGAGGAATCCGCAGAGAAGGTCGCCGAACACCTTGAAGCAGGCAGGATGGTTGCCGTGCTGTCCGAGGGCGACCCACTGTTCTACGGCTCCTACATGCACCTGCATGTGCGGCTCGCCCATCGCTTTCCGACCGAGGTCATTCCCGGCGTCACTGCCATGTCCGGCTGCTGGTCGGCGACCGGCCTGCCGATCGTCCAGGGCGACGATGTGCTGACGGTGTTGCCGGGCACGATGAACGAGTTCGAACTCACCCGGCGGCTGGCCGACACCGACGCCGCCGTCATCATGAAGGTCGGCCGCAACCTGCCCAAGATCAGGCGAGCGCTGGAGGCAACCGGCAAGCTGGCGCGCGCCGTCTATGTCGAGCGCGGCACCATGGC
>NZ_JBFUDZ010000015.1:0-123520 GCF_056404455.1 Mesorhizobium sp. P2_D1
GCCCAAGATCAGGCGAGCGCTGGAGGCAACCGGCAAGCTGGCGCGCGCCGTCTATGTCGAGCGCGGCACCATGGCCGGCAGCGTCTCGATGCGACTTGCCGACAAGCAGGACGACAAGGCGCCTTATTTTGCCATCGTGCTGGTCGCCGGCTGGTCCGGCCGGCCCGGCGCCTTGGGAGCGCAGGCATGAGCGGCCGTATCACCGTCATCGGGCTCGGGCCCGGCAATGCCAATCAGGTGACGCCTGAGGCCAGCCACGCGGTGGCGCAGGCAGCGTTCTTCTATGGCTATAAGCCCTATCTCGACCGGCTCGAATTGCGCCCGGACCAGACTCGCGTTGCCTCCGACAACCGCGAGGAACTCGCCCGCTCCAAGGACGCCTTGACCAAAGCCGCGGAAGGCCATGACGTCGCCGTCGTTTCCGGTGGCGACCCCGGCGTCTTCGCCATGGCGGCTGCAGTCTGCGAGGCGATCGAGGCCGGCCCGGCTGAATGGCGTGCGGTCGATGTCAATGTGGTGCCCGGCATCACCGMCATGCTCGCGGTTGCCGCCCGCATCGGTGCCCCGCTCGGCCATGATTTCTGCGCCATTTCGCTGTCCGACAATCTGAAACCCTGGGAACTGATCGAGCTGCGCCTGCTGGCGGCGGCCGGCGCCGGCTTCGTCATCGCGCTCTACAATCCGATCAGCAAGGCGCGCCCCTGGCAACTCGGCCGCGCCTTCGAATGCCTGACCGCCATCCTGCCCGGCACCACGCCGGTGATTTTCGGCCGTGCCGCCGGCCGTCCGGACGAGCGCATCGACGTGTTCCTACTGGCCGATGTCGACGCACAAAAAGCCGATATGGCGACCTGCATCATCATCGGCTCGCCAGAAACCAGGATCATCAAGCGCAACGACAGACCTGCGCTGGTCTACACGCCGCGCTCGTCCACAGGTCAGAGAAGATGATCGGCCCCGAACTGGTTGACAATGGCGGCCAGCGCTTCGACGGTTTCAGCCGAAGGAACATCCGGCAAGGCCGGCCTGCGGACCATGACCACCTCGATGCCAAGTGCTCGCGCCGCGGCGATCTTTCCATAGGTCGCCTCGCCGCCGCTGTTCTTGGACACTACGATGTCGATGCGATGCTCTTCGAGCAGCGTACGTTCTTCCGCCTCGCGGAACGGCCCCCGGGCCAAAAGATAGTGAGCATCGGGAACGGCCAGCTTCGGCTCGACCGCATCGACGCTGCGGATGAGATAGTGATGCTGGGGCGCTGCTTCGAAAGCGGCAACCTCTTGCCGGCCCAGCGCCAGAAAGGCGCGACGAGGCGCGGGACCCAGCGCTTGCACGGCATCGCTGACGATATCGACCTGCGTCCAGAGGTCGCCTGCGACAGGCTCCCAGCCCGGCCGCCTCAGGGCCAAAATAGGCACGCCGGCCACGTGCGCGGCTTGCGCCGCATTGGCCGAGATTCGCGCTGCGTAGGGATGGGTGGCGTCGATCAGAAGGTCGGTGCGAGTGTCCCGCAGATAGGCAGCCAGCCCATCGGCGCCGCCAAACCCTCCGGTTCGCACCGGCACCCCTTGCGCAACCGGGCTTTCGGTGCGGCCGGCCAGCGACAGCGTGACCGAGGCGCGCGCCGTCAGTTTTCCGGCCAGCTGCCGGGCTTCCGTGGTTCCGCCGAGGATCAGAATGCGGTGGGTCATCATGCCTGCTGAAGGACCGCGCGGCGCCAAGCTCAACTCAAGATGGCTTACAGTCGTCGGCATCGGCGAGGACGGTTTAGCGGGTCTCGGCGACGAGGCCAAGCGGCTGATCGCCAAGGCGGAGATTATCTTCGGTGGGAAGCGGCACCTCGCCCTTGTCGCCTCCTTCGCCAAGGGCGAGGCGCGCCCATGGCCGGTTCCTTTCGATGCCGAGATGGCTGATGTGCTGGCGCTTGCCGGCAGAAACGTCTGTGTGCTCGCCTCCGGCGATCCGTTCTTCCATGGGGTTGGCGCCACTCTCGCCCGCAAGGTGAAGGCGCGGGAGATGCATGTCATCCCGGCACCATCGGCCGTTTCGCTGGCAGCGGCCCGCCTTGGCTGGCCGCTGCCGGATATCGACACCGTGTCGCTGCATGGCCGGCCGCTCGACCTGATCCGGCCGCTGCTGCAGCCGAAAGCGCGCATCTTGGCGCTGACGTCGGACGCCGCAGCGCCTGCTGCAATCGCGCGCCTGATGACCGAACTCGACTTCGGCGCATCACGGCTGACGGTTCTTGAGGCGCTAGGCGGTCCGAACGAAAACCTGCGCTCGGCTCGCGCCGATGCCTTCGACCTCGAAAACATCAATCCGCTCAATGTTTTGGCGATCGACGTTGAATCGGGTCCTGATGCGCGCGTCCTGCCGCTCACGGTTGGCCTTGCCGATCATCTGTTCGACCATGACGGCCAGATCACCAAGCGCGAAATCCGCGCCATCACCCTGTCGGCGCTGGCGCCACGTCGCGGCGAGTTGCTGTGGGACATCGGCGCCGGCTCCGGCTCCATCGGCATCGAATGGATGCTCACCCATCCCTCGATGCGCGCCATCGCCATCGAGGCGGACCCGATCCGAGCCGCCCGCATTGGCCGCAACGCTGCTGCTTGTGGCGTTCCCGGCCTGATCGTGATGGAGGGCAGTGCACCCAAGGCGCTCGCCAGGTTGGACACGCCGGACGCGATTTTCATCGGCGGCGGCGGCAGCGATACCGGCGTGTTGAACGCTGCCATCAAGGCCCTGCGCGCCGGCGGCCGTCTCGTCGCCAACGCGGTGACACTGGAGATGGAAACCCTGCTTCTCGCGCGCCACGTCTCGCTCGGCGGCGACCTTACCCGCATAAACATATCCCGCGCGTCGCCGGTGGGCTCGATGCAGGCGTGGCGGCCTGCCATGCCGGTCACCCAATGGAATTGGGTGAAGCCATGATGGTCGCAGGCATCGGCAGCCGAAAAGGCGTGACAGTCGAAGACGTACTCGCGGCGATAGAAACCGCGCTGGAAACGCACGGGCTGACGATGACAGCGTTGTCTGCCTTGGCGACAGCTCCCCTGAAGCAGGACGAAAAGGCCATTTTCGCCGCCGGACATCAGCTCGATCTTCCGATCATCATCGCCAACGAGGCCGCGATCGAGGCAGCCTCGTCGGCCACGCTCAGCCAATCCGTTCTCTCACAGGATCTGGCCGGCACGCCATCGGTTTCCGAAGCATCCGCGCTTGCCGTCGCCGGCAGGGGCGCGAGGCTGCTTGGAGCCCGTACAGTGCACGGCCCCGTGACCTGCGCCATCGCCATCAGCGGAGACGCGCCATGACCGTGCATTTCATCGGTGCCGGTCCAGGCGCCGCCGATCTCATCACGCTGCGTGGCGCCAGGTTGCTGGCAAGCTGCCCGGTCTGCCTGCATGCCGGTTCGATCGTCGCGCCCGAATTGCTGCAGCACTGTGCGCCTGGGACAAAACTGATCGACACCGCGCCGATGTCGCTCGACGAGATCGAGGCCGCGTGTCTCGAGGCGCACAAGGCCGGCCATGATGTCGCCCGTCTGCATTCCGGCGACCTTTCGGTGTGGAGCGCGGTTGCCGAGCAGATCCGGCGGCTGGAGAAGCACGGCATTCCCTACACGCTGACGCCGGGCGTCCCCTCCTTCGCCGCCGCGGCCGCAGCACTTCGCCGCGAATTGACCATTCCCGAAGTCGCGCAAAGCCTGGTGCTGACCCGCATCTCCGGCCGCGCCTCAAAGATGCCGCCTGGTGAAACGCTGGCTGGCTTCGGCCGCACCGGCGCCACGCTCGCCATACATCTTGCCATCCACGCCATCGATCGCGTCGTCGCCGAGTTGACGCCGCACTATGGTGCGGATTGCCCGGTGGCGATCGTCTTCCGCGCCTCCTGGCCGGACGAGCGCGTGCTGACTGGCACGCTGGAAACAATCGAGGCACAACTCGCTGCCGATCCGATGGAGCGCACGGCGATCATCTTCGTCGGCCGTTCGCTGGCGGCGGAAGGCTTTGGCGAGAGTTCATTATACGACGCCCACTACCAGCGGCGTTTTCGCGGACGGGACGGATTGTGAGCGCCAGCACCAGGAACAAGGGCGAGAACGCCACGCTCGAGCAGGCGTTGTCCCGGCTGAATTTCAAGCCGCGCCGGCTAGAGCCCGGCCATGTCTGGCTGGCCGGCGCCGGCCCGGGCGACCCCGGCTGCCTGACCCTGGAAGTGCTGGCGGCCCTGGCCGAGGCGGATGCACTGGTCTACGACGCGCTGGTCTCCTCCGATGTCGTAGCCGTTGCCGCAAACGCCGAGCTTTTCTTCGCCGGTAAGCGCGGCGGAAAACCGTCGATGAAGCAGGACGACATCACCGCCCTGCTGGTCCGGCTGGCGCGCGAAGGTCGCCGCGTCGTCAGGCTGAAGGGCGGCGATCCCTATATTTTCGGTCGTGGCGGTGAAGAAGCCTTGGCGTTGGCGCGGGAGCATATCCCGTTCCGCGTACTGCCCGGCCTGACATCGGGGCTGAGCGCGCTGGCCGCTACCGGCATCCCCGCCACCATGCGCGGCATCAACAAGGCGGTGATCCTGGCCACCGGCCACGCCGCCGGTTCCGATGACGATATCGACTGGGGCGCAATCGCCCGCACCGGCCAGCCGGTCGTCGTCTATATGGGCATGGCCAATCTGCCCCTCATCGCCGCGGCACTGCTCGACGGTGGGCTGGCGCCGTCGACGCCGGCGGCAGTGATCGTTGCCGCGACGACGCCGCAGGAACAGACCGTCGTCGCCACGCTCGCCACCATTGCCGAGGAAGCCGCCGCCGCCGGGCTGACCTCGCCGGCGCTGATCGTCGTTGGCGGCATCGTCGCCATGCGCGCGGCACTGGCGGGCAACCCGTGAGCGCCCGCGCCATCATCATCGGCGCTCCGCGCTCCGGCTCGGGCAAGACCAGCGTCACGATCGGCATCCTGCGCGCGCTGACCCGGCGGGGCTTGAAAGTACGCGGCGCCAAGTCGGGCCCCGACTATATCGATCCCGGCTTCCACACCGCCGCTACCGGTCTGTCCGGCGTCAATCTCGACAGCTGGGCGATGCCGCCATCGCTGCTCAACGCACTGGCCGCGCAAGCGGCTGACGATACCGACTTCGTCATCCTCGAAAGCGCCATGGGGCTGTTCGACGGCATTCCGGCGGCTCCCGGCCGCACCGGCTCCGCAGCCGACCTCGCCCGGCTCTATGGCCTGCCGGTGCTGCTGGTGCTCGACGTTTCCGGCCAGTCGACCACGGCGGCCGCCGTCGCCAAGGGCTTTGCCACTTATGATCCGGAGGTGCGCATGGCCGGAATCGTGCTCAACCGGCTGGGCAGCGAGCGCCACCGCCGGCTCTCCGGCGACGCCATCGAGGCGATCGGCCTGCCCGTCGTCGGCGCCATCCTGCGCGACCCGACGCTGAACCTGCCCGAGCGCCATCTCGGCCTCGTCCAGGCCGGCGAATATGACGACCTGATGGCGCATCTCGACCGACTGGCCGACATGGCCGAGAAGTCGCTCGATCTCGATGCCATCATGGCCTTGGCGACCCCCCTCACCCCGACGCCCGGCGGCTTTGACGAAGCGCTATCGCCGCCCGGCCAGCGCATTGCACTGGCTGAAGATGCCGCTTTCACCTTCCTCTATCCGCATGTGGCGACCCACTGGCGCAAGGCCGGCGCTGAGATCATCCCGTTCTCGCCGCTCGCCGACGAAGCCCCCGACGAAGGCTGCGATGTCTGCTGGCTGCCCGGCGGCTATCCCGAGCTCCATGCCGGCAAGCTCGCCGCCGCGACGAATTTCCGTGCCGGAATGACAGGATTCGCCGCGACGAAGCCCATCCATGGCGAGTGCGGTGGCTTCATGGTGCTGGGCGAAGCCCTGGAGGACGCGTCGGGCGAAACCCATGGAATGCTCGGCCTACTCGGCCATTCCACCAGCTTTGCCAAACGCAAGATGAATCTCGGTTACCGCGAGGCGCGGCTGCGCGCCGATTGTCCGTTGGGCGCGCAAGGTGCACTGATCCGCGGCCACGAATTCCACTATGCGCAGATGATCGCGACGGGCAATGACGAGCCGCTGGCCGACCTCGCCGACGGCCAGGGCAACCCCATTGGCGCCTCGGGTTACCGGCGCGGCCATGTCAGCGGCACCTTCTTCCACGCCATTGCGAGGGGCTAGAGCATGATCCCGAAAAATGGCAACCGGCTTTGGGAAGAAATCCGGCTCAAATTCCAGAACTTCAGCCGTTCGCCCCGTCAAATCCCTAGCGATATTGCGCTTTGCCTGGTCTTCTTCACCCGGCTGCCGCTGCCCGTCTTCGACTTTCGCGGTCGCAGCCTTGCCGCCGCGATCTGGGCCGCCCCGGTCGCCGGCCTTGTCGTCGGCCTGATCGGCGCCATCGTCTTTGCCACGGCGGAACGGTTTGGCCTCGCCACGGGCCCGGCGGCGGCCCTTGCCCTTGTGGCAACCCTGCTCACCACCGGCTGCCTGCATGAGGATGGGCTCTCCGATGTCGCCGACGGCTTTGGCGGCGGCAAATCGCGCGGCCGCAAGCTCGACATCATGCGCGACAGCCGCATCGGCGCCTACGGTGCCGCAGCACTCGCTCTGTCGCTGCTGATCCGCTGGAGCGCCCTGCAGGAATTCACAGAACCCACCCAGGCCCTCTTCGCCCTCGTGGCCGCACATGCCGCCTCGCGCGGCGTGCTGGGCGTCTTCATGCACCTTTTGCCCCCGGCCCGGCCCGAGGGCCTCTCGGCGGATGCCGGTACCGTCTCGTTCGAAACCGCCATAGCCGGTGCCGTGCTCGGCGCGATCCCTCTGCTGTTGCTCGGGCTCGGCGGCGCCATTGTCGCGCTTATCCTGCTCGGCCTGCTGTTTGCCGCCTTCCGCGCCCTTTGCCTCAACCAGATCGATGGCCAGACCGGCGACACGATCGGCGCCTTGCAGCAGTTGAGTGAAATCGCCGTGCTGCTCGTCGCTTCCGTAGCTCTTTCCTGATTCCCCCTTGGCCCGATTCCCTTCTCGGAGACTTTGCCCCCATGTCCTTCAAATCGCTCGATGAACTGCGCGCCGCCTGCGTCGATCTACCCGCCGGAAGCGATGCCGCCGCAAATGCGGTCGCCCGCCGCCAGGACACGCTGACCAAGCCGCAAGGCAGCCTCGGCAGGTTGGAAACAATCGCAGCATGGCTGGCACGCTGGCAGGGCCGCGATATGCCAAAACTCGACCGGGTGAAGGTCTTTGTCTTCGCCGGCAACCACGGTGTCACCGCGCAAGGCGTGTCGGCCTATCCTTCCGAAGTCACGGTGCAGATGGTGGCGAATTTCGCCGGCGGCGGTGCCGCCATCAACCAGCTCGCCCGCATCGCCGGCGCCGACCTCGATGTCATCCCGCTCGATCTCGATCATCCCACGGGCGACTTCACGCAAGGGCCGGCGATGGACGACAAGGCGTTTCTCGCAGCCGTGTCAGCCGGCTATGACGCGGTGACGAAGGACCTTGATCTGGTCTGCTTCGGCGAAATGGGCATCGGCAACACCACGCCGGCAGCCGCCATTTCGGCAGCGCTGTTCGGGGGCGGCGCTGAAAAATGGACCGGGCGCGGCACCGGCGTCGACGACGCCGGCCTCAAGCGCAAGGTGGTCGCCATCGAAGCCGGCCTGAAGCGCCACACCGCCGCCCTTGCCGATCCGCTGGGAGTTGCCGCCGCACTCGGCGGGCGCGAACTCGCCGCCATCTTCGGCGCCACGCTCGCCGCCCGCCATCTGGGCATACCCGTGCTGCTCGACGGCTTCGTCTGCACCGCCGCCGCCGCCCCGCTGGCAAGGCTGCACCCTACAGGGCTCGCCCATACGATCGCTGCACACGTCTCGGCCGAATCGGGCCATCGCGGCTTGCTCGAAGCGCTCGGCCTGCCGCCGCTGCTCGATCTCGGCATGCGGCTTGGCGAAGGCTCCGGCGCCTGCCTCGCCGTCAACATCGTCCGCTCGGCGCTGGAGTGCCATGCCCGCATGGCAAGTTTTGCCGAGGCTGGGGTGTCGGAGAAGTAAACGCCGAGTTCCCGCTTAGATCGGACAAGCCACAGTCATCACAGCAAGGGCGGTATCTTTCAATTGTAACGATTCTCGAATAGGCCTGGTGGATGAAAAAACTTCATCCTGCTGCCGCTGCTGTGACTATCGCCGTGCTGCTTGCAGTTGTGCTTCGGCGTAATGGATATTCAAGTAACGGCCCGATCGACACTGCGATTCTGGCGGTTTTCCTGGTTTTCTTCTGGTGGCTCATCAGTGATTTTTCGGGCGGCAAGGCCAGCATTGATGCCGATGGCCATCAAAGTTCGGACAACGGCATCGCATTTCGGCTCGGCAGGTTTCTGAACCGCATTTTTCGGCGCGGCAATCGCAGCCTTTGATGCCCCGTTGAGGGTGCCGCCGGTCAAATCGCCATGAAGGCCAGGTTCACAACCAGTCTTGGGAAGACCGCACCATATCCGGCGCATGCCCGAGACGCGTCAACGCGTCTCGCTTTCAGGTCTTTTCCACCAAGTCTTTGAAGAATTTGGTGGGTGCGCACAGGATTGAACTGTGGACCCGCTGATTAAGAGTCAGCTGCTCTACCAACTGAGCTACGCACCCACTCGGCCGGCGAAAACCGGCGTTGGCGGGCATATAGCCGCCACCATCGGTCCTGTCCAGCCCTGCCGGAATCATTTCCCGACAAATCGACCGAGCCCGTCTACGGTTAGACGAACAGTCTGCCTTCCGCCACCTTGACCGCGTTGCCGCCGATACGCGCCGAGGCCAGTTTTCCGCCTTGCACGGTCAGTTCGAGGCGGATGCGCGACGGCCGGTGCATCTCCAGCCCCTGCTCGATCCACAGTTGCGAAACACCGTCGGTCGGCGCGTCGAAATGCATGATGGCGCCGGCGAAGGCGGCCGCCGCCGAGCCGGTCGCCGGATCCTCATAGGACGGCGTGCCCGGCACGATCATGCGGACATGGAACGCGCTTTCGTGGTTCACCGTCTCGCGGCAATAGACATAGGGGCTGGCAAAGGCCCACTCGCTCTTACGCGGCGCCAGCTCCGACCACGCCTGGTTGTCCAGCCGGATTCGGCCCGCTGCCTCGAGATTGGCGACCGGGATGGTGACATAGGGCACACCCGCCGACCAGAACGAGACGCGGTGATTCTCGAAGCCGATCTCGTGCGGCGCCAGCCCAAGGGCCGCACCGATCGCCTCCGGATCGGCTTCGAGCCCCAACGGCTCCGGCAGCTTTGCCAGGTCGAATTCGGCGAAAATGTTGCCATCATGCTTGCTGACGGCGCAACGCACCGGACCGATGTTTTCTTCCAGCACGAAGATGCCGGCGCCGCCCTCTCCCGCCAGTTCGGCCAGCGCAATCGCCGAGCCCACCGTCGGATGGCCCGCGAACGGCATTTCATAGTCGGGGGTGAAGATACGGATGCGGTTTTTGTGCTTGGGATTGTCCGGCGGCAGCACGAAGACCGTTTCGGACAGGTTGAACTCGCGTGCGATAGCCTGCATCGCGGCCGTGTCCAGACCTTTGCAATCCAACACCACGGCCAGCGGGTTGCCGGCCAGTCGCTCGGTCGTAAACACGTCGTAAAGTAAGTAATTCCGGGTTTGCATGCCTGCCTCAATCCCAACATGGGCGAAATTTAATTTGATATTTGAACCAGTCAGCCTGATCTGTGCACAGATAGGGACATTGCGCATCATAGGGGTCCGACGTGGACCAGATTGTCAATCTGCCAAAGACGGAATCGGATTCCGCCATCGAGACGGYGCTCGGGCTCGACAGGCAAGGTCTGCGCAAGACGCGCCGGCGTGGCTGGCTCTATGCGCTGCTGACACTGATCGTGCTCGCCGCCGGTCTTGGCCTTTATCAATGGTATGCCGGCTCGCCGGGCAAGATCGACTACACCACCGTGCCTGCCGCCAAGGCCGATCTCACCGTCGCCGTGTCGGCGACCGGCACGCTGCAGCCGCTCACCCAGGTCGATATTTCCAGCCAGTTGTCAGGCATCATCCGTTCGGTGTCCGTCGAGGAAAACCAGCAGGTCAAGAAGGGCGATGTGCTGGCCGCCCTCGATACCGCCAAGCTGCAGGTCCAGATCGAGCGGGCTGAGGCATCCGCCAAGGGAGCGGCCGCCAATGTCGAGGACGCCACGGTGACGCTCGCCGAGAATGAGAAGGCGCTTGTCCGCGCGGCCTCGCTGACCAATCGTGGCATGGCGACCGACCAGTCGCTCGAGGCGGCGACCGCGACGCGCGACCGCTCCAAGGCGGCACTCGACAGCGCTGAGGCCAATCTCGCCATCGCCAATGCCGATCTGAAATCACAGCAGACCGACCTCGCCAACAGCACCATCTATGCGCCGATCGACGGCATCGTGCTGACGCGCTCGGTCGACCCCGGCCAGACGGTCGCCTCCTCGCTGCAGGCGCCGGTGCTGTTCATCATCGCCGCCGATCTCAGAAACATGGAGCTGGTGGCGGCGGTCGACGAGGCCGACATCGGCGCGGTCAAGACCGGCCAGCATGCCCGTTTCACCGTCGATGCCTTCCCGGACCGGCCGTTCGACGCCGAGATCCGCGACATTTCCTATGCCTCGGTCACCACCGACGGCGTCGTCACCTACAATGCACGGCTTGAGGTCGACAACAACGAGCTGTTGCTGCGGCCCGGCATGACCGCAACCGTTTCGGTCGTCACACGGCAGGGCAAGGACGTGCTCACCGTACCCGCCACCGCCTTCCGTTATCGCCCGGCCCAGCAGGCGGCCCGCGGCTGGAGCCTCAGCGACCTGTTCACTGGCCGCATGGGTCGCCCCGGCGGCAACCGCCAGCGTCAGGCCGCGACGACGCCCACCGACGGCTCGCGCACGCTCTATGTGCTGGAGAATGGGCGGCCGCATCCGGTCAACGTCAGGATCGGCTCAACCGATGGCGAGCTGACCGAGATCACCTCGGGCCTGAAGGAAGGCGCTGAGGTCATCACCGCATCGCAGCAGCGGAGCTGAGGCCGTGGCTGCCGGTGCTGCCCTCATCACCTTCGACAAGGTCTGGAAGAGCTATGGCCAGGGCGAAGCCAAGGTCCATGCGCTGGCCGGCGTCGATCTTGCCATCCGGCGCGGCGAATTCGTCGCCATCATGGGCCCATCCGGCTCCGGCAAGTCGACGGCGATGAATATCATCGGCTGCCTAGACACGCCGACGGCCGGCACCTATTCCTTCATGGGCATCGACGCCGGCCGGCTCGACCGCAACCGCCGCGCCATGCTGCGCAACCTCTATGTCGGTTTCGTCTTCCAGGGCTACAATCTGTTGGCCCGCACCACGGCAGCGGAAAATGTCGAACTGCCGCTGATCTATCGCGGCGTTGCCGCTCGCGAGCGCCGCGATCTTGCCATGCAGGCGCTGTCCCAGGTCGGCCTTGTCGGCCGCGAGCACCACACGCCGGCCGAACTGTCCGGCGGCCAGCAGCAGCGCGTGGCGATCGCGCGCGCCATCGTCACAAGGCCCACGCTGCTCGTCGCCGACGAGCCGACCGGCAATCTCGACACCGCGCGCACGCACGAGATCATGGAGTTGCTGACGCAGCTCAACACCGAACTTGGCCTGACCATCGCCATGGTCACGCATGAGGCCGACGTCGCCGGTTATGCCGAGCGCACCATTCGCTTCCTCGACGGCCACGTCGCTTCCGATTCCATGAAGCTGGAGACGGCGTAACCATGATCTGGGAAACCGTCCGCCTCTCCTTGCGCTCGATCCGCCGCAACGTGCTGCGCTCGTTCCTGACATTGCTTGGCATCGTCATTGGCGTTGCCGCCGTCATTGCCATGCTCACCATCGGCTCCGGCACCACGCAAAAGGTCAAGGCCGACATCTCCAAGCTCGGCAGCAACCTGCTGGTCGTCCGCTCCGGCCGCCCGGCCGGGCCGGGCGGTCCGGGCGGGCTCGACCAGGTGGTCCGTCCGCTGGCCGAAAAGGACCTCGCGGCACTGGTCGCGCATCTGACTGGCGCGCGCGCCATTTCGCCGGCCTCGCAAAAGCAGGTCCGCGTCATCTTCGGCACCGAAAGCCTGACCTCGGGCGTCACCGGCACCGACAGCGCCTATCTCGATGCGCGCGACTGGAAGCTGGTTTCCGGCCGTCCGTTCAGCGATTCCGAAACCCGCTCCGGCACCGGCGTCTGCCTGATCGGCGAGACGGTGCGCCAGCAATTCTTCGGCGCCGGCGACCCGGAAGGTGAGTTCATCCGCGTCAACCGCACCTCCTGCAAGATCATCGGGCTGCTCGAGCCCAAGGGCTATACCGGCTTCGGCCAGGACCAGGACAATGTGGTGCTGATGCCGCTGCATGCCTATCAACGCCGCATCGCCGGCAACCGCGACATCGACAACATCTACATCGCCGCCGACGACACGACGCCGACCAGCGAACTGCAGCCGCGCGTCGAGGATATCTTGCGCGATATCAGGCGCGTCACCCCCGACCGCGAGAGCGATTTCGCCATCCGCGACATGACCCAGATCGCCGACGCCATGGCCAGCGCCACCACCACCATGACCGGCATGCTGGGTGCTGTCGCCGGCGTCAGCCTGCTGGTCGGCGGTATCGGCATCATGAACATCATGCTGGTCTCGGTCACCGAGCGCACGCGCGAGATCGGCATCCGGCTCGCCATCGGCGCGCATGAAAAGCACATCCTCATCCAGTTCCTGGTCGAGGCGACGGTGCTGTCGCTGCTCGGCGGCATCATCGGCATCCTGATTGGCCTAGCGCTGGCCGGCCTTGCCGCGGTGACGCTGACGATACCCTTCGCACCGAGCCCGGCGGTCATCCTCCTCGCCGTCGGTTTCTCGGCACTGATCGGCATGGTGTTCGGCTTCTTCCCGGCCCTGCGTGGCGCCAGGCTCGACCCGATCGACGCGCTGCGGCACGAGTAAGCCCGGGCCAGCCCGACGGGGACCTCCATCCACAAGCTTGGGATGTTTGCTGTCGCCGTCCGATCAACGACCGGTCGACGCTACTCCATGCGCGGACAACCTCATGACCGTCCCCCGACCGCGCCCAGGGCGACGAGAAGCTCGTCCAGTTGCTCGAACTGCTCGCCCATCGCATCCGCCGCCCCGGTCCCGGCAGCGTCGAGAGCTTCCTTCGAGGGATAGAGTTCGTGCAGGACCAGCAGCGTCTTGCCACCCTTTTCCTCGAAGGTCACCGTGGTGACGGGTCCAACGTCACCACCTTCGTCATTGGTCCAGACGAGGCGCGAGTGTGGTGTCACTTCGATATACCTGCCGAAGAACTCGTCAGAGTTTGAGGCATCGTGGCCGAACACCAGACGGTAGGTGCCACCGGTACGAACATCCATCTCACAGGAACGCAGGAACATGCCCATCGACTTCGGCGCCCACCACTGCTTGAACAGTTCGGGCTTGGTCCACGCCTCGAACACGATGCGCGCCGGGCCGTTGACGGTTCGCGTAACGACCAGCTCTCGGTCGGACTTCCGTTCGACCGTCGTACGGTTGTTCATGGGCTCACTCTCGCTTCTTTTGTCCATCGGCTTTCTCCTTCCGTTTCAATTTCTCGACAATCTGGTCCAACTCGTTGAAGCGTGCGTCCCAGAGCTGGCGGTACCCCTCGATCCAAGCCGTCTCTTCCTCCAGTCCGCGTAGGCCGAGCTTGCAGGTCCGCACGCGCCCAACCTTCTCCGTGGTGACGAGCCCGGCCTGCTCCAAGACGCCGACGTGCTTCTTCATGCCCGTGAGGGTCATGTGGAACTTCTCGGCAAGCTCCGTGATCGAAGCGTCTGTACGCCCGAGCTGCTCCAGAACGCCGCGTCGGGTGGCGTCCGAGAGCGCGGCAAACGAGGCATCCAAGCGGGTCTGAGAATAATACTGAACCATATGGTTCAGTATGTAGCAGGCGGATTGGCGGCATGCAAGGGGGGGGGCCGCGCGTTGCGTGCCGCCGCCTTCACTCCCAAATCGACCTCATTTCGATGAGATTCGATCGACTCGGCGATCTCCACGCCCTAAGGCAAGATATCTCTGGTCGGGGGCGAACAAAGCATGAGCAAGAAGACACGACTGATCCTGGCGATGGTCGTCATCGAAGCAGTCCTTGCAGGCATCTGGTGGTATCTCGCCCGCTTCGGCATGGCCAATCCCGATCGGGTCGCCGCCGATTTCCAGGCAGTCGTCGGACAGACCATGGGAATGGCGATGGGCGGCTTGCTGGGTCTTGGCTTTATCTTGTTCTTCGTCGCCGCCCGCAACGATCGCAAGGCGGCGCAGGGCAAGACGCGTCGTTAGTCCACGCCCGCAAAATGCCACTCGACCAGCGGCTTCATATGTGCCGCCAACCCGTCCGGCAGGTCGGCGGCGTGGCGGATGATGACCGGCCCCTCGATTTCCGGCTCGGTCTCTGTGGCGACGAAGGCTGAGATTCGCCGGGCAAGTTCGTCGGCCGGCGCGGTCTCGCGATAGCGGCGGAAGATCACCGTACCGCTGGCCGTCGACAGGACGTGGTAGCGCTTGCCGCGTGGCGCGTCCGACAGATCCAGACCGGTCTCCTCGCGCACCTCGCGGATCATGTTGAAATCGACGTCGACCTGGCCGTCGCGAAAGTCGATGGGCTCGAACGAGCCGGCGGCGAAATAGACGCGCCCGGCATTGACCGTGTGCGAGCCCATGCGGATCGCCACCAGCGCATTGTCGCCGGCCACCAGCACGGCATGGGCATAGGCATGTTCGGCGCCCGAATTCTCGCGCCGCTTACGCCAAAGCATGAAGGTGGAGTAGTTGACCGCATGGCAGCGGCCGACAAGACGGTTGTCGCGATAGGTGAGTTGCGACAGCAGCACCACCGTGCCGTCGAACAGCGCCGGCCTGGCTGCCAGCTCGCGCTGCCAGTTCTCGACGATTGCCTCCGCATTATCCAGTGCGAACGGGTGCGTGCTGGGATCGAGCCGCACGTCGACGGCATCGACCGGCAGGATGACATTGCGCGGCAGGTCGAAACTCATCGGCGTCTCAAGTCATGTCCAAGGTGATCGCCACGGGACAGTGATCGGATGCCTTCGGCCGGTCCCAGCCGGCGCGCGGAAACCGGTCGACCTCCTGGCCGGGCGGGAAAATCGTGCGCCAGGGCTGGCCGTTGCGGATGATGTCTGGAACAGCCGTCGCATTGCTGGCGGCGAGCCCTTTCGACAACAGGATGTAGTCGAGCTGGCACAGATGCCGTTCTTCCGGTCCGCGCGTGTGGTAGAAACTCCAGCGGTTCATCTCCGGCCGCCGCTCGACGACGTTTTCGCAGAAGCCGCCTTCTGTCAGCACGTTGATGCAGGACTGGTTCTCGTTGACCACCTCGAAGCGGTGGCCGTCGATCGCGTCGCCGGCGATCTTCACGCGTTGCCGGTAATCATTCATGTCACCGCAGACCGCCCATCGCTTGTCGGCAGCGTGGTCCTTGCCGAAGCGCTCCTCGATGATCCGGCGCACGGCTTGAGCCTCGGCGATGCGCACCGGCATCGTCGCTTCGCGTCCGTCGAGCCCGTTGCGGGGCGAGCCCATCGACTTGAAGTGCACCAGATAAAGCGTCAGCGGCACGCCGCCCACGGTCACGTCGACTTCCAGGCAGTCGCGCCGGAAGATGCGCTCATTGGCCTGGTTGCCGAGTGCCTCGAGCTCCGGCGTGTGCAGCCCGAACTGTTCGTAGGTGACGTAGGCATGGCTGGTCATGCGCACGAATTCGATCGCCTGGCCCTGCGCGGTCTCGTTGCGCATCATCACGGCAACGTCGATGCCACGAGAATCATTGCCCGATGTGGTGTACTTCTGCCGGTAGCCCTGCCCCACCATCTTGAACAGATAGCCATATTCGAAGGCCTTCAGCGCCTCGATGTTGTCGACCTCCTGCATGCAGATGATGTCGGCGCGGGTTGCCGCGATCGCCAGCGCCGTCAGCTGGCGCGTATCGTCGGACTGGGCTATGGCGCGCGCCTGCTCCAGCATCTTGTATTCCGCCTCGCTCTGGATATCGAACAGCGCCAGCGTGCGATCCTCGTTGAGCTGGTTGCGATAGCCGGAAAAATCGAACCTGTTCATCAGGTTCTCGACATTGAAGGTGGCGAGGCGCAGCGACATGTCATGACCTTTGCCCGCAAGCGCGGCGGAAAACAAGGTCGCAGGACCGCCAGCGGAGATCGATCGGTCCTGACGCCACTCGCGCCATGGTTGACGGAACCTTTCCGTTCATCCGCCGTTCAGATGCAAACATCCACAATAGGCCCCCTAAAATAGGCGTGGGGCCTGTATCTCTTGGAGAGTGCAATGAACTCGCTCTTTTCTTCCACGGTCAAATCCGGGCTGATTGCCCTCGGTATCCTGTCCGGCGTCACGGCGCCGTCCGCCGCAGGGCCGATGATGCAGCCCGACGTGTCGATCCCCGCCAGCACTGCGGCGCCGATGGTGGTTCGCGAAGGCTGGGCGGGCGGCAACAATGGCGGCAATTGGAGATGGCGCCGGTCGGGCAATTGGAATGGCGGAAACGGACACTGGAACGGTGGCCACGGACACTGGAATGGCGGCGGCGGAAACTGGAACAATGGAGACAATTGGCGTTGGCGCCATGGTCGCCATCATTATCACGGCGGCGGCTACTACGATGACGGCGCGGCTGCCCTTCTAGGCCTTGGCCTTGGGCTCGGCATCGGCAGCATGTACAACAACTACAATTACTACGACGCGCCACCGCGCCGCTACTACCGCACGCGGGTTTCGAGCGCCCATGTCCAATGGTGCTATAACCGCTACCGGTCGTATCGCGCCTGGGACAACACGTTCCAGCCCTATGGCGGCCCGCGTCAGCAGTGCTACTCGCCCTATTGACGAGCTAGCTGTAGCGGAGCCCTGACATGAAAAACGGCGCCATGTGGCGCCGTTTTTCATTTTCAGCTCTTCGAACCCAAGGACTTCGAGCGCAAGGTTCAGTTCTTGGCCTTGTCGACCAGCTTGTTCTTGGAAATCCCCGCGTGCCCGCAGGGCGAAGCCCGAGGACACGCAAAGGCAAGAACGTGGATTTAACTTAGTTCTTGGCCTTGTCGACCAGCTTGTTCTTGGAAATCCACGGCATCATCGCGCGCAGCTTGGCGCCGACTTCCTCGATCTGGTGGCTGTCATTGTTGCGGCGAATGCCCTTGAAGCGCGACATGCCGGCGCGATATTCCTGCATCCATTCCGAAGTGAATTTTCCGGTCTGGATATCCTTCAGGACGCGCTTCATCTCGGCCTTGGTCTCGGCGGTGATGATGCGCGGGCCCGAGACATATTCGCCCCATTCGGCGGTGTTCGAGATCGAATAGTTCATGTTGGCGATGCCGCCTTCATAGATCAGGTCGACGATCAGCTTGACCTCGTGCAGGCATTCGAAATAGGCCATTTCCGGCGCGTAGCCGGCTTCCACCAGCGTCTCGAAGCCGGCGCGGATCAGCTCGACCAGGCCGCCGCAAAGCACGACCTGCTCGCCGAACAAGTCGGTCTCGCACTCCTCACGGAAATTGGTCTCGATGATGCCCGAACGGCCGCCGCCGACGCCGCAGGCATAGGACAGCGCCAGGTCAAGCGCATTGCCCGAAGCGTCCTGGTTGACCGCGACCAGGCACGGCACGCCGCCGCCCTTCTGGTATTCGCCGCGCACCGTGTGGCCAGGGCCCTTCGGCGCAATCATGACGACGTCGACCGAGGCCTTCGGCTCGATAAGGCCGAAATGCACATTGAGGCCGTGCGCGAAGGCGATTGCAGCGCCGTCACGAATGTTCGGCGCGATCTCGTTGCGATAGATGTCGGCCTGCAGTTCGTCAGGCGTCGCCATCATCATCAGGTCGGCCCATTTGGCCGCGTCCGCCACGCTCATCACCTTGAGACCGTCGGCCTCGACCTTCTTGGCGGTCGCCGAGCCGGCCTTGAGGCCGATAGCGATGTCCTTGGCGCCCGAATCCTTGAGGTTGAGCGCGTGCGCCCTGCCCTGGCTGCCATAGCCGATGATAGCAACCTTCTTGCCCTTGATCAGGTTGAGATCGGCATCGCGATCGTAATAGACACGCATTTTGTCTTCCTTCCCGGTTATGAATCAGAGGCCTTGCGGCCGGTTGTTGCTCTTGAAAAGAGCGAGAAACTGCTGCGTCGCCCGCGCGGCATCGCCGCCGATCGCCGCCTCAGTCAATTCCAGCCGGTCGCCGAGCAGCAGACGGATCTGCACGTCGCGGGCGACCAGCCCAAAAAAGGTGCGGAACGCCGTCTCGGCATCCACAAAGTCGAGCAGTCCGGCCTGCCGTCCGGCCTCAAGCACCGGCTTCAGCCGCTTGGCCAGGGCGAAGCGGCCATTCTCCAGCACCACGGCGCCAAGGTTATCCTTGCCGGAACCAGCATGGCTCACCGCCACCCGGTTGAGCGCGATCGAAGTGTCGCTCGAAATGACCTGCAGCCAGTCGGAAGCAAAGCGTTCGAGGCTCGCTGTCAGCGACACAAGATCGAGCCCCTTGCCATCGACTTGCGCCACCCGCACCTTGGACGCCTGCCACTGCACCGTCGCCGTCAGCAGCCCGTCACGGTCGCCGAACCATTTGTAGAGCGTTTCCTTGGAGCAGCTTGCCCGGCGCGCCACGGCGGTCATGGTCAGCTGATCGCCCTCCTCGACGAGCAGGCGCAGCGCTGCGTCGAGCACGGCTTTCTGCCGCCCCGTCAGCGCTTCGCTGGTGTCGATCTCGGGCACGATGTCCAACACGCTCTTCTCTCGGCAGGCAAAGGCCGGTCTCGGCAGGCAAGGCCGGCCGGTTATTTCCGGCAAGCCGTACCGTACGTTACGGTTCGGCACTTCTATGGCGTATTGTCCCGATCCATGCAAGTCCTATTTCTATCCACATGGCGTCGTGCCGGACGCCTGCGCGGGGAACGAAGATGCTGATCGGATTGTTGGCCTTGATGGTTGCCGCCGTATTCTCTGGCGCCGCGATCTACGTCAGTGTCGCCGAGCAACCGGCGCGGCTTCGTCTCGACGACAAGGCGCTGCTGCAGGAATGGCAGCCTTCCTACAAGCGGGGCGCCGCAATGCAGGCGTCGATTGCCATCGTCGCCTGTGTTCTCGGTCTCATTGCCTGGTGGCAGACTGGCGGTTTCGCCTTTCTGGTCGGCGCGGTGCTGATCATCCTGCCCTGGCCGTGGACGCTGATCGCCATGATGCCGACCAACAGGGTGCTGGAGGCGATGGACGCAGGCGCCGGCAATCCGCAAGCCCGGTCCCTGATCGTCAAGTGGGGCGATCTGCACCGGGTTCGCGTGGGCCTTGGCGTGCTGGCGACACTGGCCTTTCTTTGGGGCAGTCATTCGGCCAGACCGGCGCTAAAACGTCAGTCCACAACGGGCGGATGGCGCAATCGACCCAGGAGTGCCGACACCATGTTCAGCTCATCCGCGGAGAGTTTGGCGCCGACCAGTTCGCTGATCGACCGCCCATAGACAGCCCACATCTGGCGACGCATCTCGCGGCCCCTGGCCGTGATACGGATGGTCTGGCCGCGGCCGTCATCGGCCACCGGCAGTTTCTCGACCACCCCGTCTGCCTCGAGCCGGGCCAGCAGCCGCGAGACGTTGTATTGCGCAAACAAAGTGCGCTCGATCAGTTGAAACGGCCGCAAGCCGCCCTCACCCGCCTCGGCGAGTTCGTGCAGCACGTCGTACCAGGCAAGTGGTGGCAGGCCGCCTTCCTTCAGCGCGTCTTCAGCACTTTCCACGAGCTGGCGCGAAACGCGCATCAGGCGGGCCCAGGCCGTGATGGCTTCGGGCGAAGGCATGGCTTTCTCAGTCATGGCCCACCATAGGCGATAGATGCAACTGCATCAAGCTTGACAGTCAATGCAGGTGCATCTATATAGATGCAATTGCATTAATGTTGAGGACGCGTCATGAAACACGAAATCTGCAAGGTTGCCGACATTCCTCAGACGGGCAGCCTGATCGCCCCGTTCTTCGGCCGCGAGGTCCATGTCTACCGCAGCGGCGAGCGTATCCGCGCCGCCGCCAATGTCTGTCTGCACTTTGGTGGCCCGCTCGACTGCAAGGACGGCAGACTGGTCTGCCTATGGCACGGCGCCTCGTTCGATATGGCCAGTGGTGACCGCGTCGATGGTCCGGCGCCAAAGGATTCCCGCCTGATGTTCCTGTCGACGCGCGTCGAGCACGGCGCGTTGAACTATGTCTGGGGAGAGTGAGATGACCGACAAGCTCATTCTCGTCAGCCATCCTCTCTGCCCCTATGTGCAGCGCGCGGCAATTTCACTGGCCGAAAAGGGCGTGCCGTTCGAGCGCGTCGATATCGACCTCGCCAACAAGCCGGCCTGGTTCAGAGCGATCTCGCCGCTCGGCAAGGTGCCGCTGCTGCGCGTGCAGCGAAATGGCGAAGAAACGGTGATCTTCGAATCCGCTGTCATTCTCGAATTCCTCGAAGAGACACAAGCCCATCCCCTCCACTCCGCCGACCCCTATGCCCGTGCCCGGCATCGTGCCTGGATCGAGTTCGGCTCGGCAATCCTCAACGCCATCGGCCGGTTCTATTCGGCCTCGACGGAGGCCGGCTTCCTCGCCGAAACCAGCGCGCTGTCGGCGATGTTCGATCATCTCGAAGCCGAGCTGGCGGACACCGAACGGAACGGACCATGGTTCGCCGGCGAGCACTTCTCGCTTGTCGACGCCGTCCACGGCCCTGTTTTCAGATATCTCGACGTGTTCGACCGGATCGGCGATTTCGGCATTCTGGACGGCAAGCCGTTCGTCCGGGCCTGGCGTCAGGCGTTGAGGGAGCGTCCGTCGATCAGGCACGCCGTCGCGCCGGACTACCCGCTGCGCCTGCATGCGTTTCTGCAGGCGAAGAAGTCGCAACTCTCGACGATTATTCAGCGGAACGATCTGGCCATCGCGCTTCCTTGAGCCCGATACGCCTGAACGGATCGACCACCGTGCCGGCCACCATCGAGGCAAGGAACTGTGGCGCCGGCGGGATTCTTGCCACCGTCGCCACCAGCCTGTCGCGGATGAAGGGCAGCGCCATGGAGTCCGACTGGTAGAAGGGCGTGAACGCCAGCGACAGCGCCTGGAAGACACGCACGTGCCACCGCCGTGCCTTCGCATAGGCTTGAAGTGCCGCCTCGACGTTTGGCGTCCGCGCCAGCGCATGGCTGAGCGCCGCGGCGTCGAGCAGCGCCATGTTCGCCCCTTGCCCGAGTTGCGGACTGGTCGAATGCGCCGCGTCGCCGATGACGGCCAGCCCCCGGCCGGCCGGCCACTTCATCGTGTGGTGGCCGTAGCGCGCCAGCGAGAGCTGGTCGAAATCCTCGATCTGGCTGGTGTATGCCTCGCTCTCGGGCCACAACCGAACCACCCTCTCCTTCCAGGCTTCGAGGCCCCGGTTGCGCACCTCATCGGCGTCGGCCGGCTTCAGGCTCCAGAAGAAGGCCGCCATCTTTTCAGCGCCCGGCTGCGGCCGGCCGATCGGCAGCACCCCGATCATCACGCTGGCCTTGTCGTAGCGCTGCAATAGCGCGTGCTCGTCGAAACCTTCATCGCGCCAGCGCAGCGAGGCCCAGAACGCGCCGTAGGTGAGCGGCCGTGGCGCGCCTGCATTGCCCGTGCACTGCCGCAGCTTCGAGCGTGAGCCGCTGGCGTCGACGACGAAGTCGAACGGCCCTTCCCTGCGGCCGTTGCCACAGACCAGCGTTGCCCGTTCGCCGGTCTCCAGAGTCTCGATCTCGACACCTGTCTCGATGGCGATCGCTTCGTGCTGCACAGCACGAAAGAGCACGCCGAACAGAGCGGCCCGATGTACCGCAAGCCCGAAGCGGTGCCCGCGCTGGGCATCATAGCGGACGTCGAGAACAGTGCGGCCTGTCGAGGCATCCGCGCCATGCAGCCGGTCGATGCGGCTGCCCAGCGCCAGTATCTCGTCCAGCAGGCGGAGATCAGCCAACACCGTCAGCCCGGTCGGCTGCAGGATCAGCCCGGAACCGACCGGCTTCGGCTCCTCGAAGCGCTCGAAGATGGTGACCTTGTGCCCGGCGCGCTTGAGATAGAGCGCCACGGCGAGCCCCGCCGGGCCGGCCCCGGCAATCGCGATATCGTAGGAAATGCCAATGCCCCCAACGCCGAACTCGCCGGACAATCCTTCAGCGGGCGGACTAAATCAAGCCGCGGCCCTTTGGCTTTGTCCGCTTCGCGGGCCGGCTCACCCTTGGGCCGCATCAAAACCGGCGCGCGCGCTGCGCACCGCGTCATGGTTGAGCTCGGCCCACAGGATCAGCTGGTGCAAGGCGCCGAACATCGACCGTCCAAGGTCGGTAAGGCTGTATTCAACGCTTGGCGGCTTGGTCGGGAACACTTCGCGATGCACATAGCCGTCGCGCTGCAGGTCGTAGAGCGTCTGGGTGAGCATGCGCTGTGAAATGTCGGGCACCAGCCGCCGCAGCTCGCCGAAGCGATAGGGCTGCTCGGCCAGTGCCGCCATCAACAGTGAGCTCCATTTGCCGTTCAGCCCCTGGATCACGTCCCGAACCGGGCAATCGGCGATGTTGCCGCCATCGCTCAAGGATTTGTAGATCTCGAGCTTGGATCTGAGATTGACGATGGTGCTGTCCACGGCTGGTTCCCTGGCTGTGCCTACCTCCCGAAAAACTGCCTTCTTTACGGCCACGGGTCAATTCCTATTTTAGTGCTGGTCTCTTTTTGAGACCACCATTAGTCCCTCCTCTCCGACCCATGCCAGGATCTCCAATGAGCAAAACCCTCCTCGTCACCGGCGCTTCAGGCCAACTCGGCCGCAGCGTCATCAACCACCTGCTGGACACATTCAACGTCCCGGCGGCGCAGATCATCGCCACCACACGCACGCCGGCCAACCTTGCCGACCTGGCGGCGCGCGGCGTTGTCGTCAGGGCCGCCGACTTCAACGATCCGGCATCGCTTGCCAAGGCCTTCGCGGGCGCCAGCCGGGCGCTTATCATCTCGACCAACGAACTTGAGGTGCAGGGAAAGCGCCGTGAGCAGCAGCTCGCGGCCGTGACCGCGGCCAGCAAGGCCGGCGTCGCCCACCTGCTCTACACCTCGATGCCTAACCCCGAGCCAGGTTCACCGGTCCATTTCGCGCCCGACCACTACGACACCGAACAAGCGATCAAGGCGAGCGGCATTCCCTATACGATCTTCCGCAATGGCTGGTATGACGAGAACCTGTTCATGGCAACGCCGCAAATCCTGGCGTCGGGCCAATGGTACACGTCGGCGGGAGATGGCCGCATTTCCTATGGCGCGCGCGACGATCTCGCGGCGGCGATCGCCGCGGGGCTCGCCTCCGGCACCGACGAGAGCGCGACCTACACGCTGACCGGACCCCAGGCCTATACGACCGCCGAGGTCGCGGCCCTCGTCACCGAAGTCACCGGCAAGCCCATCCAGGTCGTGCAGCTTTCCGACGACGCTCTGACCGAGGGCATGAAGTCAGCCGGCCTGCCTGAGCCTTTCGCCAAGCTTCTGGTGTCCTTCGACGCCACCACGCGGGGCGGCGGTCTTGGCATGGTAACGGACGCCGTGGAAACGCTCTCCGGCCGCAAGTCGGTGTCGCTGAAGCAGTTCCTCGAGACCAACAAGGCTGCCTTGGCAGGCTGACGGTCAGTGAGTGGTCCCGGAAGCCGAACCCCGGCTTCCGGCGCTACTTCGCCTTTTTGAGCAGACCGAGCCGGATGAGGCTTTCGCCGGTGGCAACCAGCGCGTCCTCGCGTGATCGCGGCGCCCAGCTTAGCAGGCGCACGGCCCTCGCTTTGGTCGCATTCTTGACCTTGCCCAGTTCCGGCACCAACTGTGCGACTTCCGGGTTGAACAAGCCCACGATCCGCACCAGCCAATCGGGTAGTTCCCGCGTCGAGACGCGCGCCCCGGCATCGCCCAGTCGCGTTTTCAAAGTCTGCGCGATCTCCCGCACGGTCATGAAATCGCCGGCAACCGCCAGGAATCGTTTGCCCCTGGCGGCAGGATTGGTCATGGCACGCACATGCAGGTCCGCCACGTCGCGCACGTCGACAACGCCGAAAGACAGGCGCGGCAGCCCCGGCATGGCACCGTTCAACATACGCTGGACAAATTCTGTGGAGGTCGAATGGTCCGGGCCGAGCACCGGCCCGAAGATACCGACCGGATTGACGACCGCGAGTTCCAGTTTGCCACCCTCCGCGGCAATGAAATCCCAGGCGGCGCGTTCGGCGAGCGTTTTCGATTTCACATAGGCGCTGACCTTGGCCGTCGGATCGGTCCAGCTCTCCTCGGTGAACGGCTGCCCGCCGGGCGGCAGCTTGCCATAACCGATTGCGGCGAAGGACGAGGTCAGCACGACGCGCTTCACGTTCGCATCCCGCGCCACGCGCAACACCCTGAGCGCGCCCTCACGGGCCGGGATGATCAGGTCGTCTTCATGTTTCGGCACGCCGGGCGGAAATGGCGAGGCGACATGAAGCACATAGTCGCAACCGGCCACCGCATCCGGCCAGCCCGCATCGGCCATCAGATCGGCGACGGCAAACGAGAGCGCCGCTCCAGGCTCGGAGCCGCCGGCCTTGAGCATGGCCACAACATCGGCTTCGCGTTTGGCCGAGCGCACGGTCGTGCGAACACGATAGCCGGCGTTCAGCAGTTCGAGAATACAATGCGCGCCGAGGAAGCCGGAGCCACCGGTAACAAGCACCAATTCGCCGCTCATTCCCGTCTCCTCAACCGTTCATCGGCAAGGGCTCGTCAGATCGCCACCTGCGTACCGATCTCTACCACACGGCCGGTCGGGATCTGGAAATATTCGGTCGCGTCGGCCGCCGTGCGCGCCAGGCCGATGAACAACCGRTCCTGCCACACCGGCATGCCGGAATTGGGCGAGGCCTTGAGCGAACGTCGCGACAGGAAGAACGAGGTCGTCATGATRTCGAACTTCCAGCCCTGCTTGCGGCAGATCGCCAGCGCGCGCGGGATGTTGGGCTGCTCCATGTAGCCGAAGGTCAGSGTCACCCGCATGAACAGCTCGTTGACCGTCTCCATCTTGACCCGCTCGCTGTCGGGCACMACCGGCTGCGGCGCGGTCACCACCGAAAGGATGACGTTCTGCTCATGCAGCACCTTGTAGTGTTTCARGCTGTGCATCAGTGCCGTTGGCGCGCTCAAGGGATCGCTGGTCAGGAACACGGCGGTGCCGGACACCAGCTGCGGCTTCTTCTTCAACAGATTGCCGGCGAGGAAATCGAGCGGAATCTCGTTGCGCCGGGTCTTGTCGAACAGATAGCGGGTGCCGCGAATCCATGTCGACATGATCAGCCCCATTATGCAGGCGACAGTAATTGATACCCATCCGCCTTCGAAGATCTTGACGACGTTTGCCAAGAAAAAACCGCTGTCGATTATGCCGAACAGCAGGGCCAGAGCCAAGGCAAGCGCCAGCTTCCATTTCCACAGCTTGCGCATCACCACGAACAGCAGAATGGTCGTCATCAGCATTTCGCCGGTCACCGAAATTCCGTAAGCGGAGGCCAGCGCACTCGAGCTGCCGAAACCAACCACCAGCAGCATCACCCCGATCGCGATGAGCAGGTTGACGCGGGGCATGTAAATCTGCCCGAGCTGCATTTCAGAGGTATGCTGCACCTCGATGCGCGGCAGAAGGTTGAGCTGCACGGCCTGACGAGTCAGTGAAAAAGCGCCTGAGATGACCGCCTGGCTGGCGATAACGGTCGCGGCCGTTGCCATGCCCACCATCGGCATCAGTGCCCAGTCCGGCAGCATCTGAAAGAACGGATTGGTCGGCCTGCCACCATTGGCCAGGACAAAAGCGCCTTGCCCGAAATAGTTGAGCAGCAGGCACGGGAAAACCACGGAAAACCAAGCCATCACGATCGGCTTGCGCCCGAAATGGCCGAGATCGACATAGAGCGCCTCGGCCCCGGTCACGGCCAGGAACACCGCACCGACGGTCACAAAGGCGGCGGTCGGAGTGCCGGCGAGATAATAGACGGCGTAGTAAGGATTGATCGCCATCAGGACCGATGGATCGTCCGTCAGGTGATAGAGCCCTGCGATGCCGATGGCCAGGAACCAAAGCGCTGTCACCGGCCCGAACACCGCCGCGACCTTTCCGGTGCCGAAGCGTTGCACCGAAAACAGAAAGGCCAGGATGACCAGCGTGATGGGCACGACATAGGCATCCAGTGTCGGGGTCACCACCTCCAGGCCTTCGACCGCCGACAGCACGGAGATGGCCGGTGTGATGATAGCGTCGCCAAAGAACAGCGCCGCACCGCAAAGCCCGATCCCGAGAATTAGTCGGGCGCCTTTCGGATAGGCGCTTCGTGCAAGCGCCATCAGGGATAGCGTACCGCCCTCGCCCTTGTTGTCTGCACGAAGCACGAAGGCGACATACTTTATGGTGACGATGATCGTCAGCGCCCAGACGATCAGCGACAGAACGCCCAGCACATCGCTGCGCGTATCGGTGCCGGGAGAAGCATGGAGCGCCTCTCGGAAGGCGTAGATGGGGCTGGTGCCGATATCGCCATAGACGACACCGAGTGCGCCCAGCATCAGAACCTTGGTGCTGTGCTTTTCGACCTCGGAATGGCTCGATTGTTCGACGGTTCCAGCCTCGCTACCGCTACTGGCAAGGGCCATCGACCACTCTCCGACAAGCGCGCGGCGCTCTATGCATGCTGCGATACGATATCAATTGCACGCGATGGCTGCCATACTTTCAATGCGCGGCTCTACCCTACCACCCGCAGGCCTTCAGGAACCGCCCCACCGTGCCGGCCATGCCATACTCCAACGCGTCGGCTGTCAATCCATGTCCGATCGACACTTCGGCTAATGCCGGAATGCGCTTTGCCAGTGCCGGAAGGTTGCTGACCACCAGATCGTGCCCGGCATTGACCTGAAGACCGGCGGCAAGCGCGGCATCAGCGGTTTTTCCCAGTCTTTCCAATTCCTTGGCCGCTCCGGCGGGATCGGAATGATAACTACCATACGGACCTGTATAAAGCTCTATGCGGTCGGCGCCGGTGTCCCGCGCTGCCGTCACGCCCGCAGGGTCCGGGTCAGAAAACAGCGACACACGAAAGCCGCTCTTCTTCAGGCGTCTGACGATCGGAGTAAGGAACGCGGCCTCGGCGGCAAAGTTCCAGCCATGGTCCGACGTCGCCTGCGCCGGATCGTCCGGCACCAGCGTCACCTGTTCGGGCTGATGCTTTTCCACAAGCACCAGGAAATCCTCGGTCGGATAGCCCTCGATGTTGAATTCCGCGCGCGGAAATTCGTCGTCGATCAGGGACCGTATCTCAGGCAGATCCGAGTGTCTCGTGTGCCGCTCGTCGGGGCGCGGATGCACCGTCAGACCATGCGCCCCGGCTGCGAGCGCGATGCGGCCGAGGCCCGTCACGCTCGGCCACGGCAGGTCACGCCTGTTGCGCAGCATGGCGACGGCATTGAGATTGACGGAGAGTTTTGCGGGCATGGAAGCGGCCTCGGAGATCATTCGACGCGCCACCTATAATGCCTTTGGGGGGAACAGACAGGGGGTTTCGAGTGTTCCAAGCGTGATGAAGTGAGTCCGCGAAAGGAAGCGCCATGAATTTTCTCGATGCCGTACCGGCTATCCGTCGTCTCGAGACCAGCCGTGACGATCTTCTCGCCATCGATGTCGTCGGCCACGTCTCGGCGGCCGATGGCGAAAACCTTTTCGGGTTGATGGAGGCAGCCTATGCCCTTCACCCACATATCGACGTGCTGGTGCGCCTTGTCGATCACGATGGCGTCGACTGGGCCAATATTGCCGAAGAGACCCTGACGCAGGGGACCGCCCATGCAATGCAACATGTCGGCCGTTGCGCGACGATCGGCGAGCCGGACTGGACCGCCGACGCGCGACATGTCCTGCGGGATGCGCCGTCAATCGAATTCAAGCATTTCGAGACCGAGGACGAAGCCTCGGCCTGGCAATGGCTTGGAGCCCGGCCGACCGAAGAGCAACAGGGTCGAGGCTGAAACACGACAGCCCCGCAGGGCCGTCGAATGGCTGCTACCTGACGATCGTCAGCCGCTCGGCCGCGCGCGTGATGGCGGTGTAGAGCCAGCGCTGGCGGGTTTCCTTGAAGGCCCAGCTTTCATCGAACAGCACGATCTCGTTCCATTGCGAGCCCTGCGCCTTGTGCACGGTTAGCGCGTAGCCATAGTCGAAATCGTCGAAGCGCTTCTTCTGCTGCCAGGGGATGTCGGCATCCGGATCCTCGAAGGCTGCCTTGAGCAGCTTGATCTTGGCGACGCCGCGATCCGGATCGTCCTCTTCCGGCGACACCAGAAGGTTGATGCCGGGCTTCACCGTCTCGCGCGACGAGGTCATCACCTTCCATAGCGAGCCGTTGAGCAGGCCCTTGGCCGGATCGTTGCGCAGGCAGACGAGCTTGTCGCCGGCCTGCGGATAGTCGGCATTGAAGCCTTTGAGTTCGCGCAGCCGCTGATTGTAGCGGCGCCGCGTGCGGTTGGTGCCGACCAGCACCTGGTCGGCCTTCAGCACCAGCTCCCGGGTGACGTCTTCCTTGCCGATCACCTGGGCCGTGCCATAGTCGCCACGCATGAACTCGCGGCCCTCGCGAACATCGAGCGCCAGCCGCAGGATCGGATTGTCGCGCGCCTGCCGGTGGATTTCGGTGAGCAGGAAATCCGGCTCGTGGTCGGTGAAGAAGCCGCCGCCCGAAATCGGCGGCAGCTGGCCGGGGTCGCCGAGCACCAGGATCGGCGTGCCGAAGCTCATCAGGTCGCGGCCAAGCTGTTCGTCGACCATCGAACATTCGTCGATGACGACCAGTTTCGCCCGCGAGATCGGGCTTTGCCGGTTGAGCGAAAAGGTCGGCGACATCGAGGTCTTGCCGGTGACCTCGTCCGATACCGATTCCTCGCCCTTCGGCCGATAGATCAGCGAATGGATGGTGCGGGCGTTGATCGCGCCCTTGGAGCGCAGCACTTGCGCCGCCTTGCCGGTGAAGGCGGCGAACTGGACCTGACCGTCGACATGCTCGGCGAAATAGCGTGCCAGCGTCGTCTTGCCGGTGCCGGCATAGCCGAACAGCCGGAACAGCTGCGGCTTTCCGGTCTTCAACCAGCGGGCAACCGCTTGCAGCGCCTCGTCCTGTTGGGGAGAGAATTCCATCAGCGCGAGAGACCGGATTCGCAAGGGAAAGACAAGATAGCCGCCACCACCATCGACGTGTCGGGGCGCTTCAGCGCCACGGACGGGTCAGGCTATCAGGCGCAAACAAGAACGTAAAGAGAACAGACGTGGCAACGCCGCGATTATGGTCGGCCTGCCGCCACGACCTGTCTGGTCGGCCTGGGGTCGTTCTCCAGCAGGATCGGCTTGCCATGCGGAGTGGCGTGCGCGGCGCGCTCCCAGGCTTCAGCCATGGCATCGACATCCGCCTTGGCGGTCAGCCCTTTCGAAACAAGCAAGCTTTCCAGCGCCGCCAGCCAATGTTCGTAATAGCCATGGCCGTCAACCGCGGCACCTGGCTTCTTCACCTGCGCCGACAGTGCCTGCGCCCATTCGTCCCACGAAAACAGGCCCTTGTCATGCAGCGCAACCGTCATGGCGAATGCTTCGGCCTGCCATGGCTCGGCAAAGACCGGGGCATCGACGCCAAGCGGCAAATCGGCGGCGGGTCCGTTTGCCTCACGCCGGCTCAAGATAACTCTCCCAGGCATCGATCGACACGCTCAGCGTCGGGTCGGCGCCCTCGCCCCAGATTTCCGACCCTTCGAAAACCACCGTGTAGACCCATTGCGGGTTTTCGCCCTGGCCATGCGCGTTGCTGTCTGGAAACACAAAGCCGTCGCGCACCGCCTCGATCGTTCCATGCTTGCCGCGTGCATAGCGCGGCAGCCGCGTGTGGCCGGTCGGGTTGAAGTTCTTGGTCCGCACGGGATCGCCGGCCTTGAACCGCGCTGGTTGCGCCACCGGCCGGTCGCAAGGACCGCCGTCGGCCAGCACCGCGGGCACGTTTTCGGCCTTCAGCACCCGTTTCGGCGCCGCCGCCGGATCGACCGCGGTGCCCGCCTTGAGATCGCGCTCGCTGACAAAACCATGGCGCTTGAGCAGCACTTCCAGCGCCTTGATCCATATCTCGTAGTAGCTGGAGGCATAATAGTCGGCAGGATGCAGCGATTCCCGGGCATGCCGGCTCTCGTCGATGTTCCATGCGCCCATCGCGCCTGCGCATAGGGTCACGCCCAGCGCCCGCCTTTCCCAGGCGGCATGGAAATACGGCTCGTCAATTTCCGGCGCGACCGGACCGAAGCCCATCTGTCCGCCGAGGTCCTGCGGCCCGTTCATGCCGGCTGGCTCGCCAAAGCGGTGCCGATCATCGCGTCGCGGCTCACCAGATCGGCCAGCCGCTCCTCGCTCCAGCCCTCGGTGCCGTCGGGACGCATCGGCACGACGAGATAGCGCAACTCGGCGGTGGAATCCCAGACGCGGATCTTTTTGTCGGCCGGCAGCGTCAGCCCGAACTCCTCCAGCACACCACGCGGATCGATGACCGCGCGCGAGCGGTAGGGCGGCGCCTTGTACCAGACCGGCGGCAGGCCGAGCACAGACCACGGATAGCAGGAGCACAGCGTGCAGACGACGAGATTGTGCGTGTCCTCGGTGTTGAAGACCGCCAGCATATGCTCGCCCTGGCGGCCGGTGTAGCTGAGCGATTCGATCGCTGCCGTCGCATCGCGCCTCAGCCAGTCGGCATAGGCAGGATCGCTCCAGGCCTTCGCCACCACCCTGGCGCCATTGCGCGGGCCGATCCTGGTCTCGTAGGTGTCGACGATGACATCGATCGCGGCCGGATCGATCAGCCCCTTGCGAGTGAGGATCGTCTCCAGCGCACGTACCCGCGCGGCAAAGGGATCGAGCTCGTTGTCGTGGTCGTGGTCGTGGTCGTGTGACATGACCGCAAATTACGTTTCCGGTGATGCCACCGCAAGCGCAACGCCTTGGGCCAGATCCTGGCGACCTTGAATTCTATTCGGCGGCCGTCTTCTGCGGTTCGAGCTGCTGCTCCTCGTTGACATCGAACAGAGAGGGCTGCCTTACAGGTTCCTTCGGGATCTCTTCAGCCTTGCGCTTCGGCATCAGCCCGACCAGCCAGCCCGAGAAATTCTCCATGTAGACATAGATCACCGGCGTCACGAACAAGGTCAGCGCCTGCGAAGCAAGCAGGCCGCCGACAACGGCAACGCCCAGCGGCTGGCGCAGCTCGGCGCTGGCGCCGGTGCCGAGCGCGATCGGAAACGTGCCCATCAGTGCGGCCAGCGTCGTCATCATGATCGGCCTGAAACGCATGAGGCAGGCCTTGTGGATGGACTCGGTGGCCGACAAGCCGTCTCGTCGCAATTCCAGCGCCACGTCGACCATCATGATGCCGTTCTTCTTGACGATGCCGATCAGCATCAGAATGCCGATCACCGCGATCACCGACAGATCCATGCCGGCGAAGCGCAGCGCAACGACGGCGCCAAGCACCGCCGATGGCAGGCCGGTAAGAATGGTTAGCGGGTGGATGAAGCTTTCGTAGAGGATGCCAAGCACGATGTAGATGGTCAGGATGGCGCCGCCGATCAGCAGGCCTTGGTTGGCCAGCGAATCCTGGAAGGTCTTGGCCGTGCCGGCAAAGGTCGTCGAGATCGCCGTCGGCATGCCGATCTGCTCCTTGAGCGCGTTGATGCGCGTCACGCTGTCACCGAGAGCCACGCCTTGCGGCAGATTGTAGGAGATGGTCACCGCGGGCAGCTGGCCAAGCTGGTTGACCGTCAAGGCGCCGGCCGTGCGATCGACCCGGGCAAAGGCGCCAAGCGGCACCAGACTGCCACCCGCCGTCCTCATCTGGATGGCCAGCATCCGCTCGGGCGACCATTCGATCTTGGGATCGAGCTCGGTGATGACTTCGTAGCTGTCGGCCGAACCGAAGATTGTCGAAACCTGGTCCGTGCCGAACCCGCCATAGAGAGCGGAGCGCAGCGTGTCGGTATCGATGCCGAGCTGGGCGGCTTTGTCGCGATCCACCACCAGCGTCGCCTGCAGGGCATTGTTCTGCAGGTCGCTGGTCACGTCGGCGAAAGTCGCATGGTCGGCCGCCATCGCGTCGTTCATCTTCTGCGCCCAGATATCGGTCTGGCCGGTATCCAGGCCCTGAACCACGAGCTGATAGGCGCTGGCCGACGACCGCGAACCCAGCCTCAAATTCTGCACCGGTTGCATGTAGGTCTCGATACCCGCCACGCCGGCCAGTTGTCGCCTTAGATCCGAAAGCACCTTCTCGATATCGGGACGCTGGTCCTTCCCCTTGAGCTGGACGAACAGCTGCCCCTGGTTGAGCGCATTGTTGCCGCTGCCAGCCGACCACGCCACATGGTCGACATACGGCGAATGCGAGAAGACGTTGGCCACCTGCCCTTGCAGCTTGGCCATGGCGTCAAACGAGATGTCCTGGCGCGCGATGGTCGTCACCGATATCTGGCCGATATCCTCCTGCGGGAAGAAGCCCTTCGGCGAGACCTGGATCAGCCATACCGACGCTGCCGCGGTTCCGATGAAGACCAGGAACACCAGGAAGGTGTGCCGCAGGCAGAAGCTCAAGATCTGGTCGTAGCCGCGTGTGATGAAGTCCTGCTTGTGACCAGGGCCATGCTTGTCGCGATCAGCCTTCGTAACCGACAGCAGCCGCGAGCACAGCATCGGCGTCAGCGTCAGCGACACGAACATCGAGGCCAGGATGGCGACCGTCACCACGACGGCGAACTCGTTGAAGATGCGCCCGATCACGCCGCCCATCAGAAGCACGGGGATGAACACGGCCACCAGCGAAATCGAGATCGAGATGATGGTGAAGCCGATTTCGCGCGCGCCCTTCAGCGACGCATCGAAGGCCGACAACCCATCCTCCTCCATATGGCGGAAGATGTTTTCCAGCATCACGATGGCATCGTCGACGACAAGGCCCACCGCAAGCGTCAGGCCCATCAGCGATATGTTGTCGATGGAAAAGCCGAACAGGAACATCGCGCCAAGCGTGGCGATCAGCGAGATCGGCACCGCCACGGCCGGGATGATGGTCGCCGTTACCCGGCGCAGGAACACGAAGATCACCATGACCACCAGCGCGATGGTCAACAGCAGCGTGAACTGCACGTCATCGACAGCCTGGCGGATCGAGGTCGAACGGTCGTTGAGCAGCTTGATCGAGGCGGCGGCCGGCATCTGGTCCTGGAAGGACGGCAACATCGCCTTGACCTTGTCGACGACGTCGACCGTGTTGGCGTCGGGCTGGCGCTGCACGGCCATGATGATCGCGCGGGTACCATCGTACCAACTTGCGGTGGTGGTCGTCTGCACCGAATCGACGACGCGGGTCACCTCGCCCAGCCGTACCGGGTGACCGTTCTTGGTGGCGATGATGAGGTTGGAGAAGCCGGCAGCGTTGGTCAGTTGCGTGTTGGCCGTGATGGTGAGCTGCTGCTTGTCGTTCTGCAGCACGCCGAGCGGCGTGTTGCTGTTTGCTGACGCGATCGCCGCTTGCAACTGATCGATCGAGATGCCGCGCGCGGCAAGCGCGGTCGGATCGATCTGGATGCGCACCGCATATTTCTGCTGGCCGAAGATCGAGACCTGCGCGACGCCATCGATCGTCGAGAGCGACGGCGAGATGACGTTTTCCGCGAAAGCATCGAGATCGGTCAGCGGAACCGTGTCGCTGACCAGCGACATCAGCAGGATCGGCGCATCGGCCGGATTGACCTTGCGATAGCTCGGCGGTGCCGTCATCTGCGGCGGCAATGATTTCTGCGTACGCGCGATCGCCGCCTGCACGTCGGCCGCTGCCGCGTCGATGTCGCGGTTGAGCACGAACTGGATGGCGATCGAGGTCGAACCGAGCGAGTTGGTGGTCGAAATGGAATCGATGCCGGCGATGGTGGCGAACTGCTTGATCAGTGGCGTCGCCACCGACGTGGCCATGGTTTCCGGCGAGGCGCCGGGCAACTGCGCCGAGACGTTGACCACCGGGAATTCGGCGCTGGGCAGCGCCGCCACCGGCAGGAACTTGTAGGCGAACAGTCCGCCCAGCACGAGGGCGAACGACATTAGGAGGGTGGCGACTGGCCTACGAATACAGAATTCGGAGATCATTGGGCCGCCTCGCCGGCCTTGTCGGCTTGCGCGACCTTGGGAGCGGCTTGGCCGCCGCCACCGGTCGCGGCCTTGCCTTCATGCACGGCGGCGCCGTCCTTCAGCCTTGTCTGGCCTTCGGTGACTACCTTCTCACCGCTTTTCAGCCCCTGGCTGATGGCGCTGTTGTCACCTTCGGTCAGGGCCACCTCCACCGGCCGCATCTCGACCGTGTTGTCCGGCTTGACCACATAGACGAACGGCCCCTTCTGGCTGGGCTGCACCGCAACCGTTGGAACCGATGTCATCTTCGGCATGATGCCGGCGTCGAGCACGACATTCACATACTGGCCCGGCCACAAGGAGAGATCGGCATTCGGCACGCTCGCCCGCGTCGCGATCGTGCCGGAAGCGGTGTCGACGCTGGAGTCGACGAAATCGAGCGTCCCCTTGCCGATCGGCGCCGGATCGCCGTCCTTGGTCAGCGTCACGGCACCCTGCTGCGGCGCGGCAAGCGCCTTATGCAGAAGCGCCAGGTTACTTTCCGGCAGGTTGAAGTTGACCTGCAAGGGATCCATCTGGGTTATGGTCACCAGCGGGGTCGCCGTGCTGCTGTTGTTGCCATTGCTGGTGGTGACCAGGTCGCCGACCGCGACATTGACGGCGCCAAGCCGGCCGGAAATCGGCGCGGTGATCGTGGCAAAGCCAAGCTGGACGTTGTCGGCGTCGATCGTCGCCTTGTCGGCATCGACGGTTGCTACCGCCGCCTTTTGCGCCGCAACCGCCTGGTCGTAGGTCTGTTGCGTCCCGGCCTGCTTGGCGACCAGGTCCTTGGCGCGCTGGAGATCCGAATTCGAGCTGGCGAGCATCGCCTGGTCCTTGGCGAGCGCCGCCTGGTCCTTGGCCAGTTGCGCCCTCAGCGCCCGGTCGTCCAGTGAAAACAAAACGTCGCCTGTTTTCACCATCTGCCCGTCCTTGACGTCAATCGATACGATCTGGCTGGACACCCGTGCATTGATGCTGACGACGGCCGGAGACGAGACGAACCCGATCGCATAGCGCCGGATCGGGAAATCGGCCGTCGAAGCGACGGCCGAGAGGATGGAGGCGGAGCGCGCCGCCGTGGCGCCCTTCTTGTCCGAAGCCGCGGCCGGTTGGTCCGCCGCGGCCACCTGCTTTGCGCCGATGATCTGTTCGACCCTGCCCAGCGCGTTCGGCGAAACATAGAGCCAGCCCGCCGCGCCGAGGCAAGCGACGGCAAGCAACGAAAGAACGACTTTTCCACGCATGGTCAAAAGGCCCTCTCCATCCGACACGCGATGGGCCGATGGTTCGCATTCTAGCGCAAATCACGGCCCGTTGCCGCCATTTCGCCGAATAGATAGGACACGCCTTTGTCGGAAAAGGGCCAAAACACGGCATTACGAAGATTTAATGTGCACTGCACAATGGATGTGCAGCCGACCGAGGTGGGCCGGGTTTCAGGTCAGGCCGGCATCACCTGCCCGCATCATCGGAATGTCGACACGCCTAGCGCAGCATCGGCCACAACGTCGCCGCCAGCAGCACGCCCATGGCGACGTTGAACCATTTCAGCCGCACCGGGTCCGACAGGAAACCGCGCAGCGCGGTGCCGAAACCCGCCCACACCGAGACGCTCGGCAAGTTGACGACGGTGAAGGCCACCGAGATCAACACTACCGACAGGAACGGATGCTCCGGATTGGTGTAGACGGCCATGGCGGTGATCGCCATAACCCATGCCTTGGGGTTGACCCACTGAAACGCCGCCGCGTCGATGAAGCGCATGGGCTGCCCCTTCGCCTCACCCTTGCCGGCAAGCGAACGCGACATGGCGATCTTCCAGGCGAGATAGAGCAGGTAGGCGCCGCCCGCGACCTTGAGTGCCGTATGCAGGATCGGAAACGCGGTCAGCACCGCACCCAGGCCAAGCCCAACCGCCACCAGCAGCACCAGGAAACCGATGCTGATGCCCAGCATGTGCGGAACCGTCCTGACGATGCCGAAATTCACTCCCGATGCCAGAAGCATGAAATTGTTCGGCCCGGGCGTGATCGACGTCACCAAGGCATAGACGAGCAGGGCAAGGAATGCGTCAAGCGACATGATATCCTCCCAGACACGTCAGCATTATTGTCTCTTCTCGGCGACTGCACAAAGACCAGTGGCCGGTCTATGACCGAGCCAGACCTACGCTTGTCAAAGATTTGGAAGGCCCGGCCGTGCCTACATCCCCTGTGGACCGCGGTTCATCGCCGCCACGCCGGTGCGGCAGATCTCGACCAGGCCGAGTGGCTTCATGATGGCGATGAACTGGTCGAGCTTGGAGCCCTTGCCGGTGATCTCGAAGATGAAATGCTCGGTGTTGGCGTCGATGACGCTGGCGCGGAAGGCGTCCGCCAGCCGCAGCGCCTCGACGCGGGCCTCGCCGGTACCGGCAACCTTGACCAGCGCCAGTTCCCGCTCCAGCGGCCGCTCCTGGCCGAATTCGTGCGAGCGCACGGTCAGGTCGACGACGCGGTGGACCGGCACGATGCGTTCGAGCTGATGCTTAATCTGCTCCAGCACATGTGGCGTGCCACGCGTCACGATGGTGATGCGCGACAGGTGCTTCTCATGCTCGGTCTCGGAAACGGTCAGGCTCTCGATGTTGTAGCCGCGCCCGGAGAACAGGCCAATGACCCGGGCGAGCACGCCCGGCTCATTGTCGACCAGTACGGAAAGCGTGTGGTTCTCCGGCCTTTCCGTCTCCTTGGCGATGAAGTAGGCGGAGCCGGTGGGCTGAAGGTGCTGTGCGTTCATGACATGAATCTCGATTTCAAACTATTGAGCTAATTCTCTGTTTTCGCACGGCTTCTCGCGACAGCCCTGCCTCGGCTGAGCGGACTACACCAGTTCCCTGCCCTTGGCGTCGATGGCGTTGGCCACCGCCTCGTCGGTCGCCTCGTCGGGCAGCAGCATCTCGTTGTGTGCCTTGCCCGACGGGATCATTGGGAAGCAGTTGGCAAGCGTTGCCACGCGGCAATCGAACAGCACCGGCTTCTTCACCGCGATCATCTCCTTGATCGCATCGTCCAGCTCGTCCGGCTTCTCGCAACGGATGCCGTGGCCGCCATAGGCCTCGGCCAGCTTGACGAAGTCCGGCATCGCCTCGGTGTAGGAATGCGACAGCCGGTTACCGTGCAGCAGCTGCTGCCACTGCCGCACCATACCCATATACTGGTTGTTGAGGATGAAGATCTTGATCGGCGCGTCGTGCTGTACGGCGGCGCTCATCTCCTGCATCGTCATCTGCACCGAGGCGTCGCCGGCGATGTCGATGACCAGCGCGTCGGGATGCGCGATCTGCACGCCCAATGCCGCCGGCAGGCCATAACCCATCGTGCCCAGCCCGCCTGACGTCATCCAGCGGTTCGGCTTCTCGAAATGATAGTGCTGCGCCGCCCACATCTGGTGCTGGCCGACCTCGGTGGTGATGTAGGTGTCCATGCCCTTGGTCAGTTCGTAGAGCCGCTGGATGGCGTATTGCGGCATGATCACGTCGTTGTTCATCTTGTAGGCGAGTGAATCGCGCGCACGCCATTTTGCGATCTGCTCCCACCAGGGGTAGAGCGCCTTCTTGTCGGCCTTGGCGGTGGCCCGCCACAGCCGCACCATATCCTCCAGCACCCGGCCGACATCGCCGATGATCGGCACTTCCGTGTGGACGTTCTTGTTGATCGATGACGGGTCGATGTCGATGTGGATCTTCTTCGAGTTCGGCGAGAACGCGGTCAGCCGCCCGGTGATGCGGTCGTCGAAGCGCGCACCGATGCAGATCATCACATCGCAATCATGCATGGCCATATTGGCTTCATAGGTACCGTGCATGCCCAGCATGCCCATCCAGTTCTTGCCCGATGCCGGATAGGCGCCGAGCCCCATCAGCGTCGAAGTGATCGGGAAGCCGGTGAGATCAACCAGTTCGCGCAGCAGATGGCTTGCTTCCGCACCCGAATTGATGACGCCGCCGCCGCTATAGATGATCGGCTTCTTGGCGCTGGCCATCAATTCGACCGCCGCCTTGATCTTGTCCAGGTCGCCCTGAACCTTGGGCTGATAGCTGGTGCGCGGCGCGATCTGCGGCGACACGTAAAAGCCCCGGGCGAACTGCACGTCCTTCGGAATGTCGACCACGACCGGACCGGGACGGCCGGTGGTGGCGACATGGAAGGCCTCGTGGATGGTTGCGGCGAGTTCGTTGACGTCCTTCACCAGCCAGTTGTGCTTGGTGCAGGGGCGCGTGATGCCGACCGTGTCGCATTCCTGAAAAGCGTCGGAGCCGATCAGCGAGGTCGGCACCTGCCCGGTCAGGCAGACCAGCGGGATCGAATCCATCAACGCATCCTGCAGCGGCGTCACCGCATTGGTGGCGCCGGGTCCCGACGTCACGAGCATGACACCGGCCTTGCCGGTCGAGCGCGCATAGCCTTCGGCCGCATGGCCGGCGCCCTGCTCGTGGCGCACCAGGATGTGCTCGACCTCGTCCTGTTGGAAAATCTCGTCGTAGATCGGGAGTACCGCGCCGCCCGGATAGCCGAAGACATGCTTGACGCCATTGTCCTTCAGCGCCTGCACCACCATTTCGGCGCCCGTCATTTCGGTTCTTGGCATTTCGCGCCGCTCACTCTGTCCGTTGCTCATCGGTCTGGTCCCGTACTGCCGCCATCTGGCGATTGCTGGTCGTTTAGTCGTGTTTCAGGCAATAAAAAAGGCCCCCGAAGGAGCCTGTGTGTGCGCATGGGAGGTTTTCGCCCGGCGGTTACACCGCCTTGCCCACGCGCTTTCCTACGAGAATGAGTGCCGTTTTCATGGTGGCGGACAATAGAATTGGTTTTACGCCGCTGTCAACGGCGAATCTGAGTGACATGAACCCGCAGCAAAAGGGGCCGGCTCTCCTCCTCGGCACCGGCAAGCCATCACCGGAAAAATCCCATAGGTTTCCGATAAGGTATTGAAAACACGCCAAACTATTGGAGGGCGTGACGCTGCGGAGCTTTTGAAGAAATACTCCGCTCATCGTGGACAACTCAGTCCGGCCAAAATCGCTCGATCGAGAAGCGATCACAATCCAAGGAGGAAAGCTGATGCTCGACAAGGCCCCTAACAAGAAACTGTCCGACCTGCTCGACCAATTCGGCGCCGCCCTGGTCGCCAATGACATCGAAAAAGCGGTCGATTGCTTTCAGGAGGACTGTTACTGGCGTGACCTCGTCACCTTCACCTGGAACATCAAGACCATGGAGGGTCGCGACCAGGTCCGCGACATGCTGAAGAGCCAGTTGTCGAAGACCAAGCCATCCCACTTCGCCATCGCCAAGGGTGAGGACGCGACCGAGAGCGGCGGACTGATAGATGGCTGGATCAGCTTCGAGACAGAGGTGGCGCGCGGCTTCGGCCATGTCAGGCTGAAGGATGGCAAGATCTGGACGCTGCTGACCACCATGGTCGAATTGAAGGGCCACGAGGAGCCGGCGGGTTTCGCGCGGCCGATGGGTGCCAAACACGGCTCGGGCAAGAACCGTCAGACATGGAAGGAAGAACGCGAGAAGGAAGCCGCTGAGCTCGGCTTCAAGACGCAGCCCTACACGGTGATCATTGGCGGCGGCCAGGGCGGCATCGCGCTCGCCGCGCGCCTGCGGCAGCTCGGCGTTCCCACGATCATCATCGAGAAGAACGAGCGGGCCGGCGACAGCTGGCGCAAGCGCTACAAGTCGCTCTGCCTGCATGACCCGGTCTGGTACGACCATTTGCCCTATATCGATTTCCCGAAGAACTGGCCGGTCTTTTCGCCCAAGGACAAGATCGGCGACTGGCTGGAAATGTACACAAAGGTGATGGAGCTGAATTACTGGTCCTCGACCGAGGCCAAGAGCGCGTCCTATGACGACAGGAAGAAGGAATGGACGGTCGTCGTCCACCGCGACGGCAAGGACATTACGCTAAAGCCGAAGCAGCTGGTGCTGGCTACGGGACAATCCGGCAAGGCCAATATGCCGAAATTCAAAGGCATGGAAAACTTCAAGGGCGATCAGCATCACTCCTCGAAGCACCCCGGTCCCGATGGCTATGCCGGCAAGAAAGCCGTTGTCGTCGGCTCGAACAATTCCGCCCACGACATCGCCGCGGCACTTTGGGAAGCAGGCGCCGATGTCACCATGGTGCAACGCTCGACCACGCATATCGTCAAGTCCGACACCTTGATGGAAATCGGGCTGGGGTCCCTCTATTCGGAACAGGCGGTGCAGAGCGGCATGACCACGGCCAAGGCCGACCTCGTCTTTGCCTCCCTGCCCTATAAGATCCTGCACGAATTCCAGATTCCGGCGTACGCCGAGATGAAGAAGCGCGATGCAAAATTCTACACGGGTCTGGAGAAGGCCGGCTTCATGCTCGACTGGGGCGATGACGATTCGGGCCTGTTCATGAAGTATCTGCGACGTGGTTCGGGCTACTATATCGACGTCGGCGCTTCCGATCTGATCATCGATGGCTCGATCAAGCTGAAAAGCGGTGTCAACGTGGTTGAGATAAAGGAGCATTCGGTGCTCCTCAGTGACGGCACCGAGTTGCCCGCCGATGTCATCATCTACGCCACCGGCTATGGTTCGATGAATGGCTGGGCGGCCGACCTGATCTCCAGGGACGTCGCCGACAAGGTCGGCAAATGCTGGGGTCTCGGTTCGAACACCACCAAGGATCCCGGTCCATGGGAGGGCGAATTGCGCAACATGTGGAAACCGACGCAGCAGGAAGCACTGTGGTTCCATGGCGGCAATCTGCACCAGTCACGCCACTATTCGCAGTTCCTGTCGCTGCAGTTGAAGGCCAGGCAGGCAGGCCTGCCGACGCCGGTCTACGGGCTGCAGCAGGTGCACCACAAGGGATAGCGCCTCGTACATCCGCCCGTTTTTTAAACCCGCGCGGCGATTCCGCCGCGCGGGCTCTTTCTGTTCAGTCCTGCAGCGTCACGCACTTCGCCTTGGCCCAACGCTCGAGGATCTTGCGCTCGTCCGTCGTTGCCAGACGATTGCCGAAACCGCGCACCTGGACCGCCCGATGCTGACGATCGAGCTCGATCGTCAGCAAGCGTTCAGTCTTGCCGAGCGCCTTGCGCCGCAGCGCCCAGATCGAGGCATTGCCGGCAATGCATTTGGTCGCATAGGACGATACGCAATGATGCATCGCCCGGCTCTCGGCAACGAGGTCCTCTGCGGTCTTCAACTGGCGGATGAAGAACCACTCGCCATGCGCCTTCGCCTCCTTGGGCGGCGGATGCCATTCCCAATCCTGCAGACGCGAGCCGTCCCAGGCGCTGCACTGCGCGGGTGCGCCGGCGACGGGCTGAGCCCGCGCGGCGGCCCGCCGGCGCATCGCCTCGATGCGTTCGATCGCAGCAAGATCGCGATGCCAGTCCGACATCTGCCGGTGCAGCGAGGCGAGCGTGCGGCCCTTCAGGCTATAGGCACCATCGCGCCGGTGCTTAGCGCCGACATAGTCACAGAGATCGTCGATCTCCTCCTTCAAAGCAGGATGCTCGCAGAAGAAGCGCGCCACCTCGCGCCAGAAGGCCAACTCGCCACGCGGCGTGCGCGCGATTTTCGTGCGCGCGAGCCGAGCCGCAATCCCTGGATCATCCGTGTAGGACCGCGCGATCGCGAACCAGAACGCCTCGTCGAAGGTGAAATCGCCAGACACGTTCAGGAAGCAATGCACCTCCTTTCGCGACAGCCACGCATTGGCGCCCGCCTTGTAGAGCGAGCCGCCACCTGCAGCCGTGACGTACCAGACCAGGCGAAGTGCGATCTCCTGACCATCGAGCCCCGACCTATCCAGCCAGATGGCCTCGAGCGCGGCCGAAACCGGATAACGCGCAAAGAGATAGCGGGCGGCAGCCAGCCGCAGCCGCGCCGGGTCGCGCGTCTTCAGCTTTGGACGCCACAACGCGCCGTCGCGGATCGCCATGTTTGCATAGCCGCGGCGTACCTCCTCGAGCGCCCGCTCGAAATCCGGAGCGGGACGCGGCATGGCGGAAACCCGCCTCAGCGATGCTTGATATGCTTCAATGCGTTCGCGCTCGGCGYCCTGCCTGCGCTGGATCATGGACTTTGCCATGGCCGTTCTTCCTGATTGGAACCCTGTCAGCCGCACGCAATTCCAGCGTCGGCACGGAATGTGTCGATCTGGGTTGGCGTGACATGGACAGGTCTCCTTTCAGGATGACGGGTTGGGAACGGCGCGGTATCTAGGCTCACAAGAAACTCAGCGCAAGTGCCATTCCATCAATGTTTACAATGGCCTGCCGGAGTGTTGCAAAGCTGCATCTTTGATTTTCAGGCAGCCGCGATCGTTGGCCGGGAGCTAGGCTTCCCACCGTTTTATGGACAATGCGGCTTAACGCCGTCGCGGGTTATGCAGCTCGTGTAGACGACAACTCCCACCGCACATCGCAGCACGGCGGTCCTCAGAGTGCCAGGGTATTGGAACCGCTGTGGCGCGGGGTCAGCCCGTTCGTCCGCCGCGGAGGCGCAAAATGCGTGAACAAGATTTCATCGTCGCCTCCATCAAAAGCGTGGTCGATACGGTGCGGCCAATGAAAATGCGGGCCGCATGGTGGGCGCGGCTGATACATCGGAACAAGCGCAGCGGCAAGACGGCGAGCGTGCTCGACCTCGACGGAGTTGCGTCAGGCGCGATCGCGATAGTCGCGAACGACCCGCTGCAGCAACGGCACGTAGTCGCGGAATGTCCGTGTCTTCATGTTGGCGACCTTGCCGCTCTCGTCCCAGATACGGACCCGGACCGCCTCTTCATGGAAGGGATTCTTGCGGAACTCGGCCACCTCGTCCGCGCTCATCGGCCCACCCTGCAGCGACAGCGTATGCACCGATGCATGCGAGAGCTTGCCGAAATAGGTCGGGTCGGTGGCGCAGAGATAGCGCTTGGCCGAAACATGCAGCCTGACGCATTCGACGATGACAGGCGGAAAGAACGGCGCCAGCACCTCGCCGCCGGCTTCGTCATGATGCTTGTCCTCGACATCCTCGGGCGAATAGGTGCCAAACTCGCTGGTGTAGTGGCCGATGTCGTGCAGCAGGGCCGCCGCCACCAGCTCGTCCGGCGCGCCGTCCTGCTCGGCGAACCATGCGCCCTGCAGCATGTGCTCCGACATGGTGACGGGCTCACCGAGATAGGATTCGGCACCCCGGCGTTCAAAGATGTCGGCGATGAACTCGACGATGTTGTCCGCGTTCAGGTCCTGGCCGCTCATTCCGCCGCCTCGTTGAACCCGTGTTCGATCGCCGCAAGCGTCGACAGCAGGCCGTCCTTGTCGGCGTAGCAACCCTGCAGCCAGCGCTTGCCGGTGCCGGAAAACGCCTTGCGGGCATGCATGACGCGGGTGTTGTCGACGATGAACGCCTGGCCCGCTTCGAGCTTGAAGGTCACTTCGAAGGATGGATCCTCGATCAGCTCGGCAAATCGGCGATAGGCGGCATAGTAAGCCTCCATGTCGGCGAACGGCACGTCGACCATCGGCGCCAACGAACGGTTGTTGAAGCGGATGCAGATCAGCTCGCCGTCTGGCCCGAGCTCGATCATCGGCCGCTTCGCCTGCAGCCGCACGCCGGCCGAGCCGGCATATTCGAACCGCGCCGGGCACGAACTCAACAGCCGAAAGCCTTCGGGGTTCTCAGCCTGCAAGGCGGCCGCGACGGCAAACCCGTCGACGACGCTGGACTCGCCACCCTCCACCGTATTTTCGATGCAGGACAGGATCTGCAGCGTCGGCACGGGATCGCGATAGGGATTGTCGGTGTGCGCCTGGAGGCCGAGATTGGTGTAGGCGAGATTGCTGGGATTGACCTCGGCGCGCACTTCGAACCAGCGGCCGTAATTGGTTTCCCTGATATAGCCGAACAGATCGGACACTTTGCAAAGCGCCCCGGATTCGGCCGGCAGGTCGTCCATCACCGCGAAGCCATAGGCTTTCACCGCCGACAGCCATTGCCGCAAGACGTCGCGGTCGCGGCTGGCAGCAGGGTAGCCGGCACGCGGCACGGAATTCTGCATCGTCGCCTTGGTCCAGCGCACTGTGTCCTCGCCTGTCCAGCCAGCCTGGCGGGCCGCGTCGCGATCATAGGCATTGGCGCTCAGCCACTTTGAAGGAAAGCTCACCGTCTTTCCTTCCGGCACGAAGCTGACCTCGAGGGCGTCGCCCTTGATCGACGCCGCGCCGATCTTCGTCGCGGCTGGAATGTCGAGGATGGTGATGAGCCGCTGGCCGTTGCCCGCACTGCGCGTCTTCTCGTCCAGCGCATTGTCGCGCAGCCACATGGCGTGAAACCGGGTGCGCGTCCCGTCCTTCCAGCCAAGTTCGATGGTTCTGCCTTCGTCGCCGATCAGCGCGTGGGTGAGCATGGAGATCCATTCCTGTTCGTATTATTCCCACGGCTCGGCCGTGGGTTTCGATTGCATGTTGACCGCACGAAAGGCATAACTCAAATTATCCTTTTTTGGCCAATGACCTCAATCAACTAATGGCTCGAACAATCCCACCCTTGCCTCCGCTTGACTGGCTGCGCAGTTTCGAGGCCGCGGCGCGGCTGTCGAATTTCACCGCCGCGGCAACCGAGCTTGGCTTGACCCAGGCGGCGGTCAGCCAGCACATCCGGCTTCTCGAAGAACGGCTGAAGACGCGCCTGTTCTTACGGCTGGCGCGTGGCGTCGCGCTGGCGCCGGAAGGCGCGGCTTACCTGCCCCACATCCAGTCGGCTTTCGCCACCATCGGCAGCAGCACGGCTGAACTGTTTGAGCCGCGTGCCGTCCAGACCGTGACCGTTCGAGCGCCGATCTCCTTTGCCTTGCTGATGCTCGTCCCGGCATTGCCCGATCTGGCCACGGCATTGCCGCGCATCCAGCTCGATCTGGTGACGATCCACCGACCGACCGACTACGACCTGCCGGGATCAACGCTCGACATCCGTTTCGGCAACGGATCCTTCCCCGGACGTGACGCCGACAGGCTGACCGCCGAGCGGCTCGTGCCGGTGGCTGCCCCGGCCCTGGCTGGCGACGCCGACTGGACCTCCCTGCCGCTGCTTCTGGTCGCCGGCGCACGCGAGATGTGGGCTGAATGGTTCGCGGCCGCAGGGTTGGCCGGCCACCTCCGGCGATCGCATCGCTTCGACAGTTTCGTTGCGGCGATGGAGGCGGCCAGGGCCGGTGCCGGCGTGCTGCTGGGCTCGCGGCCGCTGGTCGATGCCGCGCTCGACAGCAGGACCCTGGTCAGGCTTTCCGACTTCGAACTCTCCAGCACCTCTGGGCATTTCCTGACCAAGGCGTCGACCGCGCGCCTGACCAGCGCCGAGCAGGATTTCCGCCGGTGGCTGCTGTCGCGCCTCTCCGGCTACGGTCCTGCGTGACTGGTTACGAGATTGGCCCGATACGCTTCCAGTAGAGGAGTGTACCGGTCAGCCCGCCATGCGGCTTCAAGGCATAGTCCGGTATCTCGCCTGCCAGCGTGAAACCGAGCTTCTCGTAGAGCCCTGAAGCACCCTCCTCCGTCGCCGTGTCGAGAACCAGCAGCGTGCGGCCCTTTTCCACGGCCAGGCTCTCAGCGGCCCGCATCAGGCGCGATCCCACGCCCCTGCCCCGGTAATCGAAACGGGTCATCAGCTTGGCGATCTCGGCCCGGTGGGACTGGTTGGGCGGGCAGTCGAGCAACAGGGTGACGGTACCGGCTAGGACCTCGCCGTCCCAGGCACCAAGCACCGCCCTTTCCCCTCTTGCCGCTGCTGCCAGGGATTTCTGCCAGAATGCGCTAGCCGCTTCCGGTGCCAGCGGATGCATGAAACTGACCGATCCACCGGCCGCTACCGTTGCGACCAGCAATTCGGCCAGCATCTCCTGCGTCGGTTCAGCTGGGGTCAGTGTTCCGATCTCGATCGAGTTCATGCGCGTGATGTCCTGTGATTGCGATGGCACGACTGAAGCGGTCGTCAGTCGAGATAGCGCGCGCGGCGGCGCTTTCGTGCCGCCTTGATGGCGCCAATGCGTTCGGTGTCTTCTTCCCTGAGATGCCGCCCGCGCTCCAATATCTCGAGCGTATATTCCTCATAGGTCAGGCCCAGCCGCTCGGCCTTGTCCATGCGCAGCAGCATGACCTCGCGGCTTGGCGCCTTCCACGCCTTGGCATGGGCGGCCTGCCAGGCAAGGAAGATGTAGGGGTCGCCCTTGCCCCATGGCGGCCCCTTGTACTCGTCAAGAGGCGGCCCCCCATTGTGGGAGCGTTTTGGTCGTCTGGCCATGACTTCAACCCCTGACCAGCGCGACGAGATAGTCGGCACCGGGTTCCAGGGCGTGGAAAGTGCAGTCCGATGGCGCGCCGAGCGCCAGACAATCGCCGGGGTCGAGCCGGTGCACCACATCGCCCTCGGCGAACTCGAGCCGCCCCGAAATCAGCCATATCTGCTGCTTGATGAAAGCATAGGACGAGGCGGGAAAGCTGACCCTGGCGCCCGCCGGCAACTGAACCCTGATCAGGTCCAGCGGCATGTCCGAGGCGGGCGACAGATGCCGCCTGACATAGCCCGTACCAGGGTCGCGCCACACCGGTTGATCGGCCTCGCGCAGCAGCCCGCCGCCTTGCAACTCGGCGCGCGCGATGAGCGTCGATAGCGTCATGCCGAAGGCCGACGCGATGCGCACCAGGAGGGCCGCCGTCGGGCTGGTTTTGCCGCGCTCTATCGTGCTCAGCATCGCCTTCGACACGGCGGAGCGCCCCGCAAGCTCGGCCAGCGACCAGTCCCGCATGGTCCTTTCGGCGTGTATTCTTCTGCCGATGGTCGAGGAAATATCGTTCGCTATATCATCCATATGTCCATTATAGCGAAATGCCGGCGATGGAGAAGAGCCCTCTCGCGACAATTTTCACGGACCCCTTAATCGTCTCTACACCATCCGACCTCATCCAGCCTTAACCCCGTTCCTGTAGGGTCGATGCTCCAGGGAAAATGGGGGTTGGTCTGTCCATGTATGTCGAACGCGAAGCCTCCGTTGGAGAACCGACATCGCAGGAGCGTCGCAACGCGGAGCAGAACGACAGGCGCATTCTGGGCAACGTCGTGCAATGCGACGGTGCGCGCGCCACCATCGGCGCCTTTGCGGACGATGTTGACGGCGCGGTGACCGGCCTGTGGACAGTCGGCAAGATGATTTCCATCAATCTGGGATCCACGCGAACCGTCGGCTTGGTCTACGGGATCGGCAAGTCGGACCGCGCCTGGAGCAATGAAGGTCAAAACCCGATCGAGGTCAGCATCGAGTTGATCGGCGAAGTCCGCGACGGAGCAGAGCCGGGCGCCAAGCCGATCTTCGATCGCGGCATCACCACCTATCCGCATATCGGCGCCATCGCCCATCGTATCCGCACCCGTGACCTGCAGGCGGTCTATGATCTCGCCGGGCGTCATTCGATCACCATCGGCACACTCTCACAGGACGAGACGATCGCCGCCAACATCGCCATCGACGATACGTTGGCGCGTCACTTCGCCGTGGTCGGCACCACCGGTGTCGGCAAATCCACCGCCGTCTCGTTGCTGCTGCGCAAGTCGATTGCGGCGCGGCCGGACCTGCGCATCCTGATCCTCGATCCGCACAACGAGTTCGCAGCGTCGCTGCCCGAATATTGCGTCAGGGTCGATTCCAAGACGCTCGACCTTCCGTTCTGGATGTTCAGGCTGGAGGAGTTCGCCGAGGTGCTGTTCCGCGGCCGCGAGACGGTGCCGGAAGAGATCGACGCCTTGCGCGACCTCATCCCCGCCGCCAAGAACCTTTACCGCAACCCGAATTCGGGCAGCTACATCAGGCGCGGCAGCGATGCGCTGACCGCCGATACGCCGGTGCCTTACCGCATCGCCGACCTTATCAAGCAGATCGACGAGCGTATGGGCATGCTCGAAAGCAAGACCGACCGCCCGACGCTGAAATCCCTGAAGACGCGCGTCGAATCGGCGGCTGCCGACCCACGCTACCGCTTCATGTTCAACTCGCGCCTGATCGAGGACACCATCCACGAAACGATCGGCAACCTCTTTCGCGTGCCGCATCATGGCCGCCCGGTGACCTGCTTCGAGATGGCCGGCATGCCGTCCGAAGTGGTCAATTCCGTCTGTTCGGTGCTGGCGCGCCTGGCCTTCGACCTCGCTTTGTGGAGCGAGGGCAAGCTGCAGCTTCTGCTTTTGTGCGAAGAAGCTCACCGCTACATGCCGGCCGATCCGCGTCTCGGCTTTGCGCCGACAAGGCACGCGCTGTCGCGCATCGCCAAGGAAGGCCGCAAATATGGCTGCTATCTCGGCGTCGTCACCCAGCGACCGGGCGAACTCGACCCGACCATCCTGTCGCAATGTTCGACCTTCTTCGCCATGCGACTTGCCAACGAGCAGGACCAGGCGATCATCCGTTCGGCGATTGCCGACTCCTCGGCCTCGACGCTGGCTTTCCTGTCGTCCATGGGCCAGCGCGAGGCCATTGCCTTTGGCGAAGGCGTGGCGACGACGATGCGGCTGAAATTCGAGAAACTATCCTCGGAATTGATCCCCGGCACCAACAAACGCGAAGAGGCCGAGTCGAAAGCCGGCGAGGATGTCGACCTGGTGGCGATCGTCGAGCGGCTGCGCAACGTGCCGAAATCAACGCAGCAGGCGATGGCCTTCGCCGAAGTCGTCGATTCAAGCCGCCAGGCCGGCGATCCCGACTACCGCAAGCCGCCGGCCACCAGCCGGGTGCAATCGGATGACGATTTCGACATGCGCTACGGCCTCAAGCCCGCGACCTTCGGCCTGCGCCCGCAAAACGACTGAGCCGGCAACGTTACGCCATTCGGCCGACCGACTGGGAAGCCACGTCAGGCTTCCTGCTTCGTTGGTATGCCGGGGGTAAATCCCGAAAGGGAATTCATCAGGCCGAGTTGAATGACGTGGGTTTCGAGAAGCCGGAGCGGAGCGGACATTTAGTCCGTGAGCACCGGAAGTCGAGAAAGCCGCGTCAGGCGACCGGCCTCATGAATTCTTCTTCGGGATTTTAGGCGCAGACGCGGTTGCGGCCTTGCCTCTTCGCCTCGTAGAGCTGGCGGTCGGCGCGGCGATAGAACTCCTCCGCCGTTTCCTTGCGGTCCCAGACAGCCAGACCGACGCTGGTGGTGATCTTGAGCCGGACATTGCCGGAGAGCACCGACATGTTGGCGACCGCCTTGCGGATGCGCTCGGCAAACTTGCCCAGCAGTTCGGAGTCCATGTTGGGCGTGACCACGGCGAATTCCTCGCCGCCCAGCCGCGCCACCACGTCGTGATAGCGTGTCATGTCCTTGAGGCAGCTCGCGACGGCCTTGAGCACCTCGTCGCCGACATCATGGCCATGGGTGTCGTTGACCTGCTTGAAATGGTCGAGGTCGAGGATCATCAGCCCGACGGGCTTTTCGATGCGCCGGAACTCCTCGAGATATTCCTTCAGCGCGTCGTCGAAATAGCGCCGGTTCTGCATGCCGGTCAGGCCGTCGGTCAGCGCGGCATGCTCGAGTGTCTCGGAGCGGGCACTGAGCGATACCGTCATGGCGCGCAGCTTGCCTTCCTCCGTCGCCTGTTTGCGGATCAGCGGATAGATGAAGAAAATGCCGAAGAACAGCGCAGTGGCCAAAAGCACGCCGGTCGCGAACAGCAGCTTGTTGAGATAGATGACCTTGTCCATGCCCGAAGCCGTATGCAGCTCGGTGGCGAAGGATTGCAGCAGTCCATAGGCATGCAGCGTCACCAGGCCGGCGGCCAGGATCACGAAGATAAAGACGAAAAATGCTGATTCCGCCTTATGGAAACGCATCTGCTCCCCAATGGAAAAGTGCCCACTGACCTTATGGCATGGGCGGGCTTACGGAGGGTTAATTAGGACAACCGCAACGGGAACCTTACCTTGCAGATAAACTTTTTAGGTTGCAATGGAAACAGGCGATCAAATCGTGGTTTCCAGATCGTCACCGGGCCGCAATCTTTGCCATTCCGAGCCCAGTTGGTGCCTGAACCAGGTCGTTTGCCGCTTGGCATATTGCCTGGTTGCGATCTTGGCGCGCTCGATCGCCTCGGGAAAGCCAATCTCTCCAGCCATCGCGGCCTGCAGTTCGCGAACACCGATCGCTTTCATCGCCGGTAATTCGGGGTCGAGGCCGAGCGCCGATAGCCGCTTGACCTCGTCCAGTGCCCCCTTGTCCAGCATCTGGTCGAAGCGCTTTTCGATGCGGTCGACCAGCGCCGCCCGGTCCGGCTCGATGACCAAGAAACGCGCGCTCTGCCTGTCGATGAGCGGCCGGCCGCGTTCCGCCTGCCATTCTCGGATCGAACGGCCCGATGCATCGAGCACCTCCAGTGCCCGCACGATGCGCTGGCTGTCGGTCGGCTTCAGCATCATGGCAGCCGCCGAATCCTCGCGCAGCAGCAGGCTGTGCAGCTTGACGGCGCCCTGCTCCTTCAACTCATAGCGCCAGCGGTCACGAATTCGCTGAGGAATGTCGGGCATTTCCGAAATGCCCTCGGCAAGCGCACGGAAGTAGAGCCCGGTGCCGCCGACAAAAATAACAGGCTGTCCGGAGAGCGTACCTTGATCGATCAGCTTCATCACGTCGCGCAGCCAGGCGCCGGTGGAATAGGCTGTGGCCGGGTGGACATGGCCATAGAGAAAATGCGGCGCGCGGGCGAGGTCGGCCGCCCCCGGCCGGGCGGTCAGCACGTCGAGCACCGAATAGCCCTGCATGGAATCGGTGTTGACGACAACGGCGCCCTTGCGCTCGGCCAGCTCCAAGGCAAGGGCCGACTTGCCGCTGGCGGTCGGCCCGGCTATCAGGATCGCGTCCTTCACGCGGCCCTCGCCCGCTTGTCCGCCGGAATTGTCCATGCCGCTCATCGCCACGCTTRTTTCCCGTCCCGCCGATCGCGCTTTGTCGCAGTCGCTTGCGAATATGGCGTCACGGTCGGTCGGCGCAAGCACTGTTGTCTGGCTTGCCGACGGGATTGCCTGCGATCTTGCCTTGTCGCAGGAGGCTGACGCCGCCGAGACAAGTGCCGCCCTGCGTACAGCACTCGCCACCGAACCGGTCGACGTGATCGTCCAGCAGGCGGAAACCCGCCGCAAGAAGATCCTCATCGCCGACATGGATTCGACCATGATCGACCAGGAATGCATCGACGAGCTGGCCGACGAGATCGGCGTCAAGGATCATGTCGCCGCCATCACCGCGCGATCGATGAACGGCGAGATCGCGTTTGAACCGGCCTTGCGCGAGCGGGTGGCGTTGTTGAAGGGCCTCGACGCCGCCGTGGTCGACCGCATCGTCGCCAATCGCCTGACGCTGGCCGCCGGCGGCGGCGCGCTGGTGCGCACCATGCGGGCCCATGGCGCCTGGACGGCACTGGTGTCCGGCGGGTTCGAGGTGTTCACGACGCGCATCGCAGCCATGCTTGGCTTCCAGGAGAATCGCGCCAATCGCCTGCTCGAACAGGACGGCCGCTTCACCGGGCTGGTTGGCGAACCGATACTCGGCCGCGCCGCCAAGGCCGATGCGCTGATCGAGATTTCCACACGCCTCGGCCTGACGCCGACTGACGCCATTGCTGTCGGCGACGGCGCCAATGATCTCGACATGATCCGGCTGGCTGGCACCGGTGTCGCCCTCCATGCCAAGCCGACGGTGGCGGCACAGGCAAAGGTTCGCATCGACCATGGCGACCTGACAGCATTGCTCTATGTGCAAGGCTACAGACAGGAAGAGTTTGTGCAATGAAACCAATGCGTACCGAGCGCCTGATCCTGCGCAACTGGGAGGATCGCGATCGCGAACTGTTCCACCGGATCAACTCCGACGAACAGGTCATGGAATTCTTTCCGTTCCGCCGCACCCGCGCGGAGGCGGACGCCAAGATGGACGAGGTCCGCGCCTGGGTCGATGAGGACGGCTATGGCTTCGCCGCGGCCGAGATTGCGGCCACCGGCGAGTGCATTGGCTTTGTCGGGATAACCGGGACAGAAGACATCGACGTCCTGCCCGCCGGCACGATCGAGATAGGCTGGCGTCTCGCCCCCGAATTCTGGGGCAAGGGCTACGTCACCGAGGCGGCCGAGGCCTGGCTCGCCTACGGTTTCGAAACGCTCGACCTGGACGAAATCGTGTCTTTCGCGGTTTACGAAAACCATCGCTCCACCGCCGTCATGAAACGCCTCGGCATGAGGGTCGACCCGGCTGGCGACTTCGACCATCCCGACGTCCCTGACAGCCACCCGGCGCTCAAGCGGCATGTCCTCTACAGATTGTCGCGCAAGGACTGGCAGGCAAGAAAAAAGGCGGCTCAATAGCCGCCTTTTTCGTCTCAAAATCAGGGCACTACAAGCCTTTCCGGACTTCAGTCCATCCGGATCGTCACGAACCTGAGTTCGCCGGTCTTCGACGCCAGCATCAGCAGCGCGTTCTTGCGCCCTTGCTCCTTCAAGGCGCCAATCCGGTCCATGACGTCTTTGGGCGTGGCGACCGATTCCTGTGCGATCTCGGTGATCACCTCGCCCGGCTGGATGCCGCGTTCGGCGGCAGCCGAATCCTTGGTGACATCGGTGATGACGACGCCGGAGACATCGGCGGCAATGCTGAACTTCTTGCGTGTCTCGTCGTTCAGTTCGCCGACGGTCATGCCCAGCACCGAAGCCGTCGAGACCGCCGGAGCCTTGTCGCCCTTGTTCTGGTCGGTGTTGCTGCCGTCCTCGCCGCTGGCAAGCTTTTCGCCATCCTCAAGCCGGCCGAGCGTGACCTTCACGGTCTGCTCGACGCCCTTGCGCACGATCAGCACGTCGACCGCCTTGCCGACCGGGCTTTCGGCGACCACGCGCGGCAGGTCGCGCATTTCATGGATGTCCTTGCCGTCGAACTTAAGGATGACATCGCCGGCCTGGATGGTGCCGTTGTCGACCGGGCCGCCCTTGATGACGCCGGCGACCAGCGCGCCCTTGGCGGTGGCCATGCCGAGGCTCTCGGCAATGTCGTCCGTCACGGGCTGGATGCGCACGCCGAGCCAGCCGCGCCGGGTCTCGCCGAACTGGCGCAACTGGTCGACGACGCCGGAGGCGAGTTGCGAGGGGATGGAGAAGCCGATGCCGATAGAACCGCCCGACGGCGAGATGATCGCGGTGTTGATGCCGATAACCTCGCCGGCGCTGTTGAACAGCGGACCGCCGGAATTGCCGCGGTTGATCGCGGCGTCGGTCTGGATGAAATCGTCATAGGGGCCGGAATTGATGTCGCGGTTGCGGGCCGAAACGATGCCGACCGTCACCGTGCCGCCGAGGCCGAACGGATTGCCGATCGCCATGACCCAGTCGCCGACGCGCATCTTCGTGGAATCGCCGAATTTCACTGCCGTCAGCTTGTGGCCCTTCGGGTCGACCTTCAGCACCGCGACATCGGTCTTGGTGTCGGTGCCGACCAACGTCGCCTTCAAGGTGATGCCGTCCGAGAAATTGACCTCGATGTCGTCGGCATCGGCGATCACGTGGTTGTTGGTGACGACGATGCCTTGCTCCGCGTCGATGACGAAGCCGGAACCCAGCGACTGCACTTTCTGCCCGCCATTGTCCTTGTCGCCGCCACGGTTCTTGAAGAAATCGTCGAAGAAATCCTGGAAAGGCGAACCCTCGGGCAACTGCGGCATCGGCACCGCTCCCGGACCTTCCGTACCCTTCACAGTCTGTGAGGTCGAGATGTTGACCACCGCGCCGAGCAGGCCTTGCGCCAGGTCGGCGACCGAAGCAGGGCCGTCGGCGGCCAATGTCGGCGTCACGAAGGACGGGGCAGCGACGGCGCTGACAAGAAGGGCTGCCGCACCGGCGATGAGCGTCCGCCGTGCCGCGCGCAAAAGGGTATTGGATGTCATCGAGAAGCCTCCCGGTATTCTTGAAAAGAAAAGCGCTTCGACGAAAACGCCGCGTCGCGCCATGTTGGCAAAAAATACGGCACGTTTGCGGCTATGACTATCGGCAGAGGATAAATCATCCGTTATCCCGGGATCGAAGCTCGTATCCCCCAGGATCGAAGCTCGTATCCCCCAGGATCGAAGTTCGTATCCCCGGGATCGAAGCTCGCCGCCCTCACCCGCTTCGCACCAGCCAGACGATGCCGACACCGACGGCAATCGCCGCCAGCCCGGCGATCCGCAACGCATTCTCGGGCAGCGACAACACTTCAGTGGCGAGCTTCCTGGCAAGGCCTGGAAAGCCGCCATAGACCAGACCTTCTATCACAAGGACAAGGCCCATGGCGGCGAGAAAGTCCTGCACCTGCCGCTACGGGCTGGTGCTGGGCTGTGCCGCCGGCGCGGCTGGTGCCGTCGCAGGCGCGGCAGGTGCCGTCGCAGGCGCGGCAGGTGCCGGTGAAACCGGCTTCGCCGGCGCCTCCTTGCCATCAGGATCGCGGAAGAACCGGAAGAACTCGGAGTTCGGCGACAGCACCATGGTCGTCCCGGTGTTGTCCAGCGCCGTGCCATAGGCGTTCATCGACCGATAGAAATCGAAGAAGGCCGGGTCGCGCTTATACGCTTCCGCGAAGGTGGCGCTGCGCTGGGCTTCGCCCTCGCCTCGCAGGATTTCCGACTCTTTGCGCGCTTCGGCAACGATCTCGACCACTTCGCGATCGGCGCGAGCCGTGATGCGCTGTGCCGCTTCGTTGCCGCGTGCCCTCAGCCGCGCAGCCTCTGCCAGGCGTTCGGCCTTCATGCGGTCGTATGTCTGCTGCGAGACTTCCGCGGTGAGATCGGTACGGCGAATGCGGACATCCTCGATCTGCAGGCCGAGCGACGTGGCGTCGGGCCGGAGCTGATCGCGGACTTCGCGCATCATTACGGCGCGCTGTTCGGAGAGCGCGGCCTCGAAATCGCGCAGACCGTATACGCGGCGCAAGGCAGCGTCGAGACGCGTCCTGAGCCGGGCTTCGGCCAGTTCGATCTGGCCGGACACGGCGGCACGGAAGACGCGCGGATCCGAGATGCGATAGGCGATGAAGGCATCGACCTCATAGAACTTGCCGCCCGACACCTGGACGCGGATGTTGTCGAGGTCGAAGCGCAGCACACGGTTCTCGATCAGCTGCACCGTATCGGCGTCGAAGAACGAGAACGGCGCCTTGAAGTAGATGCCGGGTTCGCTCTTGACGTCGACGATCTCGCCGAACCTGAGGACCAGCGCCTGCTGGCGCGCATTGACCACGAAGACCGACGAATAGAGCAGGAACAGGATGATCGCCACGGCGACGACGATGATGGGGAGACGATTGGCCATTACTGGTTACCTCCCGTAACGGCAGCAGGGGCGGCCGGTGCCGGCGCCTTCGGCTGCAATGCCGGCAGCGGCAGATAGGGAACGACCCCTTGCCCGTTGCCCTGCTCGACGATCACCTTGTTCGAATCCTTCAGAACTCTCTCCATGGTTTCCAGATAGAGGCGCTTGCGTGTCACATCCGGCGCCTTGGCATATTCGTCATAGACGGAGATGAAGCGCTGCGCCTCACCTTCGGCTTCCTGCACGACCCGGTTCTTGTAGGCGGCCGCGTCTTCGCGGACCTGTGCGGCCTCGCCGCGCGCCTGGCCGAGCTTCTGGTTGGAGTACTGGTTGGCCTGCTCGACGAACTTGTCCTCGTCCTGCTCGGCACGCTGCACCTCGTCGAACGCATCGGCCACCTCGCGTGGCGGTGCTGCATCCTCGATCGAGACGGCATTGACGTTGAGGCCGGCCTTGTAGCCATCCAGCGTGGTCTGGATGATCTCGCGAACCGAGGCGGCGATGCCCTGGCGGTCATCGCGGAAGATGTCCTGCGCCGGCCGGCGGCCGACGGCTTCGCGCATGGCGCTTTCGGCAACCTGCCGCAGCATGCCGTCGGGATCGGAGACGTCGAACAGATAGGCTCGGGGGTCGGAGACCTGATAGGCTACGGAGAACTGGACGTTGACGATGTTCTGGTCGCCCGAAAGCATCAAGCCGTTGCCGCTGGTGTTGCCGCCGCCAATATCGACGAGCTGTTCGGAAATCTTGGCCGTCTCGACGGTTTCGAGCGGCCACCAATGGAAATGCAGGCCGGGCTGCGACAGTTCGGCCTTCGGCTTGCCGAAGCGCAGTTCAACCGCGACCTCATCGGGCTGCACGGTGTAAACCGCCTGGAACGCCCACAGCACCACAAGTGCGGCCGCGATCAGCGCGAAAATAGCCGGGCTTGCGCCACCGCCACCCGGCAGTGCGCGCCGTAGCCTGTCCTGGCCGCGGCGGATGATGTCTTCGAGATCGGGAGGCGAGCCCTGCGGGCCGCTCGGTCCCTTTGGTCCCTGCCCCCAGGGTCCCTGATTGTTGCCGCCGCCGCCCCATGGGCCGCCGCCGCCGCTTTTATCGTTCCAGGGCATGAATGTCCTTTCGCATGGAATTCCCTCAAGCGCCGGTATTATGGCGCGAAATCCAGTATCGTTCTTCTATAGGGACGCCACGAGACGCTTTCAACGCGATGCGTTGCCGACTTCGTCCGATTTGGCCCGGTCGCGACCCTTTGTCGTCTTTCAATGCACGTCGCGGCGTCGCTCGTAAACCGAATAGCGCGTCGCGTGGCTGTCCTTTTCCCCCGCCGGAATCTCCTGTGAGCTGACCATACGCCAGGAATTGGGATCGATCGGCGGGAAATGCGCATCGCCGTCGACCGCTGCCAGCACATGGGTGACGTGCAGCCGGTCGGCCAGCGGCAGCGCCTGGGCGTAGATTTCGCCGCCGCCGATGACGCAGACCTCGTCCACACCGACCATGCAGCGCCCGCGCACCCTCGCCAGCTGGATCGCGGCTTCGAGTGAATGCGCCACCTCGATACCCTCGGCGCGCCAGGCCTTGTCGCGGGTGACCACGATGTTCAGTCTGCCCGGCAGTGGCCGGCCGATGCCTTCAAAGGTCTTGCGGCCCATGATGATCGGCTTGCCCATCGTGTCGGCCTTGAAGCGCTTGAGATCGGTGGACAGCCGCCAGGGCAGCCCGCCATCCCGCCCGATCACGCCGTTCTCGGCAATGGCAACATAAATCGCGACATGCATCAGTTGGCCTCCCCGCCATTGCTGGCCGTCGGATCGAGAAGCAGGATGTCGATGTCGTGCTCGGGATAGAAATCGTCTGCCGCCATCTCGAACGTCGTCGGCCCGACCTTTTTGACATTGTCGCCGCAGAACGAGACCAGCGCTTTCGGATTGACCTTGTCGACGGTCAGCTTGAACTTGCCGATGGTGCCCGCCGCCCAGTTGCCGCCGGTGGTCAGGATATAGGCGATGCGGCTTTCGTTGTACTGGGGATAGCCGTCTGGACCATCCTTCGCCGCCTTGCGCACCGCGTTCTCGAAGGTGTCGTCCATGCAGTAACGCGTCTTGTAGCTGGCGTATTGGCCCTGGAACTTGCCGTCGAAGTAAAAGCTGACCGAAGACGTGCCGCCGACGCTCGGCTTGTAACGGTGCGAGACATGAACGTCCTTGTTGGCCGGAAAGGTCGAGCGCCACCAGTAGGTCGACCGCAATTGCCAGAACGGCGCGTAGTTGGGTTTCGCGCCGGGGCTGTCGTCAATCGTGTCCTCGATGATGATGCCGCGGTTGACCCAATCGTCGGCCACCGCTTGCGGCAGCTTTGCCAATGCGGCCTTCGCCTCGTCGCCGAACGGGTTGAACGGCACATTCTGAGCCTTCAGATCGGCACCGATGTCGATGCCGAGCGCGAACACCTTCTGCTCGAGCTGGGGCTTGGCGGCGACTCCGTCGATCGTCACCTCGAAGCCGAGAAAATTGTCGCTCTGATTTTCAGGGATCGCCGGCATCTCCTCGGGATCGCCAGAAATGTCGGGCATCGGGAAAGCGACGATCGCGTCGACATCCTTGTCGGTGTTGTTGTGGAAGACGTAGTCGACCGTCACCTTTTGCGGCGAGATGAAGAGGTCCTCGCTTTGCATCGACACGGCATCGCTGCGCGACAGGATCAGGCCGCCGGTGCCGAGCTCGGCAACCGAATCATTGGCGAATGCAGGCGCGGCTGAAAGCGCCAGCACGGCGGTCAGGACGTATCGCAACATGGAAGCCCCCTCGGCTAGAATGCCGACACGACCCTAGCCGTTTCAATGTGGCGTTTCAAAGCCCTTCCGCATCCGCGGGCGCGCCATGACGCTCTGGACTAACAGGTTTCGATCGGGCAGGAGATCGTTCCATGCGCAAGCTTCTCGTCATCGGCATCGGCGCCGGCAATCCAGACCACATGACCGTTCAGGCCATAAACGGCCTCAACCGCGCCGACGTGCTGTTCATCCCCGACAAGGGCGCGAAAAAGAACGACCTTGCCGATCTGCGCCGCCAGATCTGCGATCGCTTCGTCACCAACCCGAAGTCGCGCCGCGTCGAATTCGACGTGCCGGTGCGCGCCGAGCCGGCGCCCTCCTACCGCTCGACGGTCGACGACTGGCACGAGGCCATTGCCGCCATCTACGAAGCCCTGATCCGCGACGAGATTGCGCAGGATGGCTGCGGCGCCTTTCTGATCTGGGGCGATCCCTCGCTCTACGACAGCGCGCTGCGAATCCTCGAGCGCGTGCGCCTGAGAGGCAATGTCGCGTTCGAACTGGAGGTCATTCCAGGCATCACCGCTATCCAGGCGCTTGCCGCCAGCCACAAAATGGCGCTGAACCGCATTGGCGATTCCGTCCTCGTCACCACCGGCCGCCGCCTCTCCCAAGAGGGCCTGGCCGACAATGCCGGCAGCACCGTCGTCATGCTGGATGGAAAATGCGCGTTCAACACGCTTGCCGACAAGGATGTCGCTATCTATTGGGGCGCCTATCTCGGCACAGCGGACGAGATTATTCTCTCGGGCCGGATCGGCGATGTCGGCCCGGAGATCGAAAGGGTCCGCGAGGAAGCCCGTCTGCAAAAGGGCTGGATCATGGATACGTATCTGCTGCGCAAGCCTGGTGAGCCGCAGGACGATCGGTAATTTTCAGGAACCGAAGGTCCAAACCTAACGACCTACGCCTGCCGTCGTTTCAAAATTGCGCAGAATTCAAAGTTGTTGTGCGGCGTGGCATAGACTTGCTCGACATCCAGCCCGATGAGACCGAGATTGGAAAGTGCCTCTATGCCGTCGCGGAAGCTGTGCGGCGTAAATTGCCACGCGTGAACATCGACGTATGCCCCGCCGGAATTGTCATATTCGCTCATGGCCACGGAGACGGCGGCAATATTCTGCCGATAAACCGGCAGCCCATGATCTCCGGCCCAATGACGGGCAGCGTCATTGTGCGTGATCAGTGCTCTGTGTTCGATGACGCTCTTTAGGCAGTGAACGCTGTTGCCCCGAGCGTTGATGAAATCTGCAATTGAGCTCTCTGGAATGAAGTGATCGAAGCAATAGCGCTTGTCCGGTACAATCAGGAGGTATCTGCCTGTCGGCACGAGAATCCTCTCGACCTGTCTCAGATGGTGGATCAGATCCGGCTGATGCTCGATGCAGTGACTGCTCAGGCAGAAGTCAAACGTCTCGGCGACGATACCCAAATCGCCGGTGCTGGAGACATAGTCGATATCCACAGGGGCGGTGGAGTATGGGTAGCCGACCGCATCCGCCCTCTTGATCAGGCCCTGCTTGTCCAAGACGTCGAGATATCTGACGTTTGGACCCCGAAGCGTTGGGTTGGTGAAAGGCCCGATCTCAAGGGCTGATTTGCGTCCGACAAGGGCAGTCAGGTCGTTTCGGTGAAACTCTGTGGGGCCGGCGTCCTTTCGAATTAGCCCGCGCCTGAGCAGCGGCAGCAGTCTTCTCAACAGGGGAAGCGAGGCAAGCCGAGCCCGCATTGCGCGAGGCAATAGCCGCCAGACATAGGTAAGCCGAAGCAGTACCCTCATCGCGCAGCGCCTCTTCGTGTTGAGTTGTTGCTAGTGCTGCGCTGTTTCCAAGATCATGGCCTCAGTTTCCTCGATGTATGGAGTGCTCAGGGGGCCGATCTGCTGTGCATCAACGTGTCGTCTAACCAAGAGGTGCCAATTCTAACCAAGAATCCGGAGCCGGACAACTGGCCCGCGAGCGCACAAAGCAACCGTTGCGATGATGTTGTTGGCACCGCGCTGTCGGCCTCTGGTTGGCGCCGTGAACTGGGCGTCCCATCTTCCGCTCGGCAGCTCTCACCCGGCGTCGATTTCAGCCTGCAATGCCTCCATATGCGTCGCAGCCGCAGCCGCAGCCGCGCGCTCGATGGCGCGAAAGCGGCTGACAACCGCAAGCCCCACCGCTGTCAGTTGCGCGCCGCCGCCCTTGCGACCGCCGGTCTGCGCCGCGACCAGCGGCTTGCCGAACACCCGGTTCATGTCCTCGACCAGGTCCCAGGCATGCTTGTAGGACATTTCCATGCCACGCGCGGCCGCAGAGATCGACCCGAAGGCGGCGATCTGCTCGAGAAGCTCGATTTTGCCCGGTCCGATGCGCCCGTCGGGGTCTAGATTTATCCGCAAGCTCAGCGACGGCATTTTGGCTCCTCCGCGATCACGCCCGATCCCATACTAGAAGCTCTTTAGTGATACCGCTATTCCAAAAAAACATAGCGATGGTCAGCCGTCCACTTCGACGGGCAGGCCGGCGCCGGTGTTTGCCCGGTCGAAACTCACCGTCTTGACCACCGCGAAAACCTTGCCGCCGAGCCGAAGCTTCAGCCCCTGCCGCGACTGCTCGGTGATGCGGGCAAGCACGGTTGCGCCGTTGCAGTCGATGCCGACCTCGACTGTCGCGCCCTCGCCCGGATTGATGGCGACAATGGTGCCCGGCAGAATGTTGAGCGCGCTGAGGCCTGTCGGTTTCTCCGTTGCGATCATCACGTCGCGGGCGCGGATGCGGACGCGCACCCGCGCCCCTGTCTTCATCGCCAGCCGCGGCACCCGGATCTCGCCGGCGGCCGAGCCGAGCACGGTCATGCCGAAAATCTCGTCATGGTGCAGCACCTTCGTGTCCAGCACGGCGCCGCCCTCGGCGCGCTCCTCCGCCGGCAGCAGGTCGAGCCTTTGCATCACCGCCTCTGTTGGTCCGCTGGCGATGACATGGCCTTGCGCCAGCGTCACCACGTCGGTGGCCAGCCGAGCCACCTCGGCAACCGAATGGCTGACATAGACGATCGGAATTTTCGTCTCGTCGCGCAGCCGCTCGACATAGGGCAGGATCTCGGCCTTGCGCGCCTCGTCGAGCGAGGCCAGCGGTTCGTCCATGAGCAGCAATCTGGGGCTGGCCAGCAACGCCCGGCCGATCGCCACGCGCTGCTTCTCGCCGCCCGAGAGCCTTGCCGGCCGCCTGTCCAGCAGCGGTCCAATGCCGAGCAATTCGACAACGGCATCCATCTCAGCGTAGCGCTCCGCTGCCGGCGTGAACCAGCGGCCATAGCGCAAATTGCTGGCCACGCTCATATGCGGAAACAGGCGCGCATCCTGAAACACCATGCCGATGCGGCGCTTGTGCTTTGGCACGAAAATGCTAGCGCCGGTGTCGACCAGCACCCGGCCATCGACCTCGATGCGCCCTTTGTCGGGCCGGATCAGTCCGGCGATCATATCGATCAGCGTCGTCTTGCCAGACCCGGAGGGTCCGAACAACGCCGTCAGCCGCCCGGCGCTCTCAAAGCGAACATCGAGGCTGAAATCGCCGAGGCGATGGCTGATGTCGACGAGGACGGTCATTCAATGTCCATCCGCCGTCCGACACGCCGTGCCAGCACCTCCGAAGCGACCAGTGCGGCCATCGAGATGACAATGGAGATCAGCGTCAGCCTGAGCGCGCCTTCGTCACCGCCCGGCACTTGCGTGAAGGTATAGATCGCCGACGGCAGTGTCTGCGTCTCGTTGGGGATGTTGGACACGAAGGTGATGGTCGCGCCGAACTCGCCCATCGCCTTGGCAAAAGCCAGGATGGCGCCGGCGATCAATCCGGGCAGGATCAGCGGCAGCGTGATGGTGGCGAACACCCAGTAGGGATTTGCGCCGAGCGTTCCCGCCGCCGCTTCCATCTTGCGGTCAACCGCCTCGATCGACAGCCGGATCGCGCGCACCATCAGGGGAAAGCCCATGACGCCGCAAGCGAGCGCCGCACCCGTCCAGCGAAACGAGAAGACGATGCCAAAATGCTCGGCCAGGAAGGCGCCGGCCGGCCCTCGCTTGCCGAAGGTCAGCAGCAGCAGATAGCCCGTCACCACCGGCGGCAGAATCAGCGGCAGATGGACCAGGCCATTGAGCAGCGTCTTGCCCCAGAATTGTCCTCGGGCAAGCAGCAGCGCGATCAGTATGCCCGGCGGCAGGCTGGCGAGCATCGCCACCGTCGCCACCTTGATCGACAGCCGGACCGCATTCCATTCGTCGGGAGTGAGGTCCAGCAGCCAGTTCATGCGTTGGTTTCGTACCTCAATTGCTCGGCGTCAGGACAGTAAATCCCTGCTCCTTGAACAGCGCACCAGCCTTGCCCGACTGCAGGCATTTCAGGAAAGCCGGCGTATCCTTGTCCTTCGAATCGGCGGTCTGGGCAACCGGATAGATGATCGGCGGATGCGAATCCTCCGGGAAGGTGCCGACCACCTTGACGCCCTTCTCGGCATGCGCGTCGGTGGCGTAGACGATGCCGAGGGCGGCTTCGCCGGTCGAAACCAGCTTCAGCGCCGCGCGCACATTCTCGGCCTGCGCCACCTTGCCTTCGACCGACGACCAGACACCGAGCGATTCAAGCGCGGCCTTGCCGTATTTGCCGGCCGGCACAGCCTTGAAGTCGCCCATGGCAAGCTTGCCGTCGCCAATCAGCTTGGCAAGGTCAAAACCCTTCTCGATCTTGGTTTCAACCGTCGAGTCCTTCGGCGCCACCAGCACGATCTCGTTGCCGAGCAACTTCACTTCGGTGTCCGGCTTGGTCAGCTTCTTGTCGGAGAGATATTTCATCCAGTCGAGGTCGGCCGAAATAAAGACGTCGGCAGGTGCGCCGCCCTCGATCTGCCTGGCCAGCGCCGAGCTTGCGGCGTAGGAGACGGTCGCGGCCTCGCCGACATCGGCCTCGCATGCCTTGTTCACCGCGTCGAGCGCGTCCTTGAGGCTGGCCGCGGCAAACACCACCACCTTGTCTTCGGCATGCGCGGCCGGCACTGCCGCCATCAGCGTCGCGGCAAAACCGCCAATGGCGATCGCTCCCAATCCGAAACCTTTGCGCGTCATGGAAAACTCCCCTGGGTTTGAAATTCCGATCGGCTCGAAGCCTGCCAACCGATATATCCGCATGAATATAACAAGGGAAGGCCCCGTACCCCTATGCGACACCGATTGGTCTGGTAAGACGGGCAAAGAAACCCTGGAAAGGAAACTCCGATGAAAATCAGCGCCCGCAATATCCTCAAGGGAACGATCACCGAGATCGTCAAGGGAGCCACCACCTCGCATGTCAGGATCGACATTGGCGGCGCCGTCGTCACCGCTTCGATCACCAACGAGGCCGTCGCCGATCTTAAGCTCGAAAAGGGCAAGCAGGCCTATGCCGTGATCAAGGCTTCGGACGTGATGGTCGGCATCGACTGATCGGTACCTGATTTCGAGGGTGAGCCGATCGGCGGGACTTAGACCGCGATCGGCGCCTTGATGGTCGCATCGGCGACGTAGTTTTCCAGCCGGAAATCCTCGAAGCGGAAGGCGAACAGGTCCTTCACCTCGGGATTGATCCACATTGTCGGCAGCGCCCTTGGCGTGCGCTGCAATTGTTCGCGCGCCTGTTCGAAATGGTTCGCGTAGAGATGCGCGTCACCGAGCGTATGGACGAAATCACCTGGCTTCAGCCCGGTCACCTGCGCCACCATCAAAGTCAGCAGCGCGTAGGAAGCAATGTTGAACGGCACGCCGAGGAAGATATCGGCGGAGCGCTGGTAGAGCTGGCAAGAAAGCCGGCCCTCGGAAACATAGAACTGGAACAGGCAGTGGCATGGCGGCAGSGCCATGGCTTCCACTTCGGCCGGATTCCAGGCTGAAACGATCAGCCGCCGCGATTGAGGATTGCGGCGTATCTCGTTCAGAAGATTCGCTATCTGGTCGATGGACCCGCCATGGCCATCCGGCCACGAGCGCCACTGCTTGCCGTAGACCGGGCCGAGATCACCATTCTCGTCGGCCCATTCGTCCCAGATCGAAACGCCATGGTCGGTGAGATATTTGATATTGGTGTCGCCGGCCAGGAACCACAGCAGTTCATGGATGATCGACTTCAAGTGCAGCTTCTTGGTGGTGGTGACGGGAAAGCCGCGCGCCAGATCGAAACGCATCTGGTAGCCAAACACGGAGCGCGTCCCGGTTCCGGTGCGGTCGCCGCGATCGGCGCCGTTGTCCAGCACATGCTGCAAGAGGTCAAGATATTGGCGCATCGGTTCCGGCTCGATTCGAGATTTCACCAATCATAGCGCATGTGTGGGCTGACGCCACGCTTGTCTGAAATCTTCCCCCGAGCGAGAGACCTTTTCAGAATTCGCTCTGGCGAGTCGAATAGCGTGGTTTTCGAGAACCGGAGCGGAGCGTACTAAAGTACGTGAGCACCGGAAGCGCAGAAAACTGCGCTAGTCGGCCGCCAGAGTAGAATTATCAAAAGGTCTCAGAGGGAGCCGAGCTTGCCCAGGTCCTTGGCGACCAGATAGTAGAAAGTCACCCGGTTCTTGGTGTTGTCGGCGGCCATCGCCTTGCAGACCTTTTCGATCGACGCATCAGCCTTCTTGTCGTCTGATATGCCAAGCTTTTTTGACACCCAGCCGGCCTTGACGCGGTCGAGCTCCTTCGGGTCGGTGCAGGACACCAGCGAGGAATCGCGGTTCCTGAGCGCAATGCCCAGATGCTTCACGATCTTGTCGACCACGTCGGCGCTTGCCGCGGCGTCGTATTTCTTCACGTCTGCAAGATAGTCGGCCATCAGAATTCCCCTCGTCGGCGCCACGAATCTGATCGATGAGGGCTGTGGCGCGCTGCTGCAACCTGTGCGCTAGGTCGGTAACTCCTCACCGTCGCAAAGCTTCGGTTGAGACCGCGTCCAAGTCAACCCTTGGCAATGCGGTTTTGCCATGGGGACAAAGTGCCATTGCGGCCTTTCATTTTCCACCATCGGCCCCTATATTCGTTTTGTCGGCTTGACCGACTATGGCGATAAATGGGCGATGAAATAAGCCGTTCGGACCCGGGGGCGGTACCCGGCGCCTCCACCAAAAGCCGCTGCCGAGACAGGGCGGTTTTTGCTGGGGGCGAAATAGGATCGACGAAGGTGTAAAGATCGTACTTTTGCCCGGCATTGTACCACCGTCATCGGGCTAAACTTATAGTTGCCAACGACAACTATGCGGAAGCACGTCTCGCTGCTTAATGCGGTGCGATAGCTTCAATTCAAGTCCTAGAGGTTCGCACTTCTAGGCGGGGTTCGGAGGTACCTGGCAACAGAAACCTCCACTTCTCCCCTCTTTCAATACGCCTCACGCGCAACGACAGCTTCGGCTGATCAGCCCCTTTGCACCGCCATGGCCGCGAAGGGCGCAGCACCGCGTGCCCGTCTCCATGGACAAAAGATGCAAAACGATTCAGATCGATTCTTCGTGCTGACCGGTGGTCCCGGCTCCGCAAGACCACTTTGATCGAAGCCTTGCGCCGGGCCGGCTTCGCCACTGCGGTCGAAGCCGGCCGCGCCATCATCCGCGACCAGTCCGCCATAGGCGGGACCGCCCTGCCCTGGCACGATCGCGCGCTGTTCGCCGAGTTGATGCTGTCGTGGGAGATGCGCTCCCATCAGGTCGCGTGCGAACACTCAGGCCCGGTCTTTTTTGATCGCGGCGTACCGGATACGCTTGGTTATCTGCGCCTGATCGACCTGCCCGTTCCCGAGCACGTCATGCATGCCGCCGAACGCTTCCGCTATGCCGGCCGCGTCTTCATTGCTCCGCCATGGCCTGACATCTTCACGCAGGATGCCGAGAGAAAGCAGACGCTCGACGAGGCCGAGCGCACCTATCATGCGCCGGTCGGCGTCTATTCGGAACTGGGTTATGAGCTGGTCCCGCTGCCATTGGCGCCGATCGAGGTCCGGCTGCGATTTGTGCTGGCCGAGGCAGGTTTGAGATAAAAWAGGCCGGGCGAGCCCGGCCTTTTCGTGGATTGTAATTGTTTATTCCGCCGGCGCCTCGACAGCTTCGCGCGAGCGGCCGAGCGTGACCTTGGCCAGCGTGAAGGAGATGACCGCACAGAGCGTGATGCCGGCCACCATCGGCAGCGGCGTACCGTCGAAGAACACCCCGGCGACGCCCATGGCCACCGCACCGATGGCGAAGTGCAGCGTGCCCATCAATGCCGAAGCCGTGCCGGCGATCTCGCCATGCTCTTCCATGGCCAGCACCGAGGTGGTCGGGATGACCAGGCCGAGGAAGCCGTAGCCGACGAACAACAGCGCCGCCATCACGTCGAGCCGGTCGATGCCTGTGGCCATCACCGCGAACAGCACCACCATCGTCGTCGCGTAGCCAGTCACCGCGACACGCACCACGCGCCGCAGCCCGAAGCGCTCGGCCAGCAGACCCGTCAGCTGCGACATGCCGATGAAGGCGACCGCATTGATCGAGAAGAACACGCTATAGACCGAAGGCGAAAGCCCGTAGTGGTCGATCAGGATGAACGACGAGCTCGACAGATAGACGAAGAAGCTCGCAATGCCGAAACCGGCGATCGCCACCAGACCGAGGAAGTTGCGATCACCCATCAGGAAGCGGTAACCGGAAAGCGCGGTTGCAAAGGAGGAACCGGCGCGGTCTTCCACCGGCCGCGTCTCCTTGAGCGAAGTCGCTAACAGGATGGTGGCAAGCACTGCCGCACCCGTCACCGTCCAGAACACCGCGCGCCAGCCGAAATTCTCGATGATCTGGCTGCCGGTCAGCGGCGCCAGGATCGGCGACACCGAAAACACCAGCATCAGCAGCGACATCAGCTTGGCAGCCTCATTGCCGGTGTGCAGGTCACGCACGATGGCGCGTGGAATGGCCATGCCGGCGCTGGCGCCAAGGCCCTGCAGGAAGCGGAAAGCGATCAGCCATTCGATGGTCGGCGCCATTGCCGAACCAATGCCGCCGATCATGAACAGCGCAAGGCCGCCATAGAGCGGCAGCTTGCGGCCGACCATGTCGGAGATCGGCCCAACGACGATTTGGCCAAAACCCATCGACAGGAAGAAGATCAACAGGCTCATCTGCACGGCGGCGGTGCCGGCGTGCAGATCCGCGCCGATCGAAGGCAGCGCGGGGAGATACATGTCGATGGCGAACGGGCCGATGGCGGACAACAAGCCGAGCACGACCGCGATGCGGAGGAATTTGGGACTCATGATAAAGGCTTCTTTCGAATCTGGTTGCCGCCGCGGGCCGGCGGGTAACCCAAGGACGTTCCATCCCCTGAAATTCCGACTCTCCAAGAGCGAACTCTGTTCGTCCCTCCGGAGCCAAATCTCTTCGTATTGTGTCCACAAATTTAGACACCCTTGTCTAATTCGTCAATCACCTCTATATAGATTTATATGAAGCTGCACGTTTCTCCTGACACTTTCCCGCCACGCGGCCATGAGGCCAAGCGCATATCGATCGTCGACGCCGCAGCTGGAGTCTTCTGTCGCGAAGGTTATGCCGGCGCCAACATCGACCTGATCGCGGTCGAGGCCGGCGTCTCACGCCAGACCGTCTATAACCATCATGGCGACAAGGAAAAATTGTTCGTCGCCGTGGTGCGCGATCTGACCGAGCGCTGCAATACCGGCATTTTCGCCACCATTGCCACCTTCCCCGATCAACCCAAGGACCTCGAAGCCGATCTGATCGGCTTTGCCGTGCGCTTGAACCAGAACTGCATCTGCAACCGCGACGGAAAATTCCTGCGCAAGCTGATCCAGACCGAAGGCGAGCGCTATCCCGAACTGTTTGCCGAGTGGCTCGAGCAGGGCCCAGGCCGGACATGGCCGGCAATCGCCGCCCGCTTCGCGCGGCTGGCTTATGGCGGTTACCTCGCGATCGAGGATCCCGATGTAGCGGCACGCCAGTTTCTCGGCCTCGTCAATGCCGAGCTGCAAACGACCTTCATGCTCGGCGGCACGCCGCGCGAGGACGAGGTGCTCCAGTCGGCGACCAATGGCGTGCGCACCTTCCTGCGTGCGTTTGGCAAGCGCCGGTCCGCCGCATCGGTTGAAAAGCAGGCCGCGCTGGCCAGCGCCTGAGCGATCAAATCGTCGGCAATAGTCCTCGTCTCGGTGCGGAGGTGATCTATATGCGGTTTACGCCGCGCTCAAGCTTGATTACAGCTATGCGGACGATTCAACGGAACCCGACCGCCACATGGCCGACGACCACATCCGCTACGACATTCTCGCCCAGGAGGCGTTGCGCGGCGTCATGCGCAAGGTCCTGGCCGAAGTCGCGCGCACCGGCCTCCCCGGCAACCACCACTTCTTCATCACATTCCTGACTGGCGCGCCGGGCGTGCGCGTGTCGTCGCGGCTGCGCGAGCGCTATCCCGAGCAGATGACCATCGTCATCCAGTTCCAGTATTGGGACCTGAAGGTGACCGACACCGGCTTCGAGGTCGGCCTGTCCTTCTCCGACGTGCCGGAGAAACTCGAAATCCCCTTCTCGGCCGTACGCGGCTTCTATGATCCTTCGGTCAATTTCGAACTCGAATTCGACGTCAAGACGGACGGTGTGGCAGCCGAGGAACTAGCCGCTGAAGCCTCGCCGGAGCCACTGACCATTGTCTCCGAGAAAARGCCGAAGGCCGAGAAGAAGGCCGCCGCCGCCGAGTCGGAGAAGAAGCCCGCTGCTGCCGACGCCGCCACCAAGGGCGCCGAAGTGGTCTCGCTCGACGCCTTCCGCAAGAAATAGTCCACGCCTCGCGCCATGGCCGACATCGTCAACCTCCGCCAGGCCCGCAAGCAGAAGGCGCGGGACGAGAAACTGCGCTTCGCCGAACAGAACCGGGCGCTGCACGGTCGTTCCAAGGCCGAAAAGGAACACGACCGCATGATCGCCGACAAGAGCGACAAATTCGTCGCAGGCCACCGTCGCGAACCCTTTGGCGATAAAGACAACCAGAGCATCGGACAAAAAGGTGCGCGTCGGCTTCCGGATGAATCCGATGCTTAGAGCAAAATGAGCACTCCACCGTGAGCGCCGTCGAAAAGCGCTCGGTGACCATTCGCGGTCACCGCACCAGCTATTCGCTGGAAAAGCCCTTCTATGACGATCTCGTCGCGATCGCGGCGACCAGGAAGCTGACGCTCGCCGCTCTTGTCGCCGAAGTCGACGAGACGCGGCCCCGCGACACCAACCTGTCTTCGGCGCTCCGGCTCTTTGTCCTGGAGTGGGCAAAGCGCGGCGCCGGCTAAATCTTTGTCCTTACGCCCTTCCGGACGGAAAACCGCCACACACTTTTCCTGGAATTCCTGCTAGACGCAATTCCGGACGGAAAACCGTTTCACACTTTTCCTGGAATTGCTTCTAGAGGCTCTCGACCACGTCCGCCTTTTTCCTGCGTCTGGTGCCGAAGGCAAGCAGGGTCGAGCGATCGCGTTCCTCGGCCTGTTTCCTCGACCGCACGCGCATCAGATCCTTCCAGCCGACATAACCGACCAGCTGCAGGCCCTCTCGGGTGACGACGGGCAGATGGGACACGTTGGCCAGCAGCAGCTTGTCGGAGAGACCCTCCAGATATTCATCCGGATAGGCCAGCGTGATCTTGCTGCCGGCCAGCAGCTCGCCAAGCGTCGTGGTACGGTGCCTGCCGGCGCGTCTCCAGCGCAGGATTGCCGGCGGATCGATGAGACCGATCACATGCCCGTTCTCGTCGACGACGGGAAAGCTCGGATGCCGCGTTTCCGGCGCCGTCAGGAACGCCGCCGCGCCATGCAGCGTCATCGTCGCCGGCACGCTCTCGACCTGAGAGGTCATCACCTCGCGCACCCTGGTCAGGGCGAAGGGATCGACACGGTATTCGCGAACCAGATGGTGTCCCCTTCTGGCGATCTTCTCGGTCAGGATCGAACGCTTCATCAAAAGGACGGTGACGGCATGTGCCGCCGCGCAGGCCGCGATCAGCGGCACCAGCATGTGCGTGTTGCCGGTCAGCTCGACGGCAAAGAAGGTTGCGGTCAGCGGCGCCCGCATCGTGCCGCCCATGGTGGCGGCCATGGCAAGCAGCGCCCAGAAGCCCGGATCGGCCGCAGGCAGAATGCCGGCGAGCACCGCTCCCATCGCACCGCCCATGATCAGCAGCGGTGCCAGCACGCCCCCGGACGTTCCCGAACCGAGCGCCACCGACCAGATGATGGCTTTCACCACAAGGAGGATAAGTGCCGCGGTGGCGACCGTGCGGCCATCCAGCATGTCGGTGATGTTGTCATAGCCGACGCCGAGCGCCTGCGGCTCGATCAGTCCGCCTAGGCCGACCACCAGGCCGCCCAGCATCGGCCACCACATCCAGTGAATGGGCAGCTTCTGGAAGCCGTCCTCGCAGGCATAGACCATCTGCGTCAGCAGCCCCGACAACAGGCCGGCCGCAACGCCGATCGAGACCCAGCCGGCAAGCCCGACAAAGGACACCTCCATGCCGCCCTGAAACGGAAAGATCGGCCCGGGCAGATGCAGCATGGTGCGCTCGACCTCCGCAATGATTGCCGCGACCGCCACGGGAATGAAGCTGCGCGGGGTCCATTCGAAAAGCAGCAGTTCGACCGCCAGCATGATGGCCGCGATCGGTGTGCCGAAGACCGTGGTCATGCCGGCCGCCGCACCTGCCACCAGCAGCGTCTTGCGCTCATTGTCGCTGACCGGCAGCATTTGTGCGATCAGCGAGCCGATCGCGCCGCCCGTCATGATGATCGGGCCCTCGGCCCCGAACGGGCCGCCCGAGCCGATCGAAATCGCCGACGACAGCGGCTTCAGGATCGCAACCTTGGCGTCGAGCCTCGAGCGCCCGAGCAGGATCGCCTCGATGGCCTCCGGAATACCGTGGCCGCGGATCTTCTCGCTGCCGAAGCGCGCCATCACGCCGATGATCAGCGCGCCGATCACCGGGACGACAACAGAGGCATAACCCAAAGGCGTGTCCTGCAGCTTCATATCGGCAAGCGTGAACTGGCCAAAATAGGCAATGTTGGTGGCAAGACGGATCAGTTTCAAAAGCGCGATGCCGGCAAACAGCCCCGCAGTCGCCACCACCACGGCGATGGCGGCGACCAGCAGCACCCTGGCATCGGTGGTGAAATCCCTGAGATGACCAGGATTGGAGTGATTGGGCTTCATGACGGACTTTGCTTTCTGGCGGCGAGCCGTATCTCGCGGCATGGTCGAGGCGGCCAGCCGGCTTTGTCGGCTGGCTATATATCGTAACACGATATAAATATTCAAGTCGCTTTTGCGCGAAATCCGTTTGAGCTTTCCTGGAAAACGAACAAATGTCTGGTATGACGCAGCCACAGAAACTACGCCCGGCGATCAAGCAGTCCGACTACCAGCGGCTGTCCGAATTTCGCTACCTGATCCGGCGCTTCCTCGAATTCAGCCAGATCCAGGCGGAAGACGCCGGCCTGACGCCGCGCCAGCATCAGGCGCTGCTTGCAATCAAGGGATTCCCGGGCGGCGGACCAGTGACGATCGGCGACCTGGCGGAGCGCCTTCGCATTCGCCATCACAGCGCCGTCGAGCTGGTCAATCGCCTTTGCGAGGCAGGGCTGGTGGCAAGAGATCAGGACAAGGATGACCATCGCCGTGTGCTGCTGCGGCTGACCGAGCGCGCCGACGATTGTCTGGCCGAGCTGTCGGCAGCACATCTCGACGAGCTGTCACGCATCGAACCCATGCTCAAGCGCCTGCTCGTCCGCGAGTGACGCGCCGGCATCGTTGCAGCACGGCAGCAAATTATTCCTGGCACCCTGAATCCTTGGGCTTCCCGGGAACGTCTCGACAGGAGTGGGCCGGCAAGGCGAAACACGATTCAAGGGAACAACCACGATGAAACGCCACCTGATACGCTACAAGACCAAGCCGGAGCTGGCCGATGAGAACGAGCGGCTGATCAAGGCCGTATTCCAGGAACTGAGCGATAAATCTCCGGACGGCGTTCGCTATATGACATTGCGGGCCGGCGACGGGACCTTTGTCCATCTGGTCGAAACGGAAACTGATGCCCATGCCGAACTCATCACCGGGCTTGCGGCATTCGAGGCCTTTCAGAACGGCATCCGGGACCGTTGCGTTGAGCGCCCTCAACGTGACGAAATGACCGTAGTAGGCAGCTATCGGATGCTGGGCGAGTAGTCGGGATAGAGGCGCATGAACATCCCTGGCGATATCCGCGATCCCTTCGATCGCCTGTTCGGGGAATTGCGCCCCAAGCTACACCGCTACTGCGCCCGCATGACGGGCTCGGCCATCGACGGTGAAGACGTGCTCCAGGAAGCCCTGGCCAAGGCGTTCGAAGCCCTGCCCAACACCGGCCCGATAGCGAATCCGGAAGGTTGGCTGTTCCGCATCGCCCACAATGCGGCGCTTGATTTCCTGCGCCGTCGCGCCCGTGAAAAGGCCTTTTCCGATGAGGATCCGGACATGATCGTCGACCCGGCCAACCCCACCGTCGATCGTCAGGCCGCGGCCGCCGGCCTGCACACCTTCATGCGCCTTCCCGTCGCACAGCGAAGCAGCATCATCATGATGGACGTCCTGGGCTATTCGCTGCAGGAGATCAGCACCATGCTCGACACCAGCATTCCGGCCATCAAGGCGGCGCTGCATCGTGGCCGCGGCCGCCTGCGCCAACTCGCCGATGAACCCGAGGATCGCCCTTCCCCCAGGCTGAGTGCGTCCGAACGCCTGCTCCTCGACGCCTACATCGATCGTTTCAACGCCCGCGATTTCGATGCGGTGCGCGACATGCTGGCGGACGAGGTGCGGCTGGAACTGGTGGCCAGGGCGCGGCTGAATGGCCGCGGGCAAGTGGGCACCTACTTCCGCAATTATTCGTCGGTCCAGGATTGGCGTTTCGTGCCGGGCTTCGTCGAAGGCAGGCCGGCAGTCCTTGTCTGCGATCCAAGTGACCCGACGGTGCGGCCTTCCTACTTCGTGCTGCTGGGATGGCAGGCGGGCAGGCTTGCCGCCATTCGCGATTTTCGTCACGCTCGCTACGTTGCGGACAGCGCCGAGATGTCCGTCCTCTGAGGCAATTGTTCAGCGCCGGCGGTAGTTTCCGCTACTGCAACGACTTCAGCAGATTGTCGATGGTGAACGGATTGGACTTCGGCTTGGCGGGCGGCGGGCTGTCGTTGGCCTCCGGCAGCGGCGCACGCTCCACCTTCGGGGCCTGCTGCGCGGCCTTGCGTTCGGCCTCGAGCCTTGCCTTTTCCTGCGAGGCGATGCGTCTCGCCTCCTCCGCCTTCTGCCGCTCCTGCTCGTCAGCTTGCGCCTTGGCTGCCTCGTCGGCGGCCTGCTGCTGGGCCGCGGCCTCGGCATCTGCCTGGGCTTTCGCTTCGGCATCGGCTTTCGCCTTTGCATCCGCTTCAGCTTGGGCCTGCGCATCTGCTTGGGCCTTTGCCCTGGCGTCGGCCTCGGCTTTCAGCCGCGCCGCTTCCTCCTGTTGGCGCAGTTCCTCGGCCGCCCTGTCGCGTTCGTCCTGCAACGCCGCGTAGTAGCGCACCTCGCGCCGCAGCCGCTGCTTTTCAAGCAGCGCCGCCTGCATCGCCTCGACGCGCTGTTGTTCCCTTTCCAGCGCGCGCTGGGTCAGGAACTGTGACAGCGGCTCACTGTCGAACTGCCGTTTCACAGCGCCGAACGGCCCCTCGGCGGTGAAGTTCACAACCGGCTCGGAGCCGACCAGCGCGTCGTCGCCAGGCCGATAGGTGATCTCCCCCTTGGCGGAAACCATGGCTGTGTTGAGGTCCGCTATGATGTCGGCGGACAAGGTCGCCGCCGGATTCTCCAGGCTGATCGGCGGTGCCCGCACCGTGCCGCCGGCAACCGTGAAGGCGACAGATGTATCCTTGGCGGCAAAACTGCCATCGGCGGCGATTTGCGGCGCGAAGGCGGCGGTCTTGGCCGCATCGATGTCGCGCCCGATCGCATCCGCCTTGGCAAGAAACGCGTTGAACGCATCGGGATTGACGCCGGCGACCTGCAAGCCCTTCAGCGCCGCCGTGCCGGAGCCGGACAGAGCCGCCACCATCGCATCGACCGACTTGCCGCTGGTCGACAGCGCCGTCGAGAAATCACCATTGCCGCTGATGCCGGCATTCGGCAGCACGGTCGCCAGATCGGCGCCGGCCAGTTTCATCTGGCCGGTGAAAAGTCCGGTGCCGTCATTGTTCTTCAATTCGAACAGGCCTGTCAGCGCACCATTGAGGAATTTCGCCTTGAGATCCGAAACCCGGATGCCTTCCTGGTCGAGCTTGAGCGAAAAGCCGGCGTCATAGGCGGTGGCGAACGGCCCGGCGGCAAGTGCCGCGGTCGTCAGATCGAGGTCGGCGGTGAACGGCAGACTGGATTTCTGGCTGAACGGAGCAGCCGGCCAGCCACCATTCTTGTCGCCCCCACTCTTATTGACAAGGAAAGCGGAATCGCCGAACAGCGCCACCGCCATCGGATCGAGATCAAGTTCGTCGAGCACCAGCGCGCCGGCCAGATGCGGCACGCCGTCCTTGACCTCGACATTGACGTCGCCGGACACCGCCGCCTCGTTTAGGGCACCGCTGAGATTATCCAGCACCAACAGGCCGTTGCCATAGTCGCCCTGCGCCGCGAGTGACGCCGACATGCCAGCGCCCATACCCGGCAGGCCGATGCCGGTCGTCATCAGCCACGGCTCGATGTCGGCGGCATCGAGGCTGAGCTTGCCTTTGACGGTAGCCCCTTGCGGCGTGTCCGCGACGGTTCCCTCGAAACCGGCCCTAAAGTCGTTGCCGGCGAGGCTGAAAGTCGTCGCCAGGCCGCCGCCAAGCGTGCCCTTGGCCTGAACGTCCGTGCTCGCCTCGCCCAGCATGCCGAGCGGCAGCGCCGGCAGGCCGTAGAGCGCCAGCAGCGCGGTGGCGTCAGGGTTCCTGGCGTTGAAGGTCAGCGTCACCGGCGCTTCGAGCAACTTGTCCGCTGCTCCCTTCCCCGACAGCGATGCCGAGAAGGCCGAGCCGCCGGCCTTGCCTTGGCCGCTCACCGCCAGCCCCGTAGTGCCATCGCCATTGTCGGCGGCACTTGCCACAAGGTCGACGCGTGCATCTTGGAACAGCTCGGGATAGGCCGCCGCACGGCTTGCCAGCCCCTTCAGTACGGCATTGTCGGGATAGTGCTGGGCAGCAACGTCGACCAGCGGCTTGAGATCGACGGCAACCACCGAAGCGTCGAGCTTGCCGGTCGGACTTGCCGGAAAATCCTTGATCCGGCCGGTGGCGCTGATCGAGGCGCCGGCCAACCCGCCCAACGACATTCGGTCGATTTCAAGCAACCCGTCGCGTAGCCTCAGCGCCGTGTCGACCGTGTCGGCGGTCAGGCCGCCGGCGCTGACCGGCCCGGCCTTGATCTGGAAATCCAGGTCGCGGTCGGCAAAGCGGTTGGCGCCCTTGTCGCTGACGAAGATCGAGGCGAAGGCCGCCAGCCCGTCGACATCGAGCTCACCGCCTTCGAGCCGCATCAGCACCGACGGTTTGGAATCGTCAGGCTGGCTGGAATCGATACTGCCGGAAAACTTCGCCTTGCCCAGGATCAGTTCCAGATCGCTGAAGGCCTGGCGCTTTTCCGTGAGATCGACCGTAGCCTTGAAGCCAGCGGCCGGCAGTCGGCGGATCGCCTCGTCGACATCCTTCGACAGCCAGGCGGCAAAGCCTGAAGGTTGCGCGACCGCCAGCAGCAGCGAGCCGGTGAAGCCGAAATGATTCTCGACGCTGAGCATGCCGTTGGCTTCCAGCGTGGTGCGGCCAGGCAGTGTCGCGGCGAGCGATTCCACCAACCAGCCGCCATCGGTCGGCTGGGCGGAAAGATGGACGTCGCGCACCGTGGTGTCGCCGGCGACCACCGCCGGCAGCTTGACCTCGACGGTGCCCGGTATGGTCGGCTTCGGCAGCTCGTGCAACGCTTGCTCAAGCGCCGCGATGCGCTGGTCGAGCGTCGCGCCGGCGCCGGCCTCGGCGCCTACCGCCTCGTCGAACTGCACCTGCGCGCCACTGGCCTCGATGGCGAAGCTCGGCTTCAGGCCGAGATCGACCGAAGCCTTGCCGTCGGCGGTGTACGGGTTGTCGAGCGGCCCGGTCTCGAAGCGGAATTCGTCGACACCGAGCTTCTGGTGGTCGAGCGAAAACTTGCCGTTCAGCCGAAAGCCCGGATCGGGCTTGCCAGCACTGACCTTCACCGTCTCGCCGTCGTTGCCGCGCAGCGCGGCGCTGTTCTTGTCGGCACCGGAGATCTTGAACTGGCCGGAGTAGACGGCGGCACCCTTGACGATGCCGGCATTGCCGTCGGTTTCGATGACCAGCGGATAGGCATCGGGATCGGCCTTCAGCCGAAGCCGCATCTGCCCGGTGCCTTCGACCTTGCCGGTGGACGCCACGACCGTGGTGCGAAGGCCGTCGAGCCGCAGTGTGCCGTCCATGCGCCATGGCCCGGCCAGCGACTTGGCCGAGATCGTCGAATTGATCTCGGAAATGAGATGGCTGCGTCCGCCGGCGGCATGGCTGAGTTTGATCTGCCCTTCCGTCACCGTCAGCTTTTCGATCGAGATCTGGTTGAGGTCGAAGGGCGAGGACGGTCGCATCGCCCAGTCGACGGTACCGTTGCTGGCAATATCGATGGTCGCTTGCGGCCGCACCAGCCGCATGTCGAAGATCAGCACCTCGCCACGCAGGAAGGGCGCCAGCTCCGCATCCATCGAAAACGTCTCGACGGTCATGGCCGGCTGGCCATTCGGGCCACCGGCGACGGTGACGTTGGAAAAGGTCACCGAGGGAAACGGCAACAGCCGCGCCGTGGCATCGCCCTGCACCGTCACCTTGCGGCCGAGGATGGCGCTGGCCTCGCGCTCGAATTCGGCGCGGTAGCCGGTCCAGTCGACAAAATACGGCACCACCAGTGCCGCACACAGCACCAGCACGAACAGGCCACCGAAGATCACGAACAGGCGTGCGAGCATCAGCTCCAAACGGATCGATTGAAATTCTGCCGCACTCTACCTGCATCCGCGTGTCGATAAAGAGGCAATTCGTCCAGCGTTGCGTGATGTCTCATCCGCAGGTTGCGTGATGTCTCATCCGCAGTTGCGTGAAGTCGGATGATCTGAAACAAATCCTGGAAAAGCGGAGATTTTTCGGATGTCAGGGAAGAACTGGGACCGCGTGCCGATCGATGCGCAGAGCGTCGATGCTCCACTGTCGTTGTCGGCGGTCTTTCTTGTCGTCACCGTCGCCGGCGAGCAAAGCGCTCTGGCCAAGGTCGCGGCCGTGCTCGGCGGGCTTGACGATCTCGTCAAGACTGTCGGATTCCGTGACCTGTCCGGCCACCTGTCCTGCATTGCCGGCATCGGCCGTGAGCTCTGGGATCGTCTCTCTCCAGACCGGCGGCCGCTGGAGCTGAGATCGTTTGCGCCGATCAAGGGCGCGGTTCATTCGGCGCCGTCGACAGCGGGCGACCTTCTCTTCCACATCCGGTCCGAACGCCCCGACATGTGCTTCGAGTTCGAGCGCATTCTGCTCGACAGCCTTGGCGACGGCGTGACGGTCGTCGACGAGGTCTCGGGCTTCCGCTATTTCGATGCGCGTGACCTGCTCGGCTTTGTCGACGGCACGGCCAACCCGACCGGCCTCGATCTGCCTGCCTCGGCGCTCGTCGGCGATGAAGATGCCGACTTCGCCGGCGGCAGCTATGTCGTCGTTCAGAAATATCTGCACGATCTCAATGCGTGGGCGCGAACGCCAACGCCCCTCCAAGAAGAGATCATCGGCCGCACCAAGATCGACAACATCGAAATCGATGATGACGCCGCGCCGCGCAAATCGCACAAGTCGCTGGCCACCATCGAGGATGCCGATGGCAACGAATATGACATCCTGCGCGACAACATGCCTTTCGGCCAGCCGGGGCGACGAGAATTCGGAACCTATTTTATCGGCTACACCAGGTATCTCTGGGTGATCGAGAAGATGCTGCAGCGAATGTACATCGGTGACCCGCCGGGCGCTTACGACCGGCTGCTCGATTTCTCCACGCCGCACACCGGCACGACGTTCTTCGCGCCAACCCGCCCCATGCTGCAAACGCTTGTTCAGGGCGCGCAGGAGAAGCCTGCGGCCGCACGGTAGTCCGCCGTCTCTGGTTTGCCACCGACCGCATTCCCGTGCGCGCGGTGCGCGAGTTGAAGGCAGGGCCGTCCGAGGCGGCGCGTTGTCTTAAGACGGGTCTATGGGCACTCACAGCTCACAGCGGGCTGCGGCTTGGGAGACGCTTATTCTTGCCTGTCGACACGCTCCAGGATCGCGCGATAACGGCTGCACACAGCGGGATCCTCAAAGAAATCCAATTCCGCATCGACTATCTCGTCAAGTCTTAGTCCAGGGTAATGTGCCTTGACTTTTGCCAGGACGTCTTGCGCTTGCTCGATTTCGCCGAGTTCGCAATGGCAGACGACAAGACGAACGAGCGACCACCGCGGTACGCTCGCCATTTTCGCGTAGCAGGCCGTTGCCTCGCGATATCGTCCAGCAGTGGTCAGTATGATGCCGCGAAAGTCTTCATACCATCCCACGGCGTATGGGTCGCGGCGCTGGGCTTGGTTTATTTCAACAAGCGCCTCATTCGGCCTGTCCGTGTAATTGAGGAAAAGGGCACGGATGCTGAGAATGAACGGGTCGTTCGGATTCAGGGCAACCGCACGGTCAAGACTGATTTCAGCCTGCCTGAATTGGCGCAAGTACAAGAGAGCAAAGCCGGTCGCGAGATGGCCGTACGCCCCGTCGGGGTCGAGTTGCAACGCGGTTTTTGCCATCTCCAGCGCGGAATGCAGATAATCTGAATTGTAGTAGACCCAGAAGAATTTGAGGGTCTCTACAACGCCGAGCATGGCGTGGGCAGCAGCAAACCGCGGATCGAGCTTTACCGCTTGGCGCAGAAACGGTTCCGCTTCATGCGCGGCGTCATAGACGGCCGCCAATTGCAGCGCCCGGAGGTAAAACTCATAGGCCGACATGTTGTCCGTCGGCCGGGCCCTGGCGCGCGATGCAATCGCGGTTCTGGCCTGCCGGGCCAGGCGGGCTGCAATCATCTGGGTGATTTCATCCTGGATGGCGAAAATGTCATCGAGTTCGCGGTCGTAGTGCTCGCCCCAGATGTGAGCTGTTGAGGATGCGTCGATCAGTTGCACGGTGACCCGCACCCGGTTGCCGATCTTCCGCACGCTGCCTTCGACGACATACTGGACGCCAAGTCTCTTCGCCACCTCGGCCACGTCATTCGCCTTGCCGCGGAACTGGAAGGAAGAGTTCCGCGCAATGACCAGGAACTCCCTGAACTTGCCAAGCTCGGTGATGATGTCTTCGGTTATCCCGTCGCTGAAATAGCCCTGTTCCCGGTCGCCGCTCATGTTGTCGAAGGGAAGGACGGCGATGGACGCTCTGGCCGGCGCTGTAGCCTCTGCCGTGGCCACAAAGGGCTTGGGACCAGCATATTTGTAGCCGCGACCATGCACGGTTACGATCATCTCGGGGGGCAGCAGTTTTCGCAGCGCCGAAATGTGGACCTGCAGCGTGTTCTCCTCCACCACCACGCCGGGCCAGACAGCATCGAAGAGTTCGGTCTTGCCGATCACCTCGTCCGGCCTCTCCAGCAACGTGGCGAGGATGTCGAAGGACCGCGTCGACAGCTCCATCGGCCCCTTGGGACCCAGCAGCAGCCGTTCGGCGCGTTTCAGACGATAATTCCCAAACTCCAAGTCCATTTGCAAAAGAACCCGTCCCTCGAGGGCAACGATAACCCAAGACGGTCCTGAAGGCGAACTTCAGGGTAGTTCAGAACCTTTCAGGTCCGAGCCAAGGACCTGGGTGGGACACGGTGTCATTCTCACCGTCACTGGAGGACACCATGGCCAACATCTCCACCACCGTCCTGATTAACATCCGACGCCTTAAACTGCCTCGGCTAGGCTTTCCGAGGCTTGCAATCGGCGCAACTCTCAACGCCATATGCGGTGTAATGGGCGACGCATTCAAAATGGCCTACCTGGACCCATACACCGGTCTTCGTCGCCAACCGCCGATCGTCCCGGACGAAGATCTTGAAGGCCGAGATCCCAACTGGTGACCTGCAAATCCTCGCCGAGTGGTTCAGCGCAAGCTTCGCGACTGGGTCGAGCCAACTACGCGCTAACAAGTCCGCGCCCTAGTTTCCAGGCAATATCTTGCCCGGGTTCATGATATCAAGCGGATCGAGCGCCTGCTTGATGGTGCGCATGATGTCGACGCCGTGCCCGAGTTCATGGCGCAGGAAGCCGATCTTGCCCTGGCCGATGCCGTGCTCCCCGGTGCAGGTGCCATCCATGGCGATCGCCCGCATGTTGAGCCGCGCGACGAACTTTTCCGACAGCGCGATCTCCTTGGGGTCGTCGACGTCCATCAGCACCAGCACGTGAAAATTACCGTCGCCGGCATGGCCTACGATCGGCGCGATCAGCCCCATCTCCGCGATATCGGCTTCGGTCTCCGTGACGCATTCGGCAAAGCGCGAGATCGGCACGCAGACATCGGTCGACAGTCCCTTGGCGCCCGGCCGCAGAGTCAGCGACGACCAGTAGGCGTCGTGCCTCGCCTTCCACAGTTTCGCCCGCTCCTCGGCGACACTGGTCCACAGGAACGGCCCGCCGCCATTCTCCTCGGCGATCATGCCGAAGGTCTCGGCCTGCTCGGCAACGCCGGCGTCGCTGCCGTGGAATTCGACGAAAAGGCACGGGCTCTCGGGATAATCGAGTTTCGAATAGTTCTGCATTGCCCGCATCTGCAGTGCGTTGACCAGTTCGATGCGCGCCACCGGAATGCCCATCTGGATCGTCGCGATGACCGCGTTGCAGGCCGCCTCGACACTCGGGAAGGGACAAACGCCGCCGGAGATCGCTTGCGGAATGCCCTGCAGCTTCAGTGTCAGCGATGTGATGATGCCAAGCGTGCCCTCCGAGCCTATCAGCAGTCGGGTTAAATCATAGCCGGCCGAACTCTTTTTTGCGCGCTTGCCGGTCGTCACCGTCTCGCCGTCGGCCATGACGGCGGTCAGCGACAGCACGTTCTCGCGCATCGTGCCGTAGCGCACCGCATTGGTGCCGGACGCCCGCGTTGCCGCCATGCCGCCGAGCGAGGCGTTGGCGCCCGGGTCGATCGGAAAGAAAAGACCGGTGTCGCGCAAATGCCGGTTCAAATCCTCGCGGGTAACGCCTGATTCGACAGTACAGTCGAGATCCTGCGGATTGACCGCCAGGATGCGGTTCATCCGCGACGTATCGACCGAGATGCCGCCGCCCGGCGCATTGGTGTGGCCTTCCAGCGATGAGCCGACGCCGAACGCAATCACCGGCACCCGATACACGGCGCAGGCGCGCACGATCTCCTGCACCTCGGCCGTCGTCTCCGGGAAGGCGACACCATCCGGCGCCTGCGTCGGGATATAGGTGGTGGTGTGCGCGTGCTGCGAACGAATGGCCTGGCCGGTCTGGAAGCGCTCGCCGAGCCGCTGCTTGAGGATGCCGAGCACCGCCGCGATGCCCTCCTCGTTGCGTTCGACCGGATTGAGGTCGCTCAGAGCCATGAATTCCTCCGCGAATGGACCAGCGCGCACCCTTGTTGTGCATCTATGGATGATGCGCTCGGCAATCCCAGGAAAGGCGTGGAGCGGCTTTCCATCGGAATTGCGTCAAACAAGGAGATAGAGCAGTTCGGCGTTTCCGTGAAACGATGAACCGATCTAGTCTCACCGGCAACAGTCTGTCCAGCACCAGAACAAGGAAGTTTCGATGCCTATTCCCGCCCCCTTCGTCTCCCAATCCATGGACATCGAGAAGGACTGGATCGACTATAACGGCCATCTCAACATGGCCTATTACAACGTGCTGTTCGACCGCTGCTCGGACGACGCCTTCGAGGCGATGGGCATGGGGCCGAATTACGCCAGGGACCGCCGCCTCACCATCTACACGGCGGAAGTCCATGTCTGCTACGTGCAGGAGCTGCACCTCGAGCACAAGGTCACCGTCACCTTCCAGCTGATCGACCATGACGACAAGCGGCTTCGGGTCTACCAGGAAATCCGCCACGTCGACGGCTGGCTGGCCGCGACATCGGAATCGCTTTCACTGCATGTCGACATGTCCGGGCCGAAGGTGGCGCCCTTTCCCGCCGATGTGCTTGCCAAGGTCGAAGCCATGCGCGCCGCCCATTCGGCACTGCCGATGCCGGAGCGCGCCGGCCGTTCGATCGGGATTCGCCGCAAGACCGCTTGAAGCGACACGACGGCCACGTTAACCTTACCGAGGTTTTAACGGGAACAAGCCAATTGAGCCATTGAACGACTCAGCGGAGCGGTCGAGAACGATGCTCATGGGTTGCGATACGGCGGCGGGCGAAGCCGGTTCGAGGGACGTGCATGAAAACCGACATCAAGGTCGAAGTGGACAGGCTCGTAGCCGATCCGCGCATCACCGACTATGATTTCTGGCGCTCGCTCAAGAACGTCAACAACGAGATCTTCCACATCGCCAACAACAACGAGCCGATCCCGTTCGACATGATCCGCTGGCGCGCCATCCTGAAGCAGGCGCGCATGAAGCGCGGCCACGCCTAGAGCCTTCGACCGACATCCTCGCCTTCAAGACTGGCGCTTCACCGCTCCCAGCGGCGAGCGCGCCACCACCGGCGACGACTGGATGATCGCCGTGTTGGTCATCGCGTAGGGAATGATGCGGTCGATCACCCGTTCGAGCTCGGCCACCGAGCCGACATGCGCCAGCGCGATGAAACAGTCCTCACCTGTCACCCGGTCGCATTGCGCAATCTCCGGCAGCTCGCGGACGATCTCGGCCACCACAGCCAGTTGTCCCGGCACCGGACGGATGCGCAGCCATGCCGATAGCGGCAGGCCAAGTGCCGCAGGGTTGATCCTGACAGAATAGGCCTCGATGACGCCGCTCTCCTGCAGTCGCTTGATGCGCTCGGCGACACTCGGCGCCGACAGGCCGACCGAGCGGGCAAGCTCCGCCGTGCTGATGCGCGCGTCCTTTTCCAGCAGCCGCAGGATCTTCATGTCCGCCGCATCGAGGTCGGCACTTTCAGTTCGAAGGCGTTTCAAGGAAATCTCCTTGCTTCCGGGAGAGAGATAGCCAGAAGAGCCAATCATCACCCATATAAATCGACAAAACCGCCTGCGATACTGATCCGATGGATGATCAAACGCAAGCTCTCGCGGCAAGCCCTTCCCCTTCTAACCCTGTCGAGAGCGGGCTGGCGACGAGACTGCCGCCACATGTCTGGTTTGGCGTCAGCGCCGTGTTTCATTATCTCGGGCCGGCGTTCGCCGTACTGCTGTTTCCGCATGTCGGCGTGCTCGGCATGGCGTGGCTGCGCATAGCCACCGCAGCCCTGGTCTTCGCGCCAGTGACCCGTCCATGGCGAACCTTCGCCCGCGCCGATCGCTTGACGCGGCTGCTGTTGCTGGCCTTCGGCGCCTGCCTGGCGGTGATGAACTGTTCGTTCTACCTGGCGCTCGACCGCTTGCCGATTTCGCTGGTCGCGGCAATCGAATTCGTCGGCACCATCGGCATTGCGCTGATCGGCCTCAGGAGCCCGCGCAATCTCGCAGCGCTTGCCATTGCCGTCACCGGCACATTGCTGCTCATCGACGTCAAGTGGTCGAGCGATCCGCTTGGCCTGTTCTGGGCCTTCCTCAACGGCGCGCTGTTCGTCGGCTACATCGTGCTCGGCCACCGCGTCGCCCGCGCGGGCGCAGGCGACGGCATCGCCGGCCTCGGCGCGGCGATGGCCATTGCCTTCATGGTCGTGCTGCCGATCGGCCTCACCGACGCGCTGCCGGCCCTTTTCTCACCAATGCTGTTGCTCGCCGCCATCGGCGTCGGCATCTGCTCGTCGGTCATTCCCTACATCTGCGACCAGCTCGCCATGTCGCGGCTGCCGCGCGCGAGCTTTGCGCTGATGCTGTCGCTGCTGCCGGTCACCGCGACGCTGATCGGCGTCATCGTCTTGCGCCAGATTCCGAGCCTTATTGACTGCTTCGGCATCATTTTGGTCGTCGCTGGCGTTGCCTTGCATAAACCCGCAGCCGTCAGACAAGTTTAGTAAAACGTTTTATTATCAAAGGCTTAAATCAACAACTCTTGAGCTCCGCGATTCGCCAGACCGCGATAAAACGGCTCAAGATTGAACTATTTCCACTCCTGAGCCGTTGGTCCCCACGAAAACGGCTTGGAGTAGAAAGAAATGGACTGGAAACGGACCAGGGAACCGGCTGACGCCTGGCGCATGACAGACGATCTGCATGCAGAACACGGCAAGGGCGATCCGTTCGCCGCCGCAATTCGCGCCACCCGCATGTCGATGATCATCACCGATCCCCGGCAACAGGACAATCCGATCGTCTTTGCAAATGACGCGTTCCTGCGCCTGACCGGCTATGAGCGCGACGAGGTCATGGGTAAGAACTGCCGTTTCCTGCAAGGACCCAAGACCGACAAGGCCGCCGTCGACAAGGTGCGCGCCGCGATCGAAGATCGAGCCGACATCGCCGTCGATCTTCTGAACTACCGCAAGGACGGTTCCAGCTTCTGGAATGCGCTCTATATCAGTCCGGTTTCCAACGACAAAGGCGAATTGCAGTTCTTTTTCGCCTCGCAACTGGACGTCTCGGACCGCAAGAGCTCGGAGCATCGCGTAAAAGCGGACAAGGACCGCTTCGAGAAGGCAGTACAGGAACGTACCAGCGAGCTTGAAGCCGCACTCGAGGCGCAGACAACCCTGCTCCACGAGGTCGACCATCGGGTGAAGAACAACCTGCAGATGATCTCCTCACTGATCATCATGCAGAGCCGGACCATGAAGGAGGAATCGACCAAGCAGTCGCTGTCCACCATGCTGGCGCGCATCGAGGCRCTGAGCACCGTCCACCGCCGGCTCTACCAGTCGAAGGACGTTAGCCGGTTCGACGTCTCGGATTTCGCCAGGGATCTCGTATCCGACCTGCTCACGGCTTCGGGACGTTCGGAGATCAAGTCGACCCTCGACCTCGAACCCATCGTCATTTCGGCTGAAAAGGCAACTCCCGTCGCCCTGATGGTCAATGAGCTTGTCACCAACGCGCTAAAACATGCTTTCAAGGAAAAGCCTGACGGCACGAGGACGGGGCGCATCGGCATCAAGATGAGCCAGCCTGACGGCCACTTCAACATCGAGGTGTCCGATGATGGGGTCGGCATGGCTGATGCCAGCGGCGACGCGTCTTTCGGCATGCGGCTGATCAAGTCGCTGGCCCGTCAGCTGCGCGCCGACATCGAATGGCGCGACGCCGGCCCCGGCACCAAAGTTATCATCTCGATGCCGAACGAACCGCAGCAAAAAGGGAATGTGTCATGATTGAACCGCTCAAGGTCCTGATCGTCGAAGACGAAGCGCTGCTGGCAATGGAACTGGAAGGCCTTGTCGAGGACGCCGGCCACAGCGTCGTTGGCTGGGCGACCTCCCTGACCGAAGCAAGGACCATGGTGGATACAACGGCCGCCGACATCGCCTTTGTCGACATTCATCTGACCGACGGGCCGACCGGCGTCGAAGTGGCCGAGTATATCGGCCAGAAGAAGAACGCCATGGTGGTGTTCATGACCGCCAACCCGAAACGTATTCCCGATCATTTCGCAGGCGCGATCGGCGTGATTGTCAAACCCTACACGATGAACGGGCTGAGCTCCGCGTTACGCTATCTGCAGGAAGGCGTGCGCCGTCCGCCGCCCGTTTCGGTGCTGCCGTCGGGCTTCACGCTGTCGCCGGCCTTCGAAACCGTCTGGGCGTCCTCAGGTGCCTGACTCCAAAAGCTGGAGCACGGGAAAGCGCGTAGCGCTTTCCCTAAGGCAAATCCGAGTGACGCGGCGTTACCGCGATGAAAAGCTCTACGCCAGCTTCTCCTTGAGGAAAGCGATCGTGCGCCCCCAGGCGAGATCGGCCGCCTTCTTGTCGTAGCGCGCTGCCGAGGTGTCATTGTTGAAGGCGTGGTTGGCGCCTTCATAGACATACACCGTGTATTCGACATGCGCGGCATCGAGCTCCTTCTTGAAGGCGTCGATGCCGGCATTGGTGCGCTCGTCCAGCCCGGCATAGTGCAGCAGCAGTGCAGCCTTGATCTTCGACACATCGGCGGCCTTCGGCTGCATGCCGTAATAGGCGACGGAGGCGCTGAGGTCGGGCGCGTTGACGGCCAACATGTTTGCCGTGCCACCGCCCCAGCAGAAGCCAACGGCGCCGACCTTGCCGTTGCCATCCTTTTCGGCCTTGAAGAAAGCGACCGTTGCCACCCCGTTGGCGACAGTCTGCGCGGAATCCAGTTTGGTGAACATGTCGCGCGCCTTGTCCTCGTCGTCAGGCGTGCCGCCGAGCGGYGACAGGAAATCCGGCGCCAGCACCACAAACCCTTCCAGCGCGACGCGCCGCGCCACATCGCGTATATGCGGGTTGAGCCCCCTGTTCTCGTGGATGACGATGACGGTGCCGAGCTTGCCGGACTGGCTCGCCGGCTTGACCAGATAGCCCTTCATCTCGCCGCCGCTGCCGGCATATGTGATGTCCTCGCCCTTCACGCGTGGATCGTTGTCGGCGACGATTGCCGCTTGCGCCGAATTTGCCGCCAGCAGCGGTGCGATTGCGGCGGCGGCAGCACCCGATCCGGCAAGCCGGGTCAGTTGCTCCATGAAGCGGCGGCGGTCGAGCGTCAGATGGGTGTATTCATCATAGGCGTCGATCATAGCCTGGGTGATGGCTGGTTTCGTCATGGGCGCGCTCCTTCGATCCGCTTTGGCATCGTTCGCAAGATAGGGGCGAGGCTCCTGTCGTCCAGTCACGGCTCGGTGACACCTCGTCCTCCCTCGCGAATGCCCTGGAGGCTTCCAGCATCATCACGTTTTGGTCATCGGCCACAAATCCTGATGGCGCTGCCACAATAGTGGGGGACACTGACAGACGTCGGCCGCGCCTTGGCGCGGTCACGGTCCTGATCTGAAAGGCCCGATCTGGAAAGGAAAGACGCCGATGACCATGCCCTCGCCAATCCTGGCAGCCGCCTTCCTGTTTGCCGCGACCGCCATTCCAGCGTTGCGCGCGACGATCGTTGCCGCAAGTCGAAGGTCCACGATCAAGGTCCGCAGCCATCAGCGCCATCCGGCAAACACGAAAACCCAGGGTTGAGGTGAAGTCATGGACGTACAGGACATCGTGAACACTGTTTCGCAGAAGGCAGGTCTCGACCAGGCGACGACGGAAAAGGTCGTTGGCACCATTTTCTCGGTGCTCGAGCACGAAGCGGAAGGCACCAGCGCCTCCTCATTCTTCGCCAAGATCCCCGGCGCCGATGCGTTGGCCCAGAAGTATGACGTCATGGCCACCGCCCCAGCCGGCGGTGGCGGCTTTCTGTCCTCGCTGCAGGGCGCGCTTGGCGGCGTTCTCGGCGAGAAAGCCGGCGCATTGGTCAACGGTATTGCGGCGCTGAAGGCATCCGGCCTCGACATGGCGCAGATCCAGAAAGCGGGCGCGACGCTGATCCAGCAAGCCAAAGCCGCCGCCGGMCCGGACCTGACGAACGAGGTGCTGGGCTCGGTGCCCAGCCTGAAGAGCCATCTCGGGATCAGCTGAGGCGTCGATCCGTCAAGACAGTAGTCTCCCCTACTTCGGCAGCGCGTAGGCCATCACATAATCGCCCGGCTTTGTGCCGACCGAGCCATGGCCGCCGGCAACGATGACCACGAATTGGCGTCCGTCGGCGACGGTGTAGGTCATCGGCGTCGATTGCCCGCCGGCCGGCAGCCGCGCCTGCCAGAGCTGCTTGCCCGATGTCAGGTCATAGGCGCGCAGATAATCGTCGACCGCTGCACCCAGGAAGGCGACGCCGCCGGCGGTGATCATCGGTCCGCCAATGCCCGGTACACCGACCTTCAGTGGCAATGGCAGCGGCGTCATGTCGTAGACGGTGCCGTTGCGATGCTTGTAGGCGATGGTGCCGGTCCGCAAATCCACACCCGCGACATAGCCCCAGGGCGGCGCCTGGCAGGGAATGCCGAGCGGCGACAGGAACGGCCCCATCACCACGGCATAGGGGGCGCCCTCGTTGCGGTTCAGCCCCTGCTCGCTGCCGCGCCCTTCATCCGGCGGCGGCACCTGATCGCGCGGAATGAGCTGCGACTTGAAAGCCAGATAGGTCGGCATGCCGAACAGTACCTGCCGCACCGGATCGACCGCGACGCCGCCCCAGTTGAAGGTGCCGAAATTGCCAGGATAGATTAGCGACCCCTGCACCGACGGCGGCGTGTAACGGCCTTCGTAGCGCAGGCCCTGGAATTCGATCCGGCACGCCAGTTGGTCGAACATGGTGATGCCCCACATGTCGGCGCCGGTCAGCGGCTTCGGATTGAAGGAGAGGTCCGACGCTGGCTGCGTTGGCGCGCTGTGGTCACCCTCGACGGCGCCGCCGGGCGCCGGCACTTCCTTGACCGCAACCACCGGCTCGCCGGTGCGGCGGTCAAGCACATAGAGATCGCCCTGCTTGGTCGGCCCGACCAGCGCCGGCACCACCGTGCCGTCGGCCTTGGTGATGTCGATCAGGCTCGGCTGCGCCGGCACGTCCATGTCCCAGAGGTCGTGGTGCACGGTCTGCCGCACCCAGCGCAACTGCCCGGTGTTGAGGTCGAGCGCGGTGATCGAGGACGAGAACTTCTCGACATTGTCGCTGCGCCCGGCACCGAGCTGGTCCGGCGTCTGGTTGCCGAGCGGCACGTAGAGCAGGCCGAGCTTCTCGTCGGCGCTCGGCGTCGACCACATGTTGGGCGAGTTGGCGGTATAGGTCTGGCCCGCCGCCAGCGGCGTCGTCTGGGCCGGATTACCGGAATCCCAGTTCCACACCAGGGCGCCGGTGTTGACATCATAGGCGCGGATGACGCCGGACGGCTCCTGCGTCGAATAATTGTCGTTGACGGCTCCGCCGACGACGATCTTTCCGCCCGATACCAACGGCGCCGAGGTCGAATAGTAATAGCCCGACTTCGGATAGGGCATGTTGGTCAGCAGGTTCAGCGTGCCGCCCTCGGCGAAGGCCGGACAGACCTGCCCGTTGGCGGCGTCGAGCGCGATCAGCCGCGCATCCGAGGTCGGCAGGTAGACGCGGGTTGCACAGGGCTGGCCGGCGGCGATGGCGGCATCGGCATAATAGGACACGCCACGGCAGGTCTGGTGCTGGCGATCCTTGTCGAGCTTGATCTTGGGATCGTAGCGCCATTTCTCCTTACCGGTCACCGCATCGACCGCGATGGCGAAATTGTGCGGCGTGCAGATGTAGAGCGTGTCGCCAATCTTCAGCGGTGTCACCTGATACGTTGTCTCGCTGATATCGTCCGGCCCCTTCACGTCGCCGGTGCGATAGGTCCAGGCCGGCTGCAGCTTGGCGACATTGTCCGGCGTGATCTGGTCGAGCGGCGAATAGCGTTGGCCAAACTGCGTGCGTCCGTAATAGTGCCACTCACCGGCCGGCACATCGTTGCCGAGATTGGCATTGGGGATCACCTTGTCGGTGTCGAGCTCGCCGGCAATGTCCTTCGGATCCGCTGTCATTGAATAACCGGCGACCGCCAGCGACGCCAGCACGGCAAGGATCAGCGGCGCGCGTGCGTCAGGGCCGGTAATCCCCCGCCGCGCCCACGGCGTCAGCAGCCACAGTGCAACCAGCACGATGATGCCGCCGCGCGGGCCGAGTTCCCACCAGTCGAAGCCGGTTTCCCAGACTGCCCAGGCCAGCGTGCCGATCACGATCGCCGCGTAGAGCCACAGCGCGGTGGACCGGCGCCGGTAGAGCAGCCAGGCGGCGATCAGGAAGGCGAGGCCGACGATAATATAGTACCAGCTGCCGCCCAGCGAAGCCAAGCGGATGCCGCCGCCGCCAAGCACCAGACCGATCAGGAAAAGGATGAGGGAGGTGATGGTGACAGCCAAGATGATACTCCTTCGACTGTTGCGTTTTGCGACGCCCAAGGACAGCCCGATGCACCCGTTCCTGCCCTTCGCACAGCTTTCTCCCGCCCGCCCCGCCTGTCAAGGCGACGCACACGCCAAGGTGGCAATCCATCTTGCCTGCGGTCGGGTTTTCCAGCAGTCTCAATCATCTCTCCGCAGGAGCAAGCAAATGACGTCGTTCGTTCCGCCGCTGACGCGCCTGATGCTTGCACTCTGTTGCCTTGTCTCTCTCACCGTGGCTGCGCCTGCGCAGACGCTGCATGAGATCAACAAGGCGAACGGCTTTCACGAGATGCTGATGGCTATCGGTCCGGGTTTCATCGCAGCCGTGAAATCGGCGCCGGAAACGCCGCCGCAAAAAGTCCAGGACGCCCTGGCGGCGGCCATGGAAGGCGCTTTTGACGCGAACAAGATGGAGGCAGCCATCGAAGCGCGCATGGCGGACAAACTGCCCGCCAGTGAATTGTCCGACCTGGCCTCGTTCTATGCGTCGCCCCTCGGTAAACATGTCACAGCACTGGAAATCCAGGCTTCAACTCCGGAAGAAAGGCAACGCAAGACGATCGAAGGTCCCAAGATCCTGGGCGAACTTCCATCCAGGGATCCGGCTCGGCTCGCACTGTACAAGAAGCTCGTGGACGATCTCAGCGCTGTCGATACCGGAGAAGCCGTGGCCTTGAACATGGGCTATGCAATGCTTTCCGAGATGCTGGGAGCAGCCGGAAAGCCCCTGCCCGACGACCAGATCATGGCCCTGCTGCGTCAGCGATCCGAAGGCCTTCGCCATGACATCGAAACGGACGTCATGGCATCGGTGGCCTACATCTACCGGGATCTGCCGCTTGACGATCTCAAGCTCTACCAGACTTTCCTGACATCGCCCGCCGGCAGCCACTATTACGACCAGATGCAGGTCGCTCTCGGCGCCGTGATGACCGACGAGGCGCGCTCCTTCGGACATCGATTTTTCGTCGCCCTCGGTTACCGCAAGGCCTGAACGGCCCATATCAGACACTTTAGCGGAACAAAACGTAGACACTTCTGGCCTTTCGCCGCCGAATCACTACATTCGGGGGAGATGTCCGGCTTTTCCGAAGACATGCCCTTTTTCGACGAACCCAATGCGCGGCCCGCGGCCCCGTCGGGCATTGCCGCGCGCGCCATGGCTGCCCGCAGCGGCCACAACAACGCGCCCGACTATCTGAAAGGGCTGAACCCCGAGCAGCGGCTGGCGGTGGAAACCACCGAGGGCCCGGTTCTGGTGCTGGCCGGCGCCGGCACCGGCAAGACGCGGGTGCTCACCACCCGCATCGCCCACATCCTCGCCACCGGTAAGGCCTTCCCCTCGCAGATCCTCGCCGTCACCTTCACCAACAAGGCCGCGCGCGAGATGAAGCAGCGCATCGGCATCCTGATCGGCGAAGGCAATGTCGAAGGCATGCCGTGGCTCGGCACCTTCCACTCGATTGGCGTGAAGCTGCTTCGCAGACACGCCGAGCTTGCCGGTTTGCGCTCCGACTTCACCATCCTCGACACCGACGATGTCGTGCGGCTGATCAAGCAGTTGATCCAGGCCGAGGGGCTGGACGACAAGCGCTGGCCGGCCAAGCAGTTCGCCCAGATGATCGACGGCTGGAAGAACAAGGGACAAGGCCCGGCCGACATCGCCGAGGGCGACGCCCGCGCCTTCGCCAACGGCAAGGGCCGCGAACTCTACAAGGCCTACCAGGCGCGGCTGCAGACGCTGAACGCCTGCGACTTCGGCGACCTTTTGTGCCATCCGATCCGCATCTTCCGCGCCAATCCGGATGTGCTGAAGGAATACCACAAGCGCTTCAAATACATCCTCGTCGACGAGTATCAGGACACCAACACCGCCCAATACATGTGGCTGCGCCTTTTGGCGCAGCGGCCGCAACCGTCGCGCCAATCTTCGTCGACCGCCGGTCTGCAGTCGGCCGAGGGCCGCAAGGACGACCGTCCGTCCGAGCCGTTGCGAGGCCCCGGCGGAGGGCCCGCGCCGGCGGGCGCGGAACAGCCCGTGAGCGACAACAAAGTCAACATCTGCTGCGTCGGCGACGACGATCAATCCATCTATGGCTGGCGCGGCGCCGAGATCGACAACATCCTGCGCTTCGACAAGGATTTTCCGGGCGCCACCATCATCCGGCTGGAACGCAACTACCGCTCCACCGCGCATATCCTTGGGGCTGCCTCCCACCTCATCGCCCACAATGAGGGCCGCTTCGGCAAGACGCTGTTCACCGACCGCGACGAGCCCGAGGACGACAAGGTGCATGTCCACGCCGCTTGGGATTCCGAGGAGGAAGCCCGCGCCGTCGGCGAGACCATCGAGGCCTACCAGCGCCAGAAGCACAATCTCAACGACATGGCCATTCTGGTCCGAGCCTCGTTCCAGATGCGCGAGTTCGAGGACCGTTTCGTCACGCTCGGCCTCAACTACCGGGTCATCGGCGGCCCACGCTTCTACGAGCGCATGGAAATCCGCGATGCGTTGGCCTTCTTCCGCGTCGTCGCGCAAGGCGCCGACGACCTCGCCTTCGAGCGCATCGTCAACGTGCCGAAGCGCGGGCTKGGCGAARCCACCATCCGCCAGATYCACGACACSGCGCGCGCGYTGCGCRTSCCGATGCTGGARGCSGCSRCCAARCTCGCCGAAAGCGACGAGYTGAAGCCGAAGCCGCGCGCCGCCTTGCGCGAAGTGGCCGCCAATTTCGAGCGCTGGCAGAAGGCGCTGGAGACCACGCCGCACACCGAACTCGCTGAGACCATTCTGGAAGAGAGCGGTTACACCGACATGTGGAAGAACGACCGCTCGGTCGAAGCGCCCGGCCGGCTGGAGAATTTGAAGGAGCTGATCCGCTCCATGGAGGAGTATGAATCGCTGCGCTCCTTCCTCGAGCATGTGGCGCTGGTCATGGACGCCGAGCAGAATGCCGAGCTCGACGCCGTCAACATCATGACGCTGCATTCGGCCAAGGGCCTCGAATTCGAGACCGTCTTCCTGCCCGGCTGGGAGGAAGGCCTGTTCCCGCACCAGCGCGCGCTCGACGAAGGCGGCCGCTCCGGGCTGGAGGAAGAGCGGCGTCTGGCCTATGTCGGCCTGACACGCGCCAAGAAGAACCTGCATTTGTGGTTCGTCTCCAACCGCCGCATCCATGGCCTCTGGCAGTCGACCATCCCGTCGCGTTTTCTAGAAGAACTGCCGGAAGCCCATGTCGATGTCGCCGAAAGCGGCAACTCCTATGGCGGCTATGGCAATTCCTATGGCGGGGGCTCATTCGCCTCTGGTCGCGGTGGCCGGCAAAATCCCTATGGCGCCTCGCGCTTCGACAATGTCGGCGCCAACACCGAAAAATCGGGCGCCTTCTCCAACACCTATGCGACGCCGGGCTGGCAGCGCGCGCAACAAAACCGCACCGAAGCGACCGACCGCAACTGGGGCTCGCGCTCCGGCCATCAGGTCGAGCGCATCGGCTATGGCGAGACCGACTCCGGTTACGGCGCCGGCCGCACCAGCGTCAAAGGCCGCACCATCGACGGCGAGCTGGTCGCCAAATCCGTCTCGGATACGCCATCCGCCTTCAGCGTTGGAGATCGCGTCTTCCACCAGAAATTCGGCAACGGCAACATTTCCGCCATCGAAGGCAACAAGCTGACCATCGACTTCGACAAGGCCGGCCAGAAGCGCGTGCTGGACGGGTTTGTCGCGGCGGTTTGAGCGCCCACTTGTCCCGTTGTCCTACAAGCGACCGCCCCAGCCAGAAATCTCCACCCGTCACCGATACCGCGCCTGGTTCCATTTGTGGCCGAGCAGCGACAGGATGATGATCAGCCCGTTGAAGAACTGCACGTAGAAGCCGCTCAGGCCCGCCGCCACGACGCCGGTCTGGATGAACGACACGGTGACCGCACCGATGGCGCCGCCGACGACGGTGCCGATGCCGCCCCAGGTCGGGGTGCCGCCGACGAACACCGATGCCAGCACCGGCWAGAGATAGCCGTCGCCGGCGGTCGGCCACCAGGTGAAGTTGATCATCACCGAGAAGGTGCCGGCGATCGCCGCACCAATGCCGACGAAGACGAACACTTTCACCCGCACGCGCTTGACGTCGATGCCCATCTGCTGGGCGCTATCGGGATTGTCGCCGACGACCCTCACCTGCGCGCCGAAGCGATGGCAGTTGTAGAGCATCGCCGACAGCACGACGAAGGCGATGGCCCAGAAGATCTGCACCGGGATGCCATAAACCTGGCTGGAGAAAATCTTATAGGCCCAGCTGTCGGCAAGGTTGGTCAGCGCCATCGACTTGCCTTCGTTGATGATCTGGATCAGGCCGCGCAGCAGGAAATTCATGCCGAGCGTGGCGATCAGCGACGACAGCCCGCCATAGACCACCAGGGAGCCGACCAGGAAGCCGAGCAGTATGCCGGTGACGAGCGCCGCGGCAATGCCGAGAAACGGATCGTAGCCGGCCTGCACGACCAGCGCGAAGACCCATGAGGCAAAACCCATCGTCGCCGGAAACGACAGGTCGATCTCGCCGCAGGTAACGACGAAGACCAGCGGCACCACCACGAACAGCGCGACCGGCAGCGTGGTYAGCACTGAACTGTAGAGATACCAGGTGGTGAACACGGTCGGGTTGGCGATCATGAACACCGCCATCATGACGATGAACACGCCGAGCGTGCCGAGCGAAGCACGATTGTCGAGGATGAAGCCGCGCAGCCATTGATCGGATGGGTGTCTCCACTCCTTCTGTGGGCTGGGAATGGCGGTGGACGGCTCGTGCAGATCGGGTTCCATGGTCTTGCTCATCGCACTGCCCTCTCGGCGTCGCCGGTGTCGTGCAACCCGGCCAGCCCGCCGGGATGTGCGACATCCTCCATGAAGTTGATGAGGTCCTCGGCCGACTTGACCTCGCTGCGGTCGGCGGTGAGCGCGACCTTGCCGCGATCGAGCACCACGAAGCGGTCGGCGATGTCGAAGACATGATGGATGTTGTGGCCGATGAACAGGATCGAGCGGCCGCTCGCCCGCACTTGGCGCACGAAATGGAAGACCTTGGCGGTTTCGGTCAGCGACAGCGCCGTCGTTGGCTCGTCGAGGATGATCAGTTCCGCCTGCTTGTAGATGGCGCGCGCGATCGCCACGCCCTGGCGCTCGCCGCCCGACAGTTGGCCGACGATCGACTGCGGCGTGAACACTTTCGAGGTGAAGCCGATCTCGCGCATCAGCCGGCTGGCTTCCTCGATCTCCTTGTTGACCTTCAGCCAGCCGAGGAAGCCGGTGAGTTCTCGGCCCATGAAGATGTTGCGCACGATCGTCTGCTGCACGGCCAGCGCCCGGTCCTGGAACACCGTCTCGATGCCCGCGTCGCGCGAACGCGCCGCGCTCCATCCCGTCACCGCCTTTCCGCGCACGAGAATCTCGCCGCTGGTCGGCCTGACCACGCCGGACAGGATCTTGATCAGCGTCGACTTACCGGCGCCATTGTCGCCGATCAGGCCGACCACTTCGCCCCGATCGACGCTGAGATTGACCCCGCCCAGTGCATAGACCTGGCCATAGGACTTGCTGATATCGCGCAGTTCGATGATGCGTTCGGCCATCGGATCCTCACCTCTGTTGTCGCTGCCAGCGTCTCTGCCGGCGGTCCTGCCGGCCGGGCTCAGCCCCGGCCGGCAGCTTGGGAGGTCAGCGCAGTGCCTGCTTGGCGAGTTCGGCGACGATCTCGTAATTTTCAACCGTGACGAAGCCGGCGCCGGTGTCGACATTCATCGGCGCCAGACCGAGCACCACCTGCTGGCAGAGGCTGAGGATCGGCAGATAGCCCTGCAGGAACGGTTGCTGGTCGGCCGTCAGCTGTACCCAGCCGCCCTTGAAGGCCTCGACGATCTGCGGGCTGGTGTCAAAGCCGAAGTTGAAGATGTCGCCGGCCTTCCTCCCTGCGGCCTGCATGTATGTCGGCACATTGCCGAGCATCTGTCCGCCGGGATAGCCGACCGCCTTGACGTCGGGATTGTTGAGCAACGCGGCGGTGATCAACGGGATCGCGAGATTCGGATCGGCTGCCCATTCGGTTTGAGAATTGATTTGAACGACATCGATGCCGGCCTCTTTCAGCGCGGCGACTGTCCCACGCTCGCGCGCGCCGCGACTCTCATTCTCGAACGGGCCGATCATGATCGCCTTGTCGCCGGCCTTCAGCTTGGCCAGCTTGAACGCCTCGGCGCCGAGCGCGCGGCCCTGCTGCTCCTGCTGGGCGCCGACATAGCCTCCGCCGAACGCCGCCGTCACCGTCGGCACCGGCACATTCTGGTACATCATCTTGATGCCGTCCTTATGCGCCTGTTCGGCCAGCGGCATGATCGCCGCGTCGCCCGGGTGGCCCATCATGGCGATGCCGCCTGGCTTCACCGCGACCGCCTCGCGCAATTGCTGCACCATCTTTTCGACATCCCAGCCGGAGAAGATGTAATCGACCTTTGGTCCGAGATCGGCTGCCGCCTGCTTGGCGCCATTGTAGACGATGGTGCCGAAGGCGTCGCCCTCGGCGCCGCCGACGAAGAAACGGATGTGGACGTCCTTGCACCATTGGGCGTCGAGCGCCTGCGCCGGCAAGGTCGAGATCGCAGCGGCGAGCGTCGTGGCGGCGGCCACGATGGTCGAGCGCAGAAGTGTCCTTCTCATCGTCATGCTCATGCACTTATCCTCCCTTTTTTCCCTGGCTAGGCCGAGGGGTTTTCGACGATCGCTTCGGCAGTGCGCCGCAATCTTGGCCAGCCGGCACCTCCCGCCGGCTCGCTCTCACACCGGGTTAGGCAGGTAGCTGGCACCTCCCCGGCATTGCTTCAGATAGTCCAGGGCACGTACCTGCCCGGTGATCTCCAGCTCGTTGCGATAGACCGGATCGTGCCAGCCTTCGATGTCGATGGCGCCCTTGTAGCCGGCCAGCCGCAGTTCGCTGATCACCCGCGTCCAGTCGCTGTCGCCGAAGCCCGGCGTGCGCATCTGTACGAACGGCAGCCGGCCGAACACGCCGTGTTCGCGGATCACATCCCAGCGCACCGTCGCGTCCTTGCCGTGGACATGGAAGATGCGCGGCGCCCATTTGCGGATCTGCGGCAGGGGATCGATCAGGTAGACGAGTTGGTGGCAGGGCTCCCATTCGAGGCCGAGATTGTCGTCTGGCAATTCATTGAACATTAGCTCCCAGGCATCCGGATTGTGGGCGATGTTCCAGTCTCCGCCAGCCCAGTTGCCGTCCATGGCGCAATTCTCGAAAGCGATGCGCACGCCCTTATCGGCGGCGCGCCTGGCCAGCGGACCCCAGACTTCCTTGAAGCGTGGCAGGCTGTCGGGCAACGGCTTGCCGCGGAGGCGGCCGGTGAAGCCGCTGACGATCGAGGTGCCGAACAGATGGGCGTTGTCGATCACCGTTTCCCAGGCCTGGAGCACACCGCGATCGACGTCGCCGCTCTCGAGCGGATTGCCGAACACGCCGATCGAGGAGACCGTGACGTCGGCATCGCCGATCGCCTCGCGGATCTGGCCGGCAAGCCGCGGCAGATCCTTGCCGCCCAGCGTCTGCCAGAAGAAGGGCTGGATGCACTCGAAACCGAGCGGCAGGATCGCCTTGATATAGGCGGCCGGGTCATCGAGATTGGCCCGCACCATGGTGCCGATCCTGATGTCGAGAAGCGGGTTTGGCATCACTGTCCTTCCTGCGAAGAGATCATCACCCGGCGCCCGGTCTCGGCGCTTTCGATAGCGCCGAAGACCATGGCCAGGCTCTTGATGTTGTCGGCGCCGTGCGTCTCCGGCTCGGTGCCGGTCTCGATCGCGCGCATGAAATCCTGGATGATGCCGAGATGGCCGCCGACACGGTCGGCGGGATCGAGCGGCGGCACGGCGATCGGCTCGGTACGGTCGAACAGGCCTTCACGGGCTGGCAGGACGACCTCGGCCTTCAACTCGTCATTGCCGTCCCAGACCAGGCTGCCGCGCTCGGCGACGATGCGCCATGTGCTCTCCCAGCTGGTGCGAAAGCCGGCGGCGCACCAGGAGCCGGCATAGGTGAAGACCTTGCCGCCGCCGAGATCGAAGACGGCGCTGGCCGACGATCCCTGCCGGTACCAGGAACTCGCCGGCTCCCATTCCTGGCAGTAGACGCCGGCCGGCTCGCCATTCACCATGTAGCGGGCGGCGTCGAAGGTGTGGATCGCCATGTCGAGCAGCAGGACGTGGGCCATCTCCTCGCGAAAACCGCCGAAATGCGGCGCAACGAAGAAGTCGGCATGGATGCTGGTCGCGGCACCGATGGCGCCGGAAGAGAGAAAGCGCCGGATACGCCTGACATTGGCGACGTAGCGGCGGTTCTGGACGACGGCATGGATACGCCCGGCCCGGCGCGCGGCCTCGACGATGGCGCGCGCATTCTCGGGGCTGTCGGCGAGCGGCTTTTCCGTCAGGAGATGGCAATGATGGGCAAAGGCCGAGAACGCGACCTCACGCCGGGCGGCGGGAACCACCACATCGAACACTGCGTCCGGCCTGGTCCGGTCGAGCACCGCGTCGAGGCTGGTGCCGGTGACGGCGCTGGTGAGGTCGTATTCGCGCGCCCTCGCCTTCGCCCTGTCGGCGTCGAGGTCGACAAGGCCGACAACGGAAAGCCCGTCGATCTGCCTCACGGCATCGAGCCACTGCTTGCTCATCGCTCCGCAGCCGGCCAGGACGACATTGATCATCCAGCACTCCTCCTCCGCTCGGTCCCTCCAGACCGATCGTCACGGCATTGACGGCATGGCCGTAAACGTTTTTCCGTAAACGTTTACGAGAACACACCCGAAGGTGTAGAATGTCAATTGGCCGCTCGCAAAAAATTGTCTTGTCGCCTTGGCCTGAGCGGTTACCGGTGCTAGCCAAGCAAGGGGGAGAACAGTCACTTGGCGTCCAGCATTCATGACCTTGCCCGTCACCTGAACATTTCGATCGGCACCGTGTCGCGCGCCCTCAACGGCCGCGCCGACGTCAATGCCGACACGCGCCAGCGCGTGCTCGAGGCGGCCAGGACGCTGAACTATTCGCCGAACCAGTCCGGCCGCAGCCTTCGGCAGGGCGCCACCCATTCGATCGCCTTCATGCTGCAGCCGCATCCGGGAGACCAGCAATATGGCGAGCCGTTCTTCATTCCGTTCCTGATCGGGCTGCAGGCGAAGCTCGCCGAGAGCGGCCTCGACCTGATCGTGGTCATGGGCGCGCCGGGCGACTACCAGCAGGAACGTCTGCGCCGTGTCGTCGAGACACGCCGCGCCGATGCCGTGGTTCTGGCCTGGACGCGGCGCGAGGACGAGCGCATCGACTATCTCACCCAGGCCGGCTTCCCGTTCGCCACGCTCGGTCGCAGCCGCTCCGGGGCCAAGTCCTACCCTTCGCTCGACCTCGATTTCGAAAAGGCCGGTGCCGATGCAGTCGACCGCCTGGTGGCGCGCGGCCACCGCCGCATTGCCGCCATCCGCCCGTCGCTCAATCTCAATTTCGCCTATCTGTTCCTCGACGGGTATCGCAAGGCCTTGCGGCGGCACGACATCGAAGTGGACCCCGAGCTGATCGCGTCCGGCTTCATCAACGAGGCCGGCGGCTACGAGGTGACGCCGCAGGTCATGCGCTCCAAGGACCCGCCGACCGCCATCATCTTCAACAATGACGCGATGGCGCTTGGCGGTTGCAAGGCGCTGGCCGAGATGGGGATCAGGCCGGGGCACGACATGGCGGTGACCGTCATCGTCGACACGCCGCTCTGCCGTTACTTCTCGCCGGCGCTGACCGCCTTCCGCCCTGCCCTGGAGCCGATGGGTCAGCGGCTCGCTGAAATACTGCTGGCCTCGATCCCGGCCTTCGCCGGCCCACAAGGTCCGCGGATCATGCGCGAGGTCTGGCCGCTGGAGCTTGTGGCGCGCGACAGCGATTGATCTGGCCGAAAGCAGAGTCAGATCGGTCGCTACCTATCAGGCCTCAATCCACCTTTTTCTCACCCCTCTCGCCGGCCTTGACGATGTCGCCCGTGGTGAACAGGATTTCCTTCAGTTCCGCCCGCCAATCCTTTTTCTGGCGCAGCAGGAATTCGAGATCCATGCCGAAATGCTTGAACTCCTCGCCTTGCGCGTTCTTCATGATGGCGCGGGCCTGCGGGTCCTTCTCCACCGAGATGCGCTGTTCGTACCAGCCTATCGCTTCCGCCTCCTCGATCAGCGAGGTGATCATGCGGGCAAAGGTCCGCACCTTCTGTGACAGTTCTTCAGGCGGTTCGTGATACTGGTCGAATCCCATGTCATCCTCCGTGGAGCCATCTCACAGAATGCCCGGGATCGACGCCGGTTCCGTATCATCGCTGCAATTCCGCCAATGCCCTCTGCAGGGGCGCCGGCGAAATCTGGATCGGGCCGGAGAACGGTATGTCCATATCCAGGATGAGGTAGATCGCACCGGCGATCAGCACGGCCGAAACCACGAAGGTCGAAACCGTGATGGCGTTGCGCGGTGCCCTGAACCCGAAGCTGGCGAAGATCAGCACCAGCCACGCAACCAGCATGGCGATCAGCGGCGCAGGGATCGTGCCCTCCGACTGCTCGATCAGAATCCATCGCAACTCCACCACTTTCTGCAGACGCTGACCGGCATCCTGCAGAAGGGCGCTGTGCGCCGCGTCGGCCGGCTCCAGCGCCCTCAGCCGGGTGCCGATCTCCGTCAGCAGATGTTCGGACAGCCGGTTGGCGACGACCGGAGTTTCACCGGTCGGCGAAGCGTCGCCCGCCACCCTCTGCACATAGACGACCAGCAGCTGGCGCGCCTCGTCGGTCTCCGGGCCATACTCGCGCATGGTCCTGTCGAGCAGGATCAGCTCCGTCGCATAGTCGTGCACGTTGTGATCAATCGATTCGAACGTGTTCTTGGCCGAGTTGATCATCAGGCCGAGCACAAGCGAGGTCATGACCCCAAACAGGTTCGCGGCGAGCCGAACCACATTGTTCGTATCTTCGTCGCGATGTCTGACCGGCAGCCTGGGCCAGATCGCCATGCTGGCCAGCGGCGCCGCTGTCAGGCACAGGAAGATCATCACTGCGATCAAAGCTTCGCGCATGCGCCCATTTCTGCACGGGATGCGCCGATTGCCAATGACCCCGGCACCGATCACGTCGCGAAAGCTGCGTCACGCGTCTTGCGCGACTGCTCCCGCCCTCAGGACACCGGTGCTGCGCCGCCCTCTTGCGTGCGCCGGGCGATGAACGCGTCGAGGACGCTGGCGGTCGCGATAGCCGATTCCGGCGGCACGAAATCGGCCAGCGCCCGTCTCCAGACACCGGTGGCGCGCTCGCTCGCCGTCTTCGACCCGCCTTGCGTCCAATTGCCGAAATTCGACCAGTCGGCGACCAGCGGTTCGTAGAAGGCGGTGCGGTAGCGCGCCATGGTGTGGCCGGCCGAGAAGAAGTGACCGCCCGGCTGCACCTCGGCGATTGCCTCGAAGCCGATGGAATCGATGTCGCCGGGCGTCGGGGCGCAGAGTTCAGCCACCGTCTGCAGCGCCTCGATATCGGTGACCAGCTTCTCGAAGGAAACACTCAAGCCGCCTTCCAGCCAGCCGGCGGCATGGATGCACATCGTCGCCCCGGCCAGCACCGAGCCCCACAGCGCGAATTGCGTCTCGTGCGCCGCCTGCGCGTCCGAAATGTTGGCCGCACTGCCGCCGCCGGACCGCCATGGCAGCCCGGTGAAGCGCGCCAGTTGGCCGGCGCCCAGCGTCGCCTTGACATGCTCCGGCGTGCCGAAGGCCGGCGCCCCGGATTTCATGTCGACATTGGAGGAGAAGGAGCCATAGACAACCGGCGCGCCCGGCCGCACGATCTGCGCCAGCGTCAGTCCCGCCAGCGCTTCGGCATGCTGCAGCGTCAGCGCACCGGCGACCGTGATCGGCGCCATCGCGCCCGCCAGGCAGAAGGGCGTGATGACGGAGATCTGCCCGGCCCTGGCGAAATCGATGATGCCTTGCGCCATCGGGATGTCGAGTTGGCGCGGCGAGTTCGTGTTGATGACGGTGTAGCAGTGCGCGCCGGCAAGGAATTCGTCCTCCGACAGGCCGCGCGCCAACCGCAGCATCTCGAAGCCGTCCTCGACCTGCGGCGTGCCGCGCGCGAAGACGAACGGAAGCTTGTCGGAGAGCGTCAGCTGCGCGCGGTTGACCGCATAGTGGCGAAAGCGGTTGTCGACGTCCTGCGGCTCGATGCAGGGTCCCAGCATATGCAGCACATCGAAATGCTGCACCAGCCGTATCAGATCCTCGAAATCGGCCAGCGTGCCCGGCCTCCGGCCGCGCTCGAGATCGGTGACGTTCGGCGCCCCGCATCCAGCCAGGAAAGTCATCGAGCCGAGTTCGAGCGTCAGATCGCGGGCGCGGGCACCGCCATGAGCATGGATCGACTTCGGCGCCGAGGCCAGCGCCGCCGTCACCATGTCACGGCCGATGCGCACCATATCGGTGTCCGGATCGACCAGGGCGCCGGCGCGGGCGAAATGCTCACGCGCCTGCGGCAGCAGCACCTTGATGCCGAGTTCTTCCAGCACACGCAGCGCCGTGTCGTGGATGGCGGCAACCTGATCATCCGAAAAGATCGGCTGCGGCAGGAACGGGTTCCTCAGCGAACGGTAATTGGGGCGGCGGCTGGTTTCCGAGCCGGCTTCGCCCGTCCGTCCACGCCGGCGCTCGCGCCTGCTATCACGTGCCGCCTCATCGACCATCAGAAATCCTCCTTATTGCCGCATCGCCTTGCCTTCGGGGTCGTAGGGGGAGGCCGCGATGACGCGCGCCGGCCGCTCCGTGCCGACGACGTGCACCGAGAGCGCGGTGCCCTCGCCTGCGAAATCACGGTCGACGAGCGCCAGCGCCAGGCTTTTGCCGACAGTATAGCCATAGCCGCCCGAAGTGACGAAGCCGACGCGCCGGCCTTGATGCCAGACCGGCTCGAAGCCGCTGGCGTCGGCGTCGATGGCATCGATCTCCAGCGTCACCAGGCATTGGCCGCTGCCGCCCTCCCGCTGTTTCAATGCCGCCTCGCGACCGGTGAAGTCACCCTTCCCAAACGCGATGAACCGGTCGAGACCGGCCTGATCGGGTGTGTAGCCCTGGGTGAATTCACCGCGACCAGATGCCGAAACTCTTCTCCAGCCGCAGCGCATTCAGCGCGTAATAGCCGATCTCGGCAAGGCCGAGATCCTCGCCGGCGGCCAGCAGCGTTTCGCGCAAGCTGGCATGCATGGTGACCGGACAACTGATCTCGAAACCGAGCTCACCGGCGATCGAAAGGCGGGCAACCCGCGCGGGCACCATACCGATGTCGAATGCCCCGCAGGCCATGAACGGCAGTGCCGCGCCCGACACGTCCTGATGCGTCGTGCGCGCCAGGATTTTGCGTGCATTCGGCCCGGTCAGCAGGAAGCCGCTCATCGTGTCGGAAAGGTCTGTGACAGTGATCCCCTCCGCCGCATGGCTCTCGAACCAGCGCATGTGGAATTCCCTGAGATAGTACGAGCCCATCAGCCAATAGTCGCCGCCACCCCAGTTGATGACCGTGAGGTCGCCCTTCAGCCGCCCGTCATGGCCGAGCATCGGCGCCAGCCTCGCCTGTCCCGGCTTCGGCAGCCTGCAGGCAAGCAACTGGTCAAGCCATGCTTCGGCCCCTTGCCCCGAGACCGCATAACGCGCATAGGCCGAGATATCGACGAGACCGGCGGCACGCCGAACCTGCAGCGCCTCGTCGCCGACGATGTCGAAGGCGTTGGAACGCCGCAGCGTCGTGTTCTCGCGAAACCCCATCGGTGCGAAATAGGCCGGGATTTCCAGACCCCAGGACGCCGTCCATTCGCATCCCGCCGCCGTCATGCCGTCATAGGCGCCGGGGCGTTTCAGCGGCCGGCCGGCGGGTAGCCGCTCATTGGGAAAGGTCATGACGAAGCGGCGCGAATAGAACTGGCGCGTCGTCTGCCTGAGATATTCGCGGTTGGCCGCGAAGGCGCCATAGCGGGCGATATCCATGCCGAAGATGTCGGCCTGCGGCTCACCATGGATCATCCACTCGGCCAGCGACTTGCCGACGCCGCCACCCTGGCTGAAGCCGGCCATGACGCCACAGGCAAGCCAGTAATTCTTCAGCCCGCGCACCGGCCCGACGATCGGATTGCCGTCGGGGGTGAAAGTGAAGGCGCCGTTGACCCATTTGCGGATGCCGGCCGTCCTCAGGCACGGAAAGCGCTCATAGGCCTTGGACAGTTCCGGGCTGATGCGGTCGATGTCTTCCGGGATCAGCTCGATGCCGTAATCCCATGGCGCGCCATCCATGTTCCAGTGCTTCGGGTTCTGCTCGTAGACGCCGAGCAGCACGCCCTTGCGCTCTTGCCTGAGGTAGGAAAAGCCGTCGAGATCGACCGCAAGACCGAGTTCCTTGTCGAGAGCGGCAACCTCCGGAATGTCTTCGGTGATGAAATAGTGGTGCTCCATCGGCGTCACCGGCAAGTCGACGCCGGCCATGCGGCCGAGCTGCTTTGCCCATAGCCCGCCGGCGTTGACGACATGCTCGGCCACGATCGTGCCTTGCTCGGTGACGACATCCCAGTGCCCGTCGGCACGCGCCTTCAACGCGACCACGCGGTTGCGCAGGATCACGTCGGCACCACGCTTTTTCGCGGCGCCGGCATAGGCATGCGTCGCTCCGTAAGGGTCGAGATGGCCTTCGTTGGAATCATAGAGGCCGCCGAGCACGTCACTGACATCGACGATCGGGCAGATCTCCTTGATCTCTTCCGGTGTCACTAGGCGAGCCGTTTCGATGCCGACCGACTGGAACACGGCCCAGGCCGATTTCAGCCACTCCCAGCGCTGGGGATCGCTGGCCATGTTGACGCCGCCCGTCATGTGCAGGCCCGCGTCCTGGCCGGATTCGGCCTCGATCTCGCGATAGAGCTTGATGGTGTAGTCCTGCAGCGCCGCGACGTTGGGATCGGCATTGAGCGCGTGGAACCCGGCCGCCGCGTGCCAGGTCGAACCGGCCGTCAGTTCGGCTCGCTCGATCAGCGCCACATCGCTCCAGCCGAACCGTGTCAGATGATAGAGCACCGAGGCTCCGACCACGCCACCCCCGATGACGACTGCGCGGTAGTGCGACTTCAAGGCTTCCCTCCCCGGTTAGTCCGAAGGCTGCACCATATACGCACTGGACATATGTGTCTAGTACGATGCACGCACACCACGCTTTGTCGACTTGAGCTAGAAGGGAGTGATCAATTCTTTGGTGCGACCACAGGTTATTATCGGCGTGTGAAGAACCCGACGGGGCATTGCGCGCGCTGTCACGCAAGCATCATGTTTGCGCCGTAGACCGCTTTCGGGGAGGCGCGCGCGGCATCATCGATGCCGCACCTCTTTCAGCTCTTTCGCCATCGGCCGCTCCGGCACGCTTTGTTACAAAGAGGATCATCCATGAAACACCTGCACCGAACCGCGTCGCTCGGCGTCGCGCTGGCATTGTTCACCGCCTTGACGCCGGCGCTGGCCGACAGCACCGCGACCGTCGGCGGCATCAGCTTCGTCAACAAGGGACTGGTCGGCGTCGGCCGCATCCCGGCCAGCCAGAAGGACAAGTTCGGCGAAACGTTCGGCTCAGGTTCCGGCATGGCGATCGACACCGCCGGCTGGACGCATGGTGCCGACGGCTACAAGGGTTCGCTCTGGCTGCTGCCGGACCGCGGCTACAATGTCGTCGGCACCACCGACTACCGGCCGCGCCTCAACACGATCGGCATCGAGTTCGCGCCAACCGCGCCTGGTGCGGCACCCGCTGCCGGCCAGGAGCAGTCCGGCGTCAAGGCGACACTCGCCGACACCATGCTCCTGACCGACGACAAGGGCGCTGATGCCACGGGCCTCGACCCGCTCAACGGCGTGCGCGCAGCAAGCGGCGACATGCCGATCCTGCCCGAGGCCAACGGCAAGCTGGCGCTCGACAACGAGGCGATCGTGCGGCTAGCCGACGGCTCGATGTTCATCTCCGACGAATACGGCCCGAACATCTATCGGTTTTCCGCTGAAGGCCGCCTGCTGTCGGCGACCCAGCCGCCGGCTGCCCTCGTGCCGATGCGCCATGGCGCGCCGAACTTCGCCTCGGACAATCCAGGTCCAGGTGCTGCCGAGCCCGATCCGAAGGATCCCGATACCGGCCGACAGAACAACCAGGGCCTCGAAGGCATGGCGATGACGCCGGACGGCAAGTTCCTGATCGCCGTGCTGCAGTCGGCGCCCCGGCAGGATGGCGGCGATTCCGGCGCGACGCGCCAGAACACGCGCGCGCTGGTCTATGACGCTTCCGACCTCGCCCATCTCAAGCTGGCGCACGAATATGTCGTGCCGCTGCCGGTGTTCAAGGATGCCAAGGGCAAGACCAAGGTGGCGGCGCAGAGCGAGATCGTCGCCCTGTCCGACCAGACCTTCCTGATGCTGACCCGCGACAGCGGCAACGGCCAGGGGTTGAAGGGCGACACCTCGCTGCTTCGCCAGATCAACATCGTCGATCTCTCCGCTGCGACCGACATCGCCGGTGGCGCCTTCGACGCCGCCGACAAGCCGGTGGCACCCAAGGGCGTGCTCGACCCATCGGTGACGCCGGCCAAGCTGACGCCGTTCATCGACCTCAACGACAAGGGCGAACTCGGCCGCTTCGGCCTGCACAATGGCGCGCCGAACGACAAGAACAACCTTTCGGAAAAGTGGGAGGCGATGTCGGTGGTCAGCGTGCTCGATCCCAAGCTGCCGGACGACTATTTCCTGTTCGTGGCCAACGACAACGACTTCCTCACCCAGGACGGGTTCCAGGTCGGCGCACCCTACAAGGCCGAGGACGGCGCCGATGTCGACACCATGTTCACGGTCTATCAGGTCACGCTTCCCGGCCTCGCCAAGAAGTAACGACACGACCCAGGCGGACGCCAAGCGCGTCCGCCTACAGATCGTGAAGGCACACTTACTGCAACATCTCCGCGTCCTTCGGTACGCCCGCGTCGATCGGCTCGGCCGTCCTGTTCGACACGGCGGTGATCTTCGCGGCGGCCGACAGATTTGCGCGTACGAAGACCGGCGCGGGTCCGTTGACGCGGCCGTAGAGGTCGATGATGTCCTGGTTCATGAAGCGCWCACAGCCGGACGAAGCGTTCTTCCCGATCGAATCCCACTCCGGTGTTCCGTGCAGCCGATACATCGTGTCCTTGCCGTCGCGGAAGAGATACAGCGCGCGGGCGCCTAGCGGGCTCTGCGGGCCGGGCGGCATGCCGTCCTTGTATTTCGCCAGTTCCGGCCGGCGCTGGATCATTTCCGGCGGCGGCGTCCAGACCGGCCACTTCTTCCTCGCCTGGACCACGGCGCTGCCGGTCCATCCGAAACCGGCCTTGCCCAGGCTGACGCCATAGCGGATAGCCTTGCCGCCGTCGCGCACCAGGTAGAGGAAGTGCTCGGAGACATCGACGACGATCGTGCCAGGTTTTTCTCCGGTCGGGTCGGACACGATCTGACGCACGAACTTCGGATCCATCTTGGCCACCGGGATCGCCGGCAGCTGATAGCCCTCGTCGACGCGCGCCTCATACATGGTTGCGACATCGCCGAAGGCCGGATCGCTTGGCGGCGCTGCCACTGGCGGCGTCACCACCTCCGTCGTGGTGCACGCCGAAAGAGCCACGGAGGCCGCGCCCAAAGCGGAGGCACCGAGAAACGAGCGCCTGTTCAGGCGCTTAAAAAACAGCGGAATATCGGACATGAACCCCCGGCTTACGAGTTTGATCAAGTAAGGAACGCGCCCCACGCGCCCAGAACCACTATCCGATTACGGAAGCTTTGAGAACATGATTAGATCAAGGCACGGACCGGACCTGACATAAGCCTTCGCCGAGTTGCCTTGCCATGGACGACAAGATGCCCACGCGCCGGCGCACCGGCGACCTGACCAGTGGCCCGATCCCGCGCACGCTGCTGCTGTTCGCCTTGCCGGTGCTCGGCTCCAACGTGCTGCAGTCGCTCAACGGCTCGATCAACGCCGTCTGGGTTGGCCGTTTTCTAGGCGAATCGGCGCTGACGGCTACCTCCAACGCCAACCTCGTCCTGTTCCTCATCCTCGGCACGGTGTTCGGCGTCGGCATGGCCGCCACCATCCTGGTGGCACAGTCGGTCGGCGCCCGCGACCTGCCCGAGGCGCGCCGCATCGTCGGCACCAGCGCGACCTTCTTCTTCCTCATCTCGGTCATCTTCGCGGTCTGCGGCTGGATATGGGTCGACGCCATCCTCAACACGCTCGGCACTCCGGCCGATGCCTTGCCGCTGGCGCGCTCCTATCTGCGCATCATCTTTGTCGCCGTGCCGATGATGAACCTTCTGTCCTTCGTCATGACCGTGCTGCGCGGCGCCGGCGATTCACGCACGCCCTTTTCGTTCATGGCGCTCGCCGTCGTCCTCGACATTGTGCTCAACCCGTTGCTCATCCGTGGCATCGGGCCATTCCCGGAACTCGGCATCGCTGGCTCCGCCACCGCGACGCTGATCGGCCAGACGGTCAGCGCAATCGCCATTCTGATCGTGCTCTATGTGCGCAAGCACCCGCTGCGGCTGGCCGGCGCCAACCTCGCTCTGCTGCGGCCCGACCCTGCCTTGCTGCGCATCATCGTGTTCAAGGGCGTGCCGATGGGCCTGCAGATGATCGTCATCTCGGTGGCGGCGCTGACGGTGATGGGCATCGTCAACTCCTACGGTTCGCAGGTCGCCGCCGCCTACGGCATCGCCGCGCAGCTTTGGACCTACATCCAGATGCCGGCGCTCGCCATCGGTGCGGCGGTCTCCTCGATGGCGGCGCAGAATGTCGGCGCCGGCCGCTGGGACCGGATCGGCCGCATCGCCGCCTCCGGTGTCGGCTTCAACCTGGTGCTGACCGGCGCATTGGTTGCCGTGCTTTGGCTTTTCGACCGTTCGGTGCTGAGCCTGTTCCTGAGCAACGACAGCGCTGCGATCGACATCGCCGCCCACATCAACAATGTTGCGTCCTGGTCGTTCATCCTGTTCGGCATCACCATCGTGCTGTTCGCCACCGTGCGCGCCACCGGCGCTGTGATGCCGCCGCTCGTCATCCTGGTGATTTCGGTGCTGGTTGTGCGCACCGGCTTCGCCTATTTCATGCGCGGCGTGATCGGCGAGGAAGCGCTGTGGTGGAGTTTCCCGGCCGGCTCGATCACCTCGCTGGTGCTGGCCGCGGCCTACTACCGCTTCGGCCGCTGGCGCACYCTGCACATGATCGAGGACAGGCCGGCTGCCGGCGAGCCTCCGGATACCGGCCTTGGTGTGCCGCGCCAGCGCGCGAATATGGCGCCCGAGATGCCCAACGGCTGAAAGACAAGCAATGCCTCCGCACTTCGCCGGCAACGGCGGCGTATTGTTCTTCTTCCACCCGAACCGCCCCGATCCGTTCCGTCCTCAGAGGTGGTCGCCCAGCCACATGGCGGGTAGCCGCCTGTCCCGCCATCGCGTAGATTTCGCCGACAGTGGGGGAGGACTTATGGGCAAAGGCAGGGTCGAGGCATTCACCGATGGCGTCGTGGCCATCATCATCACCATCATGGTGCTCGAGCTGAAAGTGCCGCATGGCGAGGATGTTTCCGCCCTGTTGCCGTTGTGGCCGATCTTCTTCAGCTATGTGCTGTCCTTCATCAACGTGGGCATCTACTGGAACAATCTGCACAACATGTTCCACACCGTGCAGCGCGTCGACGGCCGCGTGCTGTGGGCGAACCTCAATCTTTTGTTCTGGCTGTCGCTGATGCCGGTGACGACGGCCTTCATGGGCGAGAACCACTTCGCACCGGTGCCGGTCGCCGTCTATGGCATCGATCTCGTGCTATGCGCCGTCGCCTATACGATACTGGCCGCAGCACTGCATCGCCTGCATGGCAACGAGACCGCCTTTGCCAAGGCGCTGGGCAATGACCGCAAGGGCAAGATCTCGCTGAGCCTCTACATCGCAGGCGTCCTGCTGACCTTCGTCAGTCAGTGGATCGGCGTCGCGCTTTATGTGCTGGTTGCGATGATCTGGTTTGTGCCGGATAGGCGCTTCGCCCGGGTGATCGAAAAATAGCGCTTTTTGTCTGACGCGATTCCCAGGGAAAGCGCTACGCGCTTTTCCCGCGAAAACCGCTTCACACTTTTCACGGAATTTCTCTACCTATGTCTTACGCAATTCCGGACGGAAAACCGTTTCACACTTTTCCTGGAATTGCTTCACTTTCGCATCGCCTTCAGCTTTTCCGCCACCGAGGCGGCAAGGTCGGCATAGCGCTCCTCCAGCCGTTCCGCCGCCTTGATGATCGAGAAATCATGGCCGAATTTCTCCAGTGCCATGCGCAGCTTCTCGACGAACTCGGCTTGTTTCTCCAGCGCGGAAAAGAGCGTTTTCACCTGCGCTTCGCTGATGTTGGGGTTGGCCAGCATCTGCGGCACCTCGCGGCTCATCTGATCGCCCGTGGCGGTCTGTTCCTTCAGAATTGCGACCCAGTCCGTCAATCAGGAAATCTCCATCTCTCACGGCAAAAGTCTCCTTTTGCCGCGGCAACATGCGCAGCCTCGGCCGGGCTGGTCAACCCGGGCCAGTGCATGCCGCCCGAATGGGCGCAGCGGCTTTGGGACAACGACATGCATGAAAACAAGGCCTGAAGCGCGCCGCATAAATCGCTTCAAACCCAATGCGCTTTACGCGCAGTGAGGCTTGCGCTGGCCCGTTCCAGCGCTAAGTTCTGCGCCATCGAAAGAAGGACCCCATAGCCCATGATCACCGACGCCGAAATCCAGACCGCCCTGCCCGCGCTTGGCCCGGGCAACACCGCCGTCATCACCGGCGCCGCCAGCGGTATTGGTCTTGCGGCCGCCAAGCGGCTTGCATTGATGGGCATGAAGATCGTGCTGGCAGACATCGGCAGCGCACGCCTTGACGACGCCTCCCGCGCCGTTTCCGCGATTGCGGGCGACGATGCTGTGCTTGCCGTTGCCGCCGACGTTTCGAACGCGGATGAAGTGGACCGTCTCGCCGAAAGAGCGTTCGGCGCCTTCGGCGACGTGTCGGTGCTGATGAATAATGCCGGCGTTGGCAACAACCCCGGAAAGCCCTGGGAAAACCGCGATGCCTGGAGGCGGCTTCTGGACATCAATTTCTGGGGCGTCGTGCATGGCGTCGAGGCCTTCGCGCCGCGCATGCTGGCCTCGGCCAAGCCCGGCCTGATCGTCAACACCGGCTCCAAGCAAGGCATCACCACGCCGCCCGGCAACCTCGCCTACAATGTCTCCAAGGCTGGCGTGAAGACCTACACGGAAGGCTTGGCACACGCGCTGCGCAACGAACCCGGCGCCCATCTCGCCGCCCATCTGCTGATCCCCGGCTTCACCTTTACTGGCCTCACCGAGGGCGCGACCGAAAAACCGGCCGGCGCCTGGAGCGGCGAACAGGTCATTGATTTCATGCTGGAATCCCTGACCAGGGGCGATTTCTACATCCTGTGCCCGGACAATGAGGCGGCGCGGCCGCTGGATGAAAAGCGCATGGCCTGGGCGATCGGCGACATCATCGAGAACCGCCCGGCCCTGTCGCGCTGGCATCCGGACTACAAGGAGCCTTTCGCGGCCTACATGAAGCAATGAGCGTTCTCAGAGACTGATCCTGAATTCCAGCCTTTCAAGCCGCGTGCTTCTTCGGTCCGCGCTTCTGCGCCACGGCCTTCTTTGCCGCCATGGCAGCGATCTTCTCGTCATGCCGCCTGGCCGCACGCTCGCATTTGTCACGGATCTCCTCGACCTCCGATTCGGTCAGATGTTCGATGCCGATGAAGTTGTTGTGGCCCTCGCTGACGCGGATCAGCTCGTCGAGCTTGGCCTGGATCGCCGCGCCGTCGCGGTTCTGGGTGTTCTGGATGAGAAAGACCATCAGGAAGGTGATGATGGTCGTGCCGGTGTTGATGACGAGCTGCCAGGTGTCCGAAAAGCCGAAGAACGGCCCGGTCACCGCCCAGACGACGACGATCAGGCAGCAGGCGGCAAACGTCAGCGGCAGGCCGGTGACATGGGCGACCCAGTTGGCGATCTTGGTGAAAAGCTTTTCCATGTGTCGAAATCCCTCAACGCAGCGGCACGATGAGAAACAACCGGCGACCGCTTCAGGTTCCCGGCGCAAACAAATACGTCAGGCGCAATTGGCTACACGCATAAAGGGAACAAGGCGGAAAACACGCCTTATGGCTTCAATGCCACAATAGCGGCACAGGCAAGAGTGCCTGTTCCTTCCGCTACCCAGCGGGTTATCTCCAGCCCCTTCCGCCGCGCCACCCCCGCATGGCGGAAGGGGTTTCAGTCCGGTCAGATGGCGTCGTTTTCCCAGCGGTCGAGGAAAGCCTCTATCGGCAATGCCTGCATGTCGGGAACCGCCCTGGCGAGCTTTTCGACCGGCCAGTCCCACCAGGCGAGCGCTTCGATCCGAGCCGCGACAGTGGCCGGGAAGCGTGATCTGAGCGGTCTGGCCGGCACCCCGGCGACGATGGCGTAGGACGGTACGTCATGCGTCACCACCGCATTGGCGCCGATGACGGAGCCATTGCCGATGGTGACCCCGGGCATGATCACCGCGCCATGGCCGATCCAGACATCATGGCCGATGGTCACTGCTTTCGCCTGCCGCCGCTCGCGGAATGCGGCGTCAACGCCCAGCCAGCGAAAATACTCGTTCGGCCGGTAACTGACCTTGTGCTGGGTGAGCCGCTCGATGGGGTGCTCCAGGGCGTTGATGCGGCTGTTTGAAGCGATCGAACAGAATTTGCCGATCGTCGTGTAGATCGCTTCGGCGTGGCGCTCGAAATAGGAGAAGTCGCCGACTGTCACCTCGCGCAGCACCACCCGCTCGCCGATCGAGGCATAGCGGCCGAGCTTGCAGGCCTTTAGTTCCGCGGTCGGATGGATGCGCGGCTCGGAATCCTTCGGGACGAGATTTTCGGAACGGTCCATGCAGGCGGCTTTACCCCTAGGCGATTGGTCCCGCAAGCTGGACCAATCGTCCGTAAGCTCGGTTCCAGCCGACCCACCTATTTCGGCTTGCCGCTGGTCCACACAACGTTCTGGCCGTAGAGCGGCACGGTGGTGACCGACATCTTGGCCGAGCCGTTCTGCACCTGGCGTGAATGCGACAGGTAGATCAGCGTCTCGTTGGCCTTGTCGTAGATGCGGTTCACCACCTGCTTCTTCCAGATCAGGCTGATGCCTTGCTTGAACACTTCCTCGCCGCCTTCGCTCATATCGATGTCGCCGATGGTGATTGGGCCGGTCTGGCGGCAGGAGATCGAGGAGTCGGACGGATCCTCGAACCAGTTGCCCTTATGCAGGCGGTCGATGATGCCACGATCGAAATAGGCGACGTGACAGGTGACGCCCTCCACCTTCGGATCCTTGATCGCCTCGACGATGATGTCGTTGCCCAGCCAGTCGACACCGACCTTGCCGACTTCATCGGCCACCGCCGTGCCAGCGCCAAGGACAACGCACGCGGCCAACGCGCCGCCGATCAGTTTCCGCCCAATCAGTGCCTGCAAGGGAGCCTCCTGCTTCGAGTTGCCGGTCACAGGTGGGGCGACCAACCCCGCTTTGCAAGCATATACATCGACACCACTGCGGTTGCGGCAACGCGGCACTTTGCCTGGACGGGGTCGAACCGTTAAGACTGTCGTGCTGGCGCGGCCTTGGGCCGGCGCCCCGATGATTCTGTGGACGGACCTTACTGATGATGCGTTCTATTCTGGTCGGCATTCTCGTCCTGATGGCGGCCGGCATCGGCTGGCTGACCTTCGACTGGTACCGCGGCCACTATGGCGGCGAGCCCTTCGGCGCTGCCTTCACCCTGGTCGACCAGAAAGGCGCGCCGATCACCGAGGCCGCGTTCAGGGGCCAGCCCAGCGTCGTCTTCTTCGGCTTCACCCATTGCCCCGAAGTCTGCCCGACCACGCTGTTCGAACTGGCGGGCTGGCTGAAGACCCTCGGCAACGACGGCAAAAACCTGCATGCCTATTTCGTCTCGGTCGATCCGGAGCGCGACACGCCCGATGTGATGAACGCCTATGTCAGCAATTTCTCCGACCGCATCGTCGGCATCACCGGCGATCCGGACAAGGTCCATGCCATGGCCAAGTCGTTCGGCATCTACTGGAAGAAAGTCGACACCGGCGACGGCGACTACACGATGGACCATACCGCCTCGGTGCTGCTGCTCAACGCCAAGGGCGACTTTGCCGGCACCATCGCCTATGGCGAAAGCGCCGACACGGCCGTCGCCAAGTTGAAGCGACTGGCCGAGGGCGCATGATCCCGAACCGAAGGACCGCGTCAGCGAAAAGTGGAACCGGTTTTCGGACAAGATCATGCTCGAGCAAGACACTTAATCCATGACCCAGACGCGGCTTCATTTCATCACCGGAAAGCTCGAATCTGTCAGCATTTTCGCGGCGTTCGAGGCGGCCTTCGAGGATGAAGGCCTGCCGATCGCCGTGCTGGAGGTCGATGAAGATCGCGACATTTACGAAGTGTCGCTCTATGCCGATGGCGACGTCGATGCCGTCGAGGCGCGGGCCAAGGACATCCTTGCCGGCCTTTCCATCGCGAAGCCGATCGGCCGCGAGGCCCTGCCCGACATCGACTGGGTGGCACGCTCGCTGGAAGGCTTGAAGCCGGTGCGCGCCGGCCGTTTCTTCGTCCACGGCGCGCATGACCGCCGGAAGCGCCACAGCGGCGAACTCGCCATCGAGATCGAGGCGGGTCTTGCCTTCGGCACCGGCCACCACGGCACCACCGCCGGCTGCCTCGAAATGCTGGAAAAGGTCATGCGCCGCGAGCACCCGCGCAATGCGCTCGACCTCGGCACCGGCAGCGCGGTGTTGGCCATCGCCGTCGCCAAGCTGGCGCACATCCCGGTGCTGGCCACTGACATCGACCCGGTGGCGGTCAGGGTGGCTGCCGCCAATGCGCGGCTCAACCACGTCAAGGCGCTGGTGGAGACGGTGACCGCGCCGGGCTTTCACCACCCGATCTTTGGCAAGCGCGCGCCCTTCGATCTCATCGTCGCCAACATATTGGCGCGGCCGCTGATGCGGCTTGCACCGCAAATGGCCGATCACATCGCACTTGGTGGCTCGATCGTGCTGTCAGGCATCCTCGAGCGCCAGCGCGACGCCGTCGTCTCGGCCTATGTCGGCCAGAACTTCCGCCACGTGCGCACCTTGCACCGCGAGGGCTGGGTGACGATCCACCTCAAGCATTGAGGCCGACACGCCGGCAACGACCCAGCTTGGACCAAGCCCGGCCGGTTGTCAGTCAAGCGATGCTGTAGCAGGTTGCGCCAGCCGGAAATCGATTCCGATTTTCAAGCCCGTGCGCTACGGTCGCGCGCAATTCAGGGAGGCCACGATGTTCCAGACCTTCGATTCCGCGGGCGATCCGGCTGTCGGCAAGCCGCGCGTCGCGCTGCTGCGCCAGTGGCTGGCCGCCAACGGGCTGGACGGCTTCATCGTGCCGCGCGCCGACGAACATCAGGGCGAGTATGTCGCCGATCGCTCGGCGCGGCTGAAATGGCTGACCGGTTTCAGCGGCTCGGCCGGTGTCGCCATCGCGCTGCGCGACCGCGCCTTCGTCTTTGTCGACGGGCGCTACACGCTGCAGGTGCGCCACGAGGTCGATCTCGACATTTTTTCGATCGAAAGCCTGGTCGACAACCCGCCAGCCGCCTGGCTCAGGGACAATCTGGGCAAGGGCGCACGGCTCGGATTTGACCCGTGGCTGCACACCATCAGTGAGGTCAAGGCACTGCAGGCCTCGGCCGACAAGACCGGCGCTGTGCTGGTGCCGCTCGACAAGAACCCGATCGACATCATCTGGAAGGACCAGCCCGAGGCGCCGGTAGCGCCGGTCGAGCTCCACCCGATCGGCTTTGCCGGCGAACTCGCCAAGGACAAGCTGGCGCGGTTGRCAACGGCGATCGCCAAGGACGGCGCCACCCATGCGGTGCTGACCGACCCCTCTTCCATCGCCTGGGCCTTCAACATCCGTGGCGGTGACGTGCCGCATACACCGCTGGCGCTCGGCTTCGCCATCCTCGCAGCCGACGGATCGCATCAGCTGTTCATGGACGGGCGCAAATTCTCGCGCCAGATCGAGGCCTATCTCACGCAGCTCGCCGAGCCACATGAGCCCGGCGAATTCGAGGCGGCGATCGAGGCCMTTGCCAAGGGTGGCGCGAAGATCGCGCTCGACCCGGTGCTGGCGGCCGACAGGCTGCGCATGCTGGTCGAGGACAATAGCGGCACCGTGGTTGCCGCAGCCGACCCTGCCCGCATTCCACGCGCCACCAAGAACCAGGCCGAGATAAACGGTTCCCGCGCCGCGCATCGGCGCGATGGCGCTGCAGTAGCGAAGCTTTTGTGCTGGCTGGAGCGCCAGAAACCCGGCTCGCTCGACGAGATCACCGTGGTGACCAGGCTGGAAGAGACGCGCCGGCAGACCGGCGAGGAAACCCAGATGCCGCTGCGCGACATCTCCTTCGACACCATTTCCGGTGCTGGGCCGAATGGTGCCATCATGCACTACCGCGTATCGCGTGCCACCAGCCGCAAACTGCAGGCCGGCGAATTGTTCCTGCTCGATTCCGGCGGCCAGTATCAGGAYGGCACCACCGACRTCACCCGCACRGTGCCGRTCGGCCAGCCGACCGAGGAAATGCGCGAACGCTTCACGCTGGTGCTGAAAGGCATGATCGGTATTTCGACGCTGCGCTTCCCCGCCGGCACACGCGGCTCGGAGATCGACGCCGTCGCCCGCATGGCGCTGTGGAAGCACGGCTGCGACTTTGCCCACGGCACCGGCCATGGCGTCGGCTCCTATCTGGCCGTGCATGAAGGCCCGCAGCGCATTGCCCGCACCGGCACCGAAAAGCTGCTCGAAGGCATGATGCTGTCCAACGAGCCCGGCTACTACAAGGAAGGCTGCTACGGCATCCGCATCGAGAACCTGATCCTGGTGACGCCGGCGGAACAGGTCGAGGGCGGCGACATCGCCATGCACGGCTTCGAGACGCTGACGCTGGCGCCGATCGACATCCGCCTGGTGCGCACCGATCTGCTGACGCGCGACGAATTGCACTGGCTCGACGCCTACCATGCCCGCGTGCTGGCCGAGATCGGACCGATGCTCGACGGCGAAACGCTGGCCTGGCTGGAAAAGGCGACCGCGCCGCTACCGCATGATGCCAAGATTTAGCGCCGGCCTTGGAAAGCTGGCGCTGCCCCCTCATATGCCTGCCGGCATCTACTCTCCGTATTGTGAAGGGGAGCAGTCGCAACTTTGGCGCTTTTTCTGCAACGTTGACGGTTGGCGAAACCATCGATGACAGCGTCTTTCTCCCCGTTCTACGGGGAGAAATGCCCGGCAGGGCAATGAGGGGCGGCGCCAACCGTTCGAGACGATCGCGCGGCAGAATTCCTACCCGACGAACTGCCGCGCCAGTATCAGCACCGCCGCGCCGGCGAGAAACATCGACATCAGCCCGCCGCGCAGCGAAACCACGGCGGTGACAACCAGTGCTGCCCATTCCGCCGGTCCGGCGTTCAACAGCTCCGGCGCGACCAGAGTCGTCAGCACCGCCGCCGGCACGGCATTGAGGCCGGCTTCGACGCGCGGATGGATGTTCTCGAAACGGGAGATGACCAGATGCCCGCCGATGCGCGTCAGGTAGGTCGCGATCGCACCAGCGACGATGATCCAGAATGTCGTGCTCATGGCCGTGCCTTCACGCCGCTGTGGTGAGGTGGCAGGATGACGGCAAGCAGCACGCCGGCAACCGCGCCGATCGAGACGTGCCAGGGCGAGCCGACGGTCTTATAGGCAATGATCGAGGCGGCAGCGCTGGCAATGACCACCGGCAGCCACAGTGGCCGCTTGCGAAAGCCCAGGACAAGACCGAGAAAATAGATCGGCAGCAGGAAATCGATACCCAGCGCATGCGTGTCGGGGATCAGCTTGCCGAACACCGCGCCAAGCGCGCTTTCGATCACCCAGAACACATAGACCGGCAGGCCAAGTCCAAGATACCAGGCGAAGCCGACCGTCTGGCCAGACTGCGCCCTCGCCTCGGCTACGGCGAACTGCGGATCGGTGAGGATGAAATAGCCGAGCGCCTGCTCGATGATGGGCCAGTGCGCGATGCGCCGGCCGATGCCGGCGGAATAGAGCACATGGCGGAAGTTGACGGCAAAGATCGACAGCACGATCAGCCACGGCGCGACATGCTGGCCGAACAGTTGGATACCGACCATCTGGCTGGCGCCGCCATAGACCAGCGCGCTCATCAGAAAGGCCTCGAGGACCGAGAAGCCATTGTCGACCGCAAGCGCCCCGAACAGCACCGCGAATGGCGCCGACGCCACCACGACAGGCATCGAGAGCCGTACGCCTTGCCAGAAATCGCTTTTCACGCTGCTTTCGGAAATTACGTCCGTCGCCATCGACTGCTCCTACTGCATGTCGCCCAAAAGTGGCCCCGGTTTTGGGACAGCGACATGCATAAAACAAAGACCTAAAGCGCGCGACGCGCTTTAGATAACGGCGGATGTAGGTGGCGTGGCCTGCCTTGTCACACGAATTCGCTTGAGCCAAATGATCAGCGGAAATGATCCAGGGCCGCTTTTTCGTAGCCCGGTCAAAGCGGTCGCGTTGGAACGGATTCAAGCGCTGCCCTACCGCTACATCGCCGATCTTCTCTATATGAGGTTTTCTTCCTTCAAGAACTCAACGACAAACCTAAACGCCAAAACTGCCGAACTGTCTCGTGACGTCACATCGTGAATGACAGCGGCAATCTTCGGTAAACAGCCTGCGACTGGTATCTCGTCGTCGTCTGGTTCGTCTAACCCACGATTTCGATTTATTTTTTCCGCCTGCCGGTGGATCGCGGCCATAACCGAATCTGTCTTTACGATCTCGGCGACCTGGTAGAATTCGGCATCAGTCAGAAACTCGCGCTGAGGCGTTCCGTCGGGCAACGGATTTTTGCGAAATTCGATCTTGCAATCCGACATTTCGTTGTCCCTCGGCTACCCCATTATCCGATCTAGGCAGGGGCARCACCGCCCTCGATCGCCCTGCCCCAGTCGAGCAGCGGTTTGGCGCGCAAGGTGAAATCGACGAGTTCGTCGACCAGCTCAGCCGTATGGATTCCGGCCGGATCGATATCGTGCTGGACGACAAAATGCCGGCTGCGGATGGTCGCGATCAGGTTTGGGTCGATGACATGTTCGAAACCGCGCGGCGTGCGCTTCATGCGGCCTTCCGTCTCAAGCTCAAGGCCGTTCTTCTTCAGCGCCTTTACCATGGCGCGGAACTTGTCAGGCTGCGTCGCGATGGCTTTGCGCATAGCCAGCAGCAGTGCCGGCTCCGGCTGCCACCAGGCAACGTCGGCAAAGCAACCCTCGAGCCCGACATGAACGTAGAACACGCCGTGCGCCATCTTGGTGCCGTCGGGCGACAGGATCGCCGACAGATGCCGGTTGTAAGGCCGCTTGTCCTTGGCGAAGCGCACGTCGCGGTTGATACGGAACAGCGACTTCTTGCGATCGCCGCGCAGGCCGAGCCCAGCTTGCGTGAAACGCTCCGTGAGCGTTTCGACCAGATCGCCGAAGGGATCGCGCAACTCCTTTTCGAACAGGTCGCGGTTTTCCAGGAACCACTCCCGGCTCTGATGGAAATCCAGCGCCTTCAGGAACGGAATGGCCTTCTGCCCGAAACCCTTGAATGCACCTTCCATCACGCCTTGCCGATCCGCACAAGCCAGGCGTCCTCGTCGATCACTTCGACGCCGAGCTCGCTGGCGAGCTTGAGCTTGGAGCCGGCGCCCGGCCCGGCGACCACCAGATCCGTCTTCGCCGAAACCGAGCCCGCGACCTTCGCGCCGAGGCGTTCGGCCATTGCCTTGGCTTCGGGGCGGGTCATCTTTTCCAGCGTGCCTGTGAACACAATCGTCTTGCCAGCCACCGCGCTGTCGGCCGAGATGGTCACGATATACGGCTTCGGCTTGACCTGTTTGAGCAGCGCGTCCAGCACGTCGTCGTTGCGTTCGTTGCCGAAGAAGTCGCGTAGCGCATCGATGACCGTGTCGCCGATGCCGTTGACCGATGGGAAAACGCTGTGCGGATCGTCGGCCGCCGCTGTCTCCTTGCCGACGCGGATCAGTTCCTCGATGGTCGAGAAGGTTTTGGCAAGCACTGCGGCCGTGGTTTCGCCGATATGGCGGATGCCGAGCGCGAAGATGAAGCGGTCCAGTTCCGGTTCGCGGCGCGAGTCGATGGCAGCAAACAGTTTGTCGAGGCCTTCGTAATTGCGATCCTCGACGCTGCGCACATTCTTGCGCGTCTTGCCCGATGCCGCCTCGCGCTGCCTAGCCTGCTCCTCGCGCCGCTCGGCCAACGCCTTGGTGACGGCCGGACGGCGATCCCTGAGCGTGAAGATATCGGCGGCTGTCTTGATCAATCCCGCATTGAAGAAAGTGTCTATGTTCTCGGCGCCCAGGCCTTCGATGTCCAGGGCACCGCGTGACACGAAGTGCCGCAATCCTTCCACGGCCTGCGCGGGGCAGATCAGTTCGCCGGTGCAACGGCGGCGGGAATCTTCCTTGCCTGTCTTCTCGTTGATTTCACGCGTCGCGGGCGAGCCGCAGATCGGACAGGTGTGCGGGAATTCGTATGGCACGGCGTCGGGCGGACGCTTGTCGATGACGACGCTGACGATCTGTGGAATGACATCCCCTGCCCGCTGGATCACCACCGTATCGCCGATGCGCACGTCGATGCCGTCCCTTATCGGCTGTCCCGTGCTGTCCAGGCCCTTGATGTAGTCCTCATTGTGCAGCGTGACGTTTTCGACCACGACGCCGCCGACCGTGACCGGCGCCAGCCGCGCAACCGGCGCCAGCGTGCCGGTGCGGCCGACCTGGATGTCGATCTTCTGCACGGTCGTCATCGCCTGTTCGGCGGGGAATTTATGCGCAACCGCCCAGCGCGGCTCGCCGGTGACGAAACCCCATCTGCGCTGCAGCTCCAGCTGGTCGACCTTGTAGACGACGCCATCAATGTCGTAGCCCAACGAGGAGCGCTGCTCCTCGATCCGATGATAATGCGCGATCAACTCCTCGGCCGACTTCGCCCGCACCATCAGCGGGCTGATCGCGAACCCCCAATCCTTGAACTTCTGCACGGCGCCGTACTGGGTCGGAGCGGGATCCTCAGACGTATAGCCCCAGGCATAGGCGAAGAATTTGAGGTTGCGGCTGGCGGTGACGGATGGATCCTTCTGGCGCAGGGAACCGGCCGCCGTGTTGCGCGGATTGACGTAGTCCTGGCCGCCAACCGCCGCCGAGCGTTGCTTCAGCGCCTCGAATTCCGCGTAGGTCATATAGACCTCGCCGCGTATCTCGATGATTTCTGGCCAGCCCGAGCCTTTCAGCTTCGCGGGGATGTCGGCGATCGTCCTGAGATTGGCGGTGATGTCCTCGCCGACGGCACCGTCGCCACGCGTTGCGCCCTGCACGAACACACCGCTTTCATAGCGCAGCGATGCCGACAAACCGTCGATCTTCGGCTCGGCCGTGAAGGCGATGTCGAGATCCTTGTCGCGATCGAAGAACCGCCGGCCGCGTTCGATGAAGTCGGCGACATCCTCGTCGGTATAGGCCTTGGCGAGGCTGAGCATGGGCACCGCATGGCGCACCTTGGCGAAGCCTTCCGCCGGCGCCGCACCGACCCTGCGCGACGGCGAATCCTCGCGCACCAGCGCCGGAAAGCGCTGCTCAATGGCAAGGTTGCGGCGCGTCAACGCATCATATTCCGCATCGGAGATTATCGGCGCATCCTCGGTATGGTAGCGCCGGTCATGCTCGGCGATCTCTTCCGCCAAGCGCTTCAGCTCGGCTTTGGCTTCGCTGTCTGTCAGGGCATCGACTGGTTTTTCGGACATGGTTTCAGACCCGGCTCATAGATGTATGCCGCCCAAAAGTGCGCAGCGGTTTTGGGACAACGACACGCATAGCAACAAAGACCCAGAGCGCGTCGCGCAAATCCGATTCGGCGCGACGCGCTTTGGTGGTCCGCGACCATAGATCAGCTTTCGGATCCAAGGGAGCAAAATTCTGATAAAACCGCGCCGAAACAGCGGGATGGCGCCACAAGCTGACTCTGTTGCGAAGCCGGGATTTTTGCCAGCCTGGCGAACCGTGCATCGTCAGGACGCGGCGGTGTTCTCGCGCAGCAGCCGCTCGGCGGCGGCGCGCGCCTCGTCGGTGATGGTGGCGCCGGCCAGCATGCGCGCGATCTCTTCCTGCCGCGCCGGCCGGTCCATCTCGGCAATGCCGGTCGCGACTCGGTCGGTGCTGCCCGACTTGGAGATCAGGAAATGCGTCGCCGCACGTGCCGCTACCTGCGGCGCATGCGTGACCGACAGCACCTGGACGCGTTTCGACAATCGCGCCAGCCGCTGGCCGATGGCGTCGGCGCCCGGCGCGACATAGGCGGA
>NZ_JBFUDZ010000016.1:0-122676 GCF_056404455.1 Mesorhizobium sp. P2_D1
CTTCATGATCCGCCGCGCCGCTTTGATCGCCGTGCACCAGGCATTTCAGGAAAACGGCATTAAGGCCGTCCCAAAGCCACTGACATCTAATCCCGGAGCAGCCTGATCTTGGACAGGCGGAAAGGCCGTACCGCGCCGTGAGCGTGACCGGCGACCAAGCGGGCTTGTCGCTTTGAAGCGTGTCTCTGAAGGGACCTCGCCAAAAATCCTTTTGTAGAACGCCGCAAACCTCCCGAGATCGGTGAACCCTTGATCAAGGGCAGCTTGCGTAACGCCGACACAGGCTGGGTTCGCGCTGCTCAGCACGCGATGAACGTCCGATAAGCGCCTCAGGCGCAGGTAGGCGACCGGACCTATCCCCAGGGTATGCTGAAAGGCACGGTGGAGAGTGCGCCGTGATACCATGAGAGATGAGCACAATTCCGAGATATGCACCGGACGATCGATTTCGATGCTGTCGACAAAATCCTCGACATCGCGGACCAATTTCGCGCCAGAGCAATGCCGTTCGTCGCTCTCGTTCGACACCTCATCGACAATGCCTGTGATGAAGGCTTCGACAAGAGATCGCTGGAAATAGCGTATCCCTGCTTCATCGTCAGGGACTAAACCCTCACGCAATTGCGAAACCATTTCCCCAATCTCACGGCGAGCAGATGCCCGCAGGGACGGTGACCGGTGAAACCTCGAGATCTTGGTCCAGAACTGCGGGTCCTGCAGAACCGGCTCACCTGCCGCGAAGGCAGCAAGTGCGTCTTCGCTGAGTGTGATTGTCGCGTAGCGGGAGTGACCGGTAAAACGCCCCTCTTGCTCGACCGATTTGGGAAACACGATAACGTCGCCAGGAACGACGTCGTAGTCCCATTGCGAGACCGCACCGCTGCTCTCCAGCATCATGCCGATTGTCACCAAGTGCTGATTCATCACGCCACGTGCGCGGATATCCGGTCCAAAATCGCCAGTGCTCAGAGACAGCGCACCGATCTGGGCATGCATCAAATGGCCGTCAAATATGCCCGGCGCCAATTGGACGATCTTCAAATCCGCACCACGCACCGCCTCTCGAAGATCTTCCGCGGTCTGAAGCTTGACGGTGTGGACGTTGAGCGCAACGGAATTCATCCGACCAGCCGAACTGGCAGGCAAAGACTGACCGCTGCAATCGCCAGGCTGCCTCTCCTCAGAAGCGTCATTGACCATGGGATGATCCGCGAGACCCTCCCCCCGCGCTATAAGTATAGCAGCTCGCGGCGCAAGCGTACCGTGAAAAATTACCGATGGTTAAGTTTAGAATCGAATGTACTTGCCAACGATCCCACCAAACGAAGGGTGGCTTCTTGCTTCTCAAAATAACGGGAAAATCACAATATGCCGAAACTTGACGTTTTTCAGCGAAAAGAGGCAGCCAAGTCGCCTGTTCGCCGTCTACCCGATCACCGCTGGCACAAACTGCATAGCGTCAACAACAGCAGCGGTTTAGCCTGAGACGCTGGAATGCAGCACGCGAGCTGTCAAAAAGATCCGAGGGAGCGTGCAGTGGAAGCCAACCACGAAGGTGATATCGATTCGGGTCGATATTTAGCAGTCTCTTATACGCAGGCTCACGAAGAGCTCGAAGCGATCCTTTCAGACCCTCAGTTTCAATGTTCCGAGCGCAACAGAAAGTTCTTGCGCTTTGTTTCCGAAGAGCTTTTCGCCGGACGCGAGAGCGCGCTCAAGGCATACTCCATAGCCGTTGACGTCTTCGGCCGTCCGCCGTCCTTCGACGCTTCGACCGATCCGATCGTCCGAATCGAAGCAACCCGGCTTCGAGCGGCTCTCGCCCGCTACTATGAACTATACGGGTCGGACCGAGAGATCAGCATCGAACTCCCGAAAGGCAGGTATGTGCCAGTGTTTTCCCGGCACATCCGGGAGGACCCCTGAGGGGAGCGATCACCTTGGTCGCGCGCAATCTCGTCCCCGGGTTGTCGCGACCAGATCAGATCAACGTCGAATGATGAGGCGAAAAGCCATCGTCGCCCTAAGAAGGACGGGCCTCGCTGGAGTGGCCTTGTCCTGCGTCGCGCTATTTTTTGGCTACAATCTGCTCAGTGGTCTGAACACCATGACCATTTCGGAAAGGCCGTCGGTCGCCGTCGATCTGCAATTGGACGGTGTCAACGATCACGAAGCAATCGCCCTGCGTGACTTGCTCATGAGCGCGCTTTCAGACTTCAATACGCTAAGGCTTTCGGCGCCCGACGCCTACACCTCAAGTACCGCCGAAGGCACCCCCGCTGCCTCGCCTCTTAGCCGTTATCGACTGATCCTGAAGTACAGCTCGGATTCGATCCAGAAGTCGGTCTGGTGGCAGGTCGTCGACCAGCAGACAGGGGAAGCGATTCAATCCGAGAAAGAGCGCGTTCACGTCGATACCGCCTCGTCGGCCGACCCGGCCGAATTGCTGGTTTCCCGGCTGGCTGCACGCATCGCCTCGTTGGATGGCGCGATCAACACCGTCGAAGCTAACCGGGACCTGGAGCATCCTACGCTGGGCAATGGTTGCGTTCTGCGGGCCAACCTCGCGCTGGGGATGCAGACGCCGCAAGTCTTGGAGCAAGCGAGGCAATGCCTCGAGGGGACGTTGCAGCAACGCCCGTACGATGCGGATGCGCATGCGATGTTGGTCTCGATACTCCTGTCGATCGATCAGCCAGATGCGTCGACCGACTTGACCGCGGCCGCTCACGAACATGCCGATCGTGCAGTAGCGTTGGCCCCGGAATCCTCCCGCAGCTTCACGGCCAAGATGATGGCGGAGTTTCGGACAGGCCACGTCGAAGCAGCGGTGTCCGCGGGGCGCAGGGCAATTACGCTCAACCCTTACAACACCAGGGTCGCAGCTACATTCGCCCGGATTCTCTACGCCACCGGCGAGCGGGGCGAGGGGATAAGGCTTGCAAACGAGGCCCTGAAGGTCGACGGGTTGCCGTTACCGGACGCTGAGTGGACGCTGGCGTTCGACGCCTATCGCCAGGGACAATTGGGTGACGTGTTGCTCCGCTTGAAGCGCGAGGCCAACGGATGCTATCTCACCGACCTGTTGTTGACGGCAACGTTGGCACGCTTGGGGCGAGAGGGAGATGCATCCGCAATCATCTCCGACATACGCAAAGAGCGCCCCGATTTCGAGCAGAATTTCCATTCCGATATGTCTCGCCGTCACCTTGATCCGCAGTTGACCACGGAGCTTGCACAAGGGCTCCAACTCGCCGGCCTTCGCCTCCAGTAGGGCTAAAGCGCGCTGCGTTGAAACGGATTCCGGCGACGCGCTTATGCATGTCGTTGCTCCAAAACCGGGGCCTCTTTTTGGGCGACATGCATCAAGTCATTGCCATCTTTCTGGCTTCGCTCTCCTGCTGGAGTTCGCGAGCCTCCCGTTGATCGCGCTCGAGGAAGAAATTGAGGAATGTCCGGATTACGGCAATCGCCGCCAGACGGCCTACGTCGTCCCAACTCGGCGCGACGGAGGTCTCGATGATATCGGCGGCAAGCTGGAATGTAAGGCCGGCGATCAGCCATCTGGCATGACGCATCCACACCGCGCGAATGGCGTAGTGCCCGTCCGGATGGCTGAGCATCACCCTGACACCGTTTACGAAGGCCTCGAGCGTCCCTGCCAGGATCAGGACCAGGGCCAGAAGATCGATGATCGGGGCGCTGAGTTCAGCCAGCTGGTTCAGCCATTGTGCAACGATCATGGGTTGCCGTCCCTGGTGATGCGGACAATGCAGCGGAAACCAAGATGGGAAATCGACGTGTCGACCGGCTGTGCCATGCGTGCCGCGGGACGATAGCGCCGGCAATAGTTTGGCGCGCAGAGATGCGAACCGCCCTTGGTCACCTTGCGCGGGATTTTTACGTCCGGTTGGCGCGGGTCGTAGCTTGCCTCGCGTGCGGCGCCGCGCGGGTTTTCCGCCGTGCAGCAAGGGCTGTCGATCCTGCCGTGCTCCTGATACCAGTCCGTCGTCCACTGCCAGACGTTGCCGGCCATGTCGAAGAGACCGTAGCCATTGGGCGGGAACGAGCCCACCGGCGCCGTGTATTCGTAACCATCGTCCAGCGAGTTGCGATAAGGAAACTCGCCCTGCCAGGTATTGGCCATGTGCTGGCCACCGGGCGTGAATTCATCGCCCCATGCGTAGTCGGCGCCGTCGAGGCCGCCGCGCGCCGCAAACTCCCATTCGGCTTCGGTCGGCAATTCCTTGCCTGCCCAACGCGCATAAGCCTCGACATCCTCATGGGCGACATGCACCACCGGGTGATCGGCCAGCTTCTTGATCGAGCTGGCGGGGCCTCTCGGATGGCGCCAGTTGGCGCCGTGCACATAGACCCACCAGTTGTAGTGGTTGCGCATGTCGACCGGTCCTGCCGGCTTCTTGAACATGGTCGAGGACGGCGAAAGCATGTCCGGCAAGGCGCCTGGGTAATTGTCCGGGTTGGCCGGCTTTTCGGCCAGCGTGACGTAGCCCGTCGCGGCGACGAACTTTTCGAAATCGCCATTGGTCACGGTAAATCGGTCCATCCAGAAACCGTCGACTTTCACGGGATGGGCCGGCGCCTCCTCGGGATAGAATTTGTCGGAGCCCATCAGAAACGAGCCGCCTGGTATCCAGATCATGCCGTCAGTCGGTGAATTGACAGACTGCGGGATCGTCTCCGGTTTTCCGACCAGCAGGTCATCAGCTCTTGCTATTTCGTCCATCCGTCAACCTCTTTGCGCCGTCGTCACGGACAGACCGCGGCTGTCGATTGTGCCGGCGACAGGGCTGCCGGATTTGGGCTTCTGCTGAATGAACTCGCCTCGTTCGTCCGCTCCCGTCACCGCGGCGACCAGAAGATGCCTCCAAGCGTCGATCCCGGACAATTGCCGGCGGCGACGAAGAAGCGTCGCAATCATTCAATCATCCGGCTTTTCCGGCAAATTCTCAACAGCTTCGTCACAATGCGGTCTTTGACTGCGTTGCTGCGCGGGCGCGCTTGCGCCAGTTCACGTAGGGAATGCATAGGATCGCGCTAACGATCAGATGCCAGAGTACCACGGCCATGGCGGCCTTCTCGTCGGGAAAGGTTGCGTGGGCGATCGCGATGGCCACTCCAGGATGACGCGTTGCGGTGGCGAGGGCCAGCACGGTTCTGTTGTCGGCTTCCGGACCCCCAAGACCGTGACCGACAAGGACGCCAACCACGACAAAGAAAGCCAGCGCGGCAAGTGATCCATTGCCGATCATCGCCGCCATGGCCGGCCAGATCCTGATGAGCACCGGAATGAAGGCCGCGACCAGCAGGATCGTTGCAAATAGGGACAGCGGGCGCGCCAGGCGGGATGCGAGGGCGGGAGCGAATTGGCGGACGAGCAGCCCGATGATGAGCGGCAGGACAATGCCTGTCGCCACGATCGATACGATCTGGCTGGCCGGCACGGCGATCCCGAACCCGAATGTGCGACCGATGAGGGCGATACCCAACGGCACGATGATGACGGAAAGTGCGGCCATGGTAACGAGCAGGCTGGCCGTGTAGGAAACCGAGCCGCCGGCCTTGGTTTGTTTGCCGGGTAGGACCGGTGGCACCGGCGACAAAGCGAGCGCCACCAAGGCGAGCTTGACTGCCGGGTTGAGGGCAAACAGCGCATCCATCGCGATCGCCAGCAAAACCATGATGACGTTCATGGAAAGCAGGGATCTGGCAAAAAGCCCCGGCTGCCGCAACAAGTATGCCGCATCCCRCCAGCTTGCCTGGAGCCCAAGCGCGAACACCATCAGCCCCATCGAGAGGTTGATGGCCATGGGAATGAGCTGCGCGATCGTCATCGTGCTCCCTCAGTCCCGGGCCATCGCGGCGGCGAACTTCCGCTCCAGATCGAGATACACGTCATCGGCGACGTCGAAGACGACCTTGACCACCCGCCCGTTTGCGAACGGGAACTGCGGCTTGTATTCGCTGCTGACCGCATCGCCGCCATCGTAGCCGACGCAAAGCCCCTCGCCGCAGAGGATGTAACGGCCCGTCTGGGTGCGGAAGGCCGCGTGCGCGACCGGTTCCTCATCGACGTAGAGCGTCATCTGGCCCAGGGTCTCGAGCTGTTTGGTGATCCGTTCCTTGACGAACTCGACGCCGACAATGTGCTTGCCCAGCTTGGGCGCTTCGACAACCAGCCGCTGCTCGGGCGGGATGCCGAGGAAGTTGTAGACGTAGAACAGCTTCCCACCCTTGACGAATAGCGAATAGGCGTCTGTGAACATCAAGCCTTCCTTGGCGAGGCGGTCGATGTTAGGCGTCCTGTAGCCCATCAATCCGTGCGTGTAGCAACTCAGATTGGCCGTGCCGATATCGTCGCCCCATATGACGAGGATGTTCGGCTTGCCGGATTTCGGTGATTTCGCCATCCTGTTTCTCCTTGGTTACCGCTATCTCAGTGGCATGATCGCGAATGGCTGAAGCGCCTTTTCACGGGATCACGTGCAGCCATTTCAAAATCCGCGTGACGATGCCCTGCTCTTCCTTCTGGATTGATCGGAGTGTTTTCAGAGTGTCGGCAATGTCGTGGAGAGCCTTGCGGTTCTCGGAGCTGTTTTCATCGGCGAGTCCGGCGATTGCGCTGTCCTGCGCCTTGCGCAGTTCACGAAGCGCGGTTCGCAGCGCGATGATGCGGGGAGTTTCCATCTCAAGGTTGTCCATCCTTTCTCATGTCGCTGACGCGTCCGTGAACGGACCGACGTTGAAAACCATGCTGCTGATGGCGACGAGACCGATCAGCAACAGGATCACTGCCGTTATCAGCGTGAAGGAGACCGGGTACCCGCTTTGGGCATGGATCAGACCGGCATCGCGCATGGCATCGCGTTCGCGGCGCAGCCCGGCCATGAAAAGCACGTGATAGATGATGCCGACGACCAGCATCAGGATGCCGAGCAGCACCAGCGTCACCCCGAAATTGCGCGGTGCGGCGGCGTGCGCGAGCGTGCCTGCGTCCCGCAGCTTCTGGAACACCTGGAAGATGGTGAAGCCAAAACTGATCAGGGACAGCGCGGTGCGGATCACCGACATCAGCGTCCGATCGGCGCTCATGCGGGTGCGCTGGAACGACATGCCGGTTCGCCGTGACGACAGCTCGACGGAGATGCTATCGGAGCCGGATTTGCCGGATACGGGTGCAACGCTCATTGCAGGGTCCTGCGAACGGGGCAGTGTCGAAGTCGACCAGCACTCTCGGGTCGCGGCGCAGGATTTCGAAGTACGTTACGGTAACGATACGTGCGGGAAGGGCCGAACTGCTGGATTTCTGATTGTTCAGGCAGAGCCTCCGATCACTCCGCCGTCGGATCGGCCTTCAGGATCGTTCCGAGTTGATCGGGTGCCGGGGTTTTCCCCTTTCCCTCCATCATCGCAATGGGAGCGGTGACCGTCGTTGCCGCGACCTTGCCGATCGTCCCCACCGTGCCCGCAATCATCATGCCCAGTCCGTCGCCAAGGCCTGTTCTCGAGTCGGTCAGGATTTGGCCGGAGGCCAATTGAGATCCCAGCAACGCCACGATTTCAGGACTCTCAGCGAACTTGCTGTGATTCAAGCGATCGTCCGTCTTTACATTGGTCAGGTCGATGACCGTTATTCCCGCTGCTTGCAGCTTCGACTTGTACGGCTCTTTTGACGGATCAATCTGGCCCACCCGGTCGACATCGCCTGAAATCAGACGCGAGATCGCAAGCGCCCGGTCGTCGCGCGAGATCATTATCGTGAACTTCGGCTTTTTAGGCCCGAGTTCTGTCCACTGGCGCCCGAAGACATCCACATCAAGGTCGGGAGATGCAAGAATAACATTCCTGATCTTGGGCGAGACTTGACCATCCTGCAGAGCCATTTGCCGCAGCCCTTCCATGGCGAGCCAGGTTCCCATCGAATGGGCCATGACGGTAATGTCCGTGACGGTGCGATCATTGGCCAAAGCCTTCAATGCTCGCTCGAAGGCGGTGCGGGAAAAGTTGGTGCTTTCCTTGTCGTAATTGTAGTCCAGGACGCTCGCGCGCGATGGCCAGGTGAAGAGGATGGGCGTGACCTTCGCCCCCGAGTCATGGACAAATTGCGCGAAGCGAAAAACAGAATCCTCGTAGCGGTTGTTGAAGCCGTGGACGAAGACGAGCACATGACCGTTCGAATTGTGGGAGTGCAGCCAGTCGCCGGCCTGCGGGATTGAAAGGTTCTTCGCGGCAACGACCGCGAATTCCTTTTGGGGATTCGGCGGCAGTTTTTTCGGCCACTCGACCGTGCCGGATTCACGGTTCGGCGGAATTGAAATGGTCAGGTCGGTCAAGGAAAGAGTCGGGCTGCGCTCGCCCGTGAACAGCGTTGCAGGATCGCCCGAAGGTTTGCGGCTGGTCGCCACCAACATCGTTACGTCAGATGCCGACGCTGACCGCATATTAACGGCTACCGGCGCCAGAACGCCCTCCGGTCCCCCTCCGCACGCCGTCAGCGTGAGCAGGCATAAAGCCGCGACAATTTTGCTAACCCGCTTGCACATTGACTAGCTCTTGGTTTGTCCTGCCGCTCAGAACTTCCCGGAAACGTCGAAGAATACCGCGTCGCCCTTCATGCGGTTTTCGACCTCGACCTCGTGAGCCCACCTCAAGGTGAGATCGACCTCGGTCTTCTCTCCGAACTTGGCCTTGTATTTGACCAGCGGCCCGAGCGCGATCGAGCGGCCCCTGAATCCATCGTGGGTGTCGGCGAACGCGCCCCGGTCATCTTCGATCTGGTCCAGGAAGCCAGCGATCGCCCCGACGGACAGGTTCTCCGTTACGGCCTTCGTGACTGAAAGATCGAGGTGGGCCATCGCACCGCTGTAGTAATCGGTGTCCGGGTTCGTGGTGTTGATGTCCACGCCGAATTTGGCGGAGAGGTCCAGCCCGTGTTGAGGGATGAGATAGGTGAACCCGATCGCCGGAGTGAACGTCCAGTAGTTCATGCCGATGAAGGCGAGGTCACCCTCCTTCCATTCGCCGGTAGGCGCGGTGATCGTCAGGGACGCCGACAACCAGGTGTTCATGGCGTCGTTGTGCCAGCCAAACACGAGTGGTGCGAAAGCGATGTCGCCGAGCCCGGTGACATGCTGATCCGCCACCAAGGGGCCGACATCGGCCTCGGCCCCGGTCCAGCCCAGCGGGACAGCGAGCTGGACGGCGTAAGTCCAGTTTCCCGGCAAGTGCAACTCGGGCACGTAGACCCCCGCCAGGATCGCGGCATAGGTATCACCTGTAAGGCCCGCCGCGACCGAGCCCTTGCCGAATGGCACCTCACCACTGGCTTCGCCATGGTAATAGATGTTGGACATCGCCCAATAGCCGGCGCCCGGCGTGGGCGGCACAATGCCCGCACCGGGGCCCGCGAAGGCGCCGGGGATATAGCGTCCGGCAACGGCCTCGGTGGCATTTGCTTGCCCTGTGGGAGCGAATGCCACAAGAACAGCTGTCGAGGTAATGAGCCAGGCAGGTGATCTTGATTCAGTCATCGTCTCCCTCTCTGTACCAAGGTCTCATTGGTCGCTAAAAATTGACCAACGAAACGCCGACCTCCATATTGAAGTCGTGGGGCCGGTCGTTGCCGATCCCGACACCTGGCCTGACGTAGCCGTTGATGGCACCGCCATTTGCCAGTTTGCCCAGATTGAAGCCCAAGGCAACCTCTCACGACATGGGTGCCGTCGTGGCTTCGAAATCGTAACTTGCGGTCACGTCGGACGTCAGCCACCAGCGTTTGGCGTGAGGTTTGTAGACGAGGTAGAGATCGAAATCGCCGCGATTGACGTTGGCCCTGTCACTGTGACCGGCAAACGAAAAATTTTGCATGTAAGCGGGGGCAATGATGATCTCCGGGCTTGCGAAATAGGCCCAGGTCAGCCCGGGTGCGACGACCCATTTGCCCGTGCCGAGCACGTCCTCGGAGGCGGTCGGCGCGTAAATTTCGGTGCTTAGGATAAACGCCTGCCGCCTGCTCAAATAGGGAATCCAACGGAACTTCGCTGCAATGTCGCCGAGGCCGAATTCGTCGTCGCCAGTCAGATTGGTTGCATCGAGCGGCAAGGTCAGACGAACGGAAGCCTTTCCGTCGAAAAACGGCTCGGTGTAACGGACATTCGTAATATCGTAGTACTCGTCCCCCGGCAGGAATCGATACTCGTTCGAGAATGACAGGGTCCTTGTCAGCACGGCAGGGTTCGTCCCCCGAAGTATCCTTGGCCTCCTGGGCCTCGGCGCCACTGACAAGGGGTAGCGCAACAGCAAAGGCTATGGCGAGGGCACTGGACGTTGAGCCGGACGTTGGAACTGCTGCTTCAAGCCTCTGAGGGCGGAAGGTGCCAGTCAGCGGGAATGCTTCTACGCCAGGGCGAACGCGTCCCATGAACATCCCTGGTCACGACCCTCTGCTGCGCGCCCGAAGCTTTCGGCGCGTCACACAATTGAATCGGAATGCCGGAAAGCGAAGTACGTTACAGTTACAAAGGCCGGACACGCTCACGTGCCGCCGGGTGTCACTGGCACATGCGGATAATGTCGGTCTCCAGATCGGTGCAAAGCTCTTCGTATTCAGCAATCGCGGCGCGGTTCGCGTTTCCTCTTTCCTTTCTCAAGCGCTCAAGGGCCGTGCTGGCATCCTCGTAGGCGCCGCACAGGCCGAGCAGATCGGGATTCGTCGCGCTGAGGATTTGAAGCGTGCCGCGCAAGGCCGGCATCTTCAACATGAGCCTTAGCAAGCCCCGACGGTCGTGGGCGGTTTCGGAAGGCATGGCCATATGTTTCAAACCGAATGAATGACCTCGTGCGGAAGCATTCCAGCAAGCATCGTCACAGTGAGGGGAGGCGCGCCAGCACTTTACTGTTACAGCCGGGTTCTGTCCGGGGCCTGCAAGCGTCACCGCCTTGGCGTTCGACGGCGCGATTTGGCTGCTACCAAGCGACCGGCATAAGCTCCAACGGCGCTCCCATCGGTTCTATCGGTGGGCTGTTACCGTTTCGTATCGGTATGTGCGGCCGCCAAGTCTTGTGCCTGCAAGGCCAGCTCCTATTCTGACTGCCTGACGCGCTCGGTCAATCGAATGGGGCCTCTCCGCGGCTTGCATCCCCTCATCAACCAGCGCATCCAACCGCAGTCATCGACTTCGCAGGTTGAAGTCCGTGCCGGCGCGACGCACCAAACCGCTGGAGTTCGCGATGCCCTGTCCAGGATCTATTGTGCTAGAACAGGCGGCGTGTACGTCGAAGTCGTGGTTCGATAGATGAGTCCGGCCGTGGACAGACGAAAGGTGCTCGCCGGCATGCTAGCCACCAGCCTGCCGCTGTCCAGCGTCGTGTCCGCGCGTGCTCAAGCTGCGCCTCTCGCTTCGTGGCATGAAGGGCCTGCCAAAGCCTCGATCGTGGACTTCGTTGCAAAGGTCGCGACGCCGGACGGCCAGGATTTCGTCATGGCCAACGAACGTATCGCTGTTTTCGACAATGACGGAACGCTCTGGTGCGAACAGCCGATCTACTCGCAACTCGCCTTCGCATTGGACCAAGTGAAGCAGCTCGCCCCAACCCATCCGGAGTGGCAGACGCAGGAACCGTTCAAATCTGTCCTGTCAAACGACGTGTCAGGTCTGGTTCGCTCTGGCGAGCAAGGAATATTCAAGATCCTGGCTGTGACGCACGCCGGCATGACAACCGACGAATTCAACAGCGCGGTCATCAACTGGACCAGGACGGCGCATCATCCCCGCTACCATCGTGCCTATACCGAACTTGTTTACCAGCCGATGTTGGAATTGCTGGAGTTCTTGCGGCAGAACGACTTCAAGATATTTGTGGTGTCGGGCGGCGGTATCGATTTCATGCGCCCCTGGATGGAAGCCGTCTACGGCATCCCGCCGGAGAGGGTCGTCGGGTCATCGGGAGCAACCAAATAYGTGGTGGGTGCCGACGGCAAGCCGGCCTTGATCAAGGAAGCCAAGATCGATTTCGTCGACGACGGACCGGGCAAACCTGTCGGCATCAACAAGTTCATAGGCCGCCGACCCATCTTTGCGTTCGGTAATTCCGACGGCGATCTGGAGATGTTGCAATGGACCGCCGCTGGAAGCGGCGCGCGGTTCATGGGGATCGTGCATCATACCGACGCCGATCGTGAATATGCGTACGATCGCAAATCCTCAGTCGGAAAGCTCGACAAAGCTTGGGACGAAGCGATGAAGGAACGCTGGACCGTCGTGGACATGAAGCAGGACTGGAAATTGGTGTTCCCGTCCTGAAAGGCACGGGCCGCGTTGAGGACAATTTCAAAAAGGCGGGTAAAGGCTTTAGTACAAAGATCGGAGCCCTTCGCTTTCGTACTGCGCGGCTATGATGGCGTAGACAAGCCAACCGATCGAGCCAGATCGAACATCGCGCACTCACCAACCTGCCCGGCTTCACGGTGCTTGTGGGCAAGCGGCGCAAAACATTCGTTGTCCAGCGAGGTTTCGGTTGCGGTCCAACCGCATTGGCCTGAAATTTGGCGAAGGGCAGGGGTCCAAGGGAAGCATTTCCTGTTCTGAGCGTTTACCACAATAGAGTTTGCCATTGCCGTCGAAGGCGCAGATCCGCTGCGAGCCTCCAACACGTGGCGCTTTCCTCGGTGACCACAGGCTTGCGGCGGCAAGCCAAGGAAGAAAATGTGCGCTCAAGCTTTCATCAACCGAATTGCGACGGCCGTCCCTGACCACAGCGTTCACAGGTTCTTCCTGCAGTTTGCTGGCTCTCAGTTGACGGCAAACCCCCGTCGCCGCGCGATTTTCAATCGCATGGCAGACAAGGGCGGGATCGAGCATCGCTATTCGTGCTTTGCGCCTGCCGAAGATCCCGAGGGTCCGAGTGTGGACATGGCGGGCGTTTTCAAGCGGGGTGCATTTCCAGGAACAGCGACACGCATGGAAATGTTTGCCGCCGCTGCGCCGGTTCTGGCCCAGCAAGCCGTGGAGCGGCTCCTCCAGGATAAGGACAGGACGACCGTCACGCATTTGATCGTGACAACGTGCACCGGTTTCTCCGCCCCCGGTATCGATCTGGAGATAATTGCTCGATGCAATTTGCCGACCAACGTTGAGCGCACGATCATAGGCTTCATGGGATGCTACGCGGCAATCAACGCGCTCAAGCTGGCACGGCACATCATCCGGTCCGAACCCGAGGCTCACGTCGTAATCGTATGTATTGAACTGTGTACGCTCCATCTCAGGGAGACCAGCGATCTCGAAAAACTGCTGTCCTTCTGCCTCTGGGGTGATGGTTGCGCGGCCGCGTCGGTGACTGCCCGCCCATTCGGGATCGGCCTGGATAGTTTTCACGCGATCGTCGCCGCCGACAGCCGCGACCTGATGACCTGGGGCATTCGCGACGACGGTTTCGACATGGTTTTGTCGGGACAAGTCCCTGGCGCAATTCAAGGTGTGCTCGCCGCAGGTATCGCCAGCATTCTGGGAGCCAGCAGCGTCGGAGGCGTTGATCTTTGGGCTGTCCACCCAGGCGGGCGCTCGATACTCGATGCTGTGGAGCGCGCGCTGAATCTCCATCCCTGTGCTTTGTCGATGTCGCGCGAGGTCCTTCGCGAAAACGGAAACATGTCTTCAGCCACGGTCATGTTCGTGCTTGAGCGAATGCTGCGCGGGTTCACGGAAGACCGCGTGGGTTGTGCCATGGCATTCGGACCCGGCCTTACGGCTGAGACGATGATGTTCCATACGGCCGGCAATGCCTGAGTTGACCAAAGATCTCGACCGCCGTCGGATCGAGCCGGAACTGCTCGATAGCCTGCCCCCCGGCGATCCCAGGGCAATCGGCTCCCGGCGCGACCTCGTTTGGATAAACGCGCTGATGTTTCAGAGCGCGATCATGGCTGGTCTCTTCAAGGCGAACGTGCGCAAAACGCCTACCAGGATTCTGGAACTCGGCTCCGGCGACGGGGCATTCATGCTCTCGGTTGCAAAACGTTTGGCCGGGAGCTGGACCGACGTGGATCTGGTCATGCTTGACCAGGTCAACCTCATCTCAGACAAACGGCGCGCGGACTTCACCGCACTCGGATGGCGAGTTGAAACCGTCACCGATGACGTCTTTGACTGGATCGCAAAGCCCGGCGCCGGCGCGTACGAAGTTGTCTCGGCCAATCTGTTCCTCCACCATTTTTCCGACGCGGACTTGAAGGTTCTGTTTGCAGCGCTCCGTTCACGGGCACCGGTGTTCCTCGCCACCGAGCCAAGCCGAAACGCCAGTGCCTTGAGAATGTGCTCGCTCCTACGCATCATTGGCGCAAACGAGGTGACCATGCACGATGCAGCAGCGAGCGTCCGCGCGGGGTTCGCGGGCAATGAACTTTCCAGTCTGTGGCCATCGGGTTCCAGCCAGCAGTGTGAAGAACGCAGGATTGGCCCGTTTACCCACGCTTTCAGCGTCATCCCCGAGGAAGCGCTCCCGCGATGTACGATGCCATTGTCATAGGTGCCGGGCCAAGTGGCGCGTCGGTGGCCTTGGCTTTGTGCGGCCAGGGGCGCGCGGTTGCCATCATCGAACGAAGCGAATTCCCGCGCCGAAAAGTCTGCGGCGAGTTCATGTCGGCAGTCAATCTGGAGCTGTTGGACCGTTTGGGGGCGGGCGCCGCGATTCGCGCCAAGGCAGGCCCGGAAGTCAGGCGAGTTGCATTGTTTGCGTCGGGCCCGGGTATAGACGCGGGCATGCCCCGGGCGGCGGGAGACGCTTTTGGGCGTGCACTTGGGCGCGACGTCCTTGATGGCATCCTCTTGGACGCCGCCCGCAATGCCGGAGCCGATGTTTTTCAGCCTTGCCGCGCGGTGACGATCATCAGCGATGGAGAGAACGCCGCAGTCCGGATCAGCGGCAAAGACGATCAGAAGGTTCTCGCTGCGCCAGTCGTGATAGCCGCGCATGGCTCTTGGGAGCAGGGAAAGCTTTCAACCAACCTCCCAAAAAGCAGTGCGCCCCACGATCTGTTTGGCTTCAAGGCTCATTTCAAAGGAGCTTCGCTCGCCCGAGACCTCATGCCTCTCCTGGTGTTTCCGGGCGGCTATGGCGGCATGGTGTGGACGGACCAGGACAGGATGTCGCTGTCCTGCTGCATACGCCGCGACGTATTGGCCAGGTTGCGTGAGAAGAGTGGTGCCTTGTCGGCAGGCCAAGCCGTTCACGCGCACATCGTGGCATCCTGTCCTGGTACGGTTTCCGCCATCGGCAGCGCAACGCTCGATGGCGAATGGCTGGCCGCTGGGCCTATACGCCCTGGCATTCGTCCGCGTTTTGCCGACGACATATTTCGGGTCGGCAACATTGCCGGCGAGTCCCATCCCATCATCGCCGAAGGCATCTCCATGGCCTTGCAGTCCGGCTGGCTGTTGGCCACCGAATTGGCCAGGTTTGACCGGTGGGATCGCGAGGCGCGCGTTGCCGCCGGCAGCCGCTACTCAAAGGCCTGGAACAGACAATTCGCAACCCGCATTCGCACCGCCGCCGTTTTGGCACGCATTGCAGCCCTCCCTCAATCCGCTGCGGCGATGAGAGCTTTCGTCAGTTGGTTTCCCGAAAGTCTGGCGATCGGAGCCAGACTGTCAGGCAAGACGAAAGCGCTGCCATTTCCACGGTGATCGCTCCACTCAGACTAACAATGGCATGCTTTTGATCGGCCTTCAGCCCCCGTCGCCAAGCGCTGCGGCATCGATCAGAAGACGGTTGCGAAGTGGAGGAACCGGACAACGTTCGAGCTGTCATGCAATTGCCGGGTTCGGTAGCGTGCGAAGTCGAAAACATGGTTGCTTGAGGAAATACTCCAGGGAGCTCCGCGACTAATTTCGGCCAGCAATCCGGAGCCTGCTGGAGGAGCAAAGACGATGACGACCTGGCAGCGTGGCCGGGAAGCGCGCGACGCCCGTATCCAAGCCGGCGCGAGGCTGGCAAAGGGCAAGGTCGTCGATGCGCGCGACGCCACCAAACTGATGGAAGCGGTGGTCCGCCCTGGCGATCGCGTCTGCCTCGAGGGTGACAACCAGAAGCAGGCCGATCTGCTCTGCGCCGCCCTCCTTGCTGTCGATCCAGCCAAGGTGCGTGACCTGCACATGGTGCAGTCCGGCGTCGTGCTGCCGGAGCATCTCGACCTATTCGACCGCGGCGTGGCGAAGAAGCTCGACTATGCCTATTCCGGCCCGCAGTCGGCGCGCATTGCGAAGATGCTGTTCGGCGGCAAGATCGAGCTCGGTGCGGTCCACACTTATCTCGAGCTATTCGCGCGCTATTTCATCGACCTCACGCCGAACGTCGCGCTGATCGCTGCAGTCAGCGCCGATCGTGACGGCAACCTCTACACCGGGCCTAACACCGAAGATACGCCGACCGTCGTGGAGGCCACAGCCTTCAAGAACGGCGTCGTTATCGCCCAAGTGAACGAGATCGTCGACAAGGTTCCGCGCGTCGACATACCGGGGGACCGGGTGCATTTCGTTGTCGAGGCCGACAAGCCATTCTTCGTCGAACCGCTGTTCACGCGCGATCCCGCTGCTATCACCGAGTCGCAGATCCTGACCGGCATGCTGGCGATCAAGGGCATCTACGCGCCCTATGGCGTCAAGCGATTGAACCACGGGATCGGCTTCAACACCGCTGCGATCGAACTCCTCTTGCCGACCTATGGCGAGAAACTCGGACTGAAGGGCAAGGTGGCGAGCCATTTCGCGCTAAACCCTCACCCTGCGTTGATCCCGGCCATCGAATCCGGCTGGGTCGAGCAGATCCACTGCTTCGGTTCCGAGGTCGGGATGGATGAGTACATCCGCGCCCGATCCGACGTCTTCTTTACCGGGTCCGACGGTTCGCTGCGTTCTAACCGGGCCTTCTGCCAGACGGCCGGACTTTATGCCTGTGACATGTTCATCGGCTCGACGCTGCAGATCGATCTTCAAGGTAATTCCTCCACCGTCACCACGTCGCGCATCGCCGGCTTTGGCGGAGCGCCGAACATGGGCTCTGATGCGCGCGGGCGGCGACATCCGAGCGAGCCCTGGCTGCAGGCTGGCAGGGAAGCCGATCCCGAGGGGTCAACGCTGCTGCGCCGTGGCCGCAAGCTGGTCGTGCAGATCGGCGAGACCTTCGGCGAAAAGAACGTGCCGCTGTTTGTCGAGAGGCTCGATGCTCTGGAACTCGCCGAAAGGCTGAATCTCGAGCTGGCGCCGGTGATGATCTACGGCGACGACGTAACGCACATCGTCACCGAGGAAGGCATCGCCAATCTGCTGCTCTGTCGTGATGCCAGGGAGCGCGAGCAGGCGATCCGCGGGGTGGCGGGATACACCGACGTCGGCCGTGGCCGCGACGCTAAGATGGTCCAGCATCTGCGCGAGCGCGGTGCCATCCGCCGTCCTGAAGATATCGGTATCAATCCGCTCGACGCCGACCGGAGCATGCTGGCGGCGCGCTCCATCAAGGATCTTGTCCATTGGTCGGGCGGGCTCTACGCGCCGCCCTCAAGATTCCGCAACTGGTGAGAAGGACAGCCACCATGGAGGACCTGAGCTTCCGCCACACCACCCGCCAGCGGGGGCCCGGCACGAGGAAACTGGCCGTCATCGGCGTTGTTGCGTCCGGCAATCTCGAAGTTCTGGCCGAACGCGTGCTGCCCGACTCCGAATGCCTGGTGGAGATCAGGACTGCTGCGGCGGGCTTCGGCGAAGTGTGGGATGCCGTGATCGCAGACTTCGTCAAAGGCTATTCGCCTGGCGGGCTCCGGTTCTCCATCAATGACGGCGGAGCGCGTCCCGACACCGTGTCCCTTAGGCTGGCGCAAGCGGCCCGGCTGATGGAGGAGGACGACCAATGAGCGCCTCTCGCACACAGAGAACCAAGTCTTCGGTGGAACTGGATCGCACCGCAAGCTGGTACGAGTCCTCGGCGCGGACACGGGTCCGGCTGCTGCTCGATCCCGGAAGCGTTGTCGAGTTCATCGGACCGGAGAAGCGCGAGGTCAGTCCGCATCTCAAGCTCTTCGATCTTCCCGAGCAGTTCGACGATGGCATCGTTGTGGGACTCGGCAGGCTCGACGGTTCGCCGGTGTTTGTCGCAGCACAGGAGGGCCGTTTCATGGGCGGTGCTTTCGGTGAAGTTCACGGAGCGAAGCTGACCGGCCTGTTGCGCGCCGCGCGCGATATTGGGTCTGTTCCGGTGCTGATCCTGTTCGATACGGGTGGCGTGCGCCTGCAGGAGGCCAATGCAGGCGAGCTTGCCATTGCCGAAATCATGCGCGCAGTGATCGAGGCGCGAACCGCGGGTGTGAAAGTGATCGGGCTGATCGGCGGCCGGTCCGGATGCTATGGCGGCGGCGGTTTGATCGCTGGCTGCTGTTCGGCGTTGGCGGTCTCCGAGCAGGGTCGCATTTCGGTGTCTGGTCCCGAGGTGATCGAGACCAATCGCGGTGTCGAGGAGTTCGACTCCCGTGACCATGCGCTGGTCTGGCGGACCATGGGCGGCAAGCATCGCCGGCTCCTCGGCGGCGCCGAAGTTTTCGTCGATGATACTGTCCAGGACTTTCGCGACGCCGCGCTGGAGCTGCTCAGTTCAATCCGTGCCTTCGGCATCGACACTTTGAAGGCCGAGCAATCCCGCCTTGAAGATCGGTTGCAGCGCTTCGGCGCCTGTCCGGATGCAGTCGATATCTGGACGGCAGAGGGCATTCCTGACGCCGTTTCCATTCCTGCGCTGCCCGCGGACCAGTTCATTGCTCTCGCTGACAAAGTCCGGAGGTCCAGCCGTGACGCTCGATGACATTCTCGCCTCGCTGTTTCCCGACGGCCACGACGTGAAAAACAGCGGCGGAGTTCTGTCTGGTTCGGGCGCACTGCGATCGGGTGGCCGGGCGCTCGTCATCGGCGTCGCGGACCGGACCGCGCTCGGCGTGGACGAGGCCATCCGCCTTTCGAACTACGTCCTGGCGTCGGTTGAAAGCGGAAACGCCCCGATCCTCGTCCTGGCGGATAGTGACAGCCAGCGCATGAGCAAGCGGGACGAGCTTTTGGGTTTGAACGAGTTCCTAGCTCATCTCGCCAAGTCCCTCATCTATGCGGATATGCACGGACGACCCGCCATCGGTCTTCTCTACGGCCACTCCGCAGCCGGCGCCCTTCTCGCCACGGCGCTGGCCACCCGCGTGCTGGTAGGGCTGCCGTCCGCCGATCCGGCGGTGATGGATCTGCCATCCATGGCCAGGGTGACGAAGTTGTCGATCGAGGTTTTGCAGGAAAAGGCGAAGTCCACGCCGGTGTTTGCTCCGGGCTTGCGAAATCTTGCTCAGACAGGCGCGGTTCATCTCACCTGGGACGAGGCCACCCCGCTGGCTGAGCAGCTGGACACACTTCTGGCGAACATGCCGGATGCGCCCGACCGCCGAGATGCGCTCGGCTTGGAGCGCGGCGGTCGGCCGAAGGCATACGCCATCGCGGAGCGCGTCCGTGAACTCGCACTTCAAGCTCTGTGAACTGCCGATGCGGCGTCACGATCTGATATTCGTCGGGCCGGCGGCGTGGCATTCGCTGTTGCTAACACGCAGCGATGTCGCCGCGAACGCGCTCGTCTCATGTTGGGCCGATAGAGGCTGGCCGCTCATTAGACGACGTGCCATGCCGGGTGAGGGGCATGGCGTGCCTCTGGGCCTTGCGCTGCCGTACTTCGCCGGAAAGAAGCGATTTTCGTTTCTCATGCGGCACGAGGATATCCTGTCGACGTCTCCGCCGCCCTCGCTGCGGTCCGCCGGCCCGTCGGCGCCACGCGCGTGGCGACCCACGCTCGCCAAGCTTGAGGATCTCGCCTCACGGCATCGTGTGGAAGCCAGGGTGTTCGGCAGCCTTGCCTTGGCTGTCGTCACAGGATTGGACTATCTGACCGACCGCTCCGATCTCGACCTCCTGCTGCAGGTCAATCGCGACACGGATCTTAGCCGCCTGACCGCCGATCTGGCGCGGATCGAGGCGGCCGCGCCGATGCGGCTGGATGGTGAGCTGATCCGCCATGACGGCGTGGCCGCGAACTGGCGGGAGCTTCACGCCGGCCCGCGCGAGGTTCTGGTCAAGACCGTCAGCGATGTGGCGTTGCTCGACGCCCAGCTTTTTCTTTCTGAAGGGATGCCATCGTGACCGTCGCCTTTGCTTTCGGCACGGAGCGGCCGCTTGCGTCAAAGGTGCTGGTACCACGTTTTCCGGATGCCGGGGCCATCGCCGCGAGCGCGGTGCGTTGCCTTCTCGACGAGCTGGAGACGTGGCCCAAGCCGGGCCTTGTCAGCCACATCGATTCCGGCAGCCATGAAGACATGGATGCCGGCACATTTCGCGCCAGCGCCGCGGCCATCGGGCCGTACTTCCAGGCTTTGGCGGAAGCCGGCGCCGCTGGCTGCGCGATGGGCGCGTTGAGGGAAATCGGCCTCGATGCCGAGGCAGCCATGCTTGCGGCGACGATGGGGGTCAACACGCATCGCGGCGCCATATTCGGATTGGGCCTGCTATGCGCGGCCGCCGGCGCCAGGATCGGCGGACAGGTGGATCCCACGCTGTCGTTGGGAACTGTGGTCCTGCGGCTGTGGGCCCGCGGCATACTCGAAGGACCGATGGTTCCGCAGAGCCACGGTCAGTTGGCCCGTCGCCGCTTCGGCGCTGGTGGTGCGCGGATCGAGGCTGCCCTCGGATACCCCAGCATTTATCATGTTGGCCTGCCTACCCTGCGAAAGAGCGTCCTTGAGGCTCCCGACGACGCCGAAGCCCAGCGTATCGAAACATGTTTCGCGCTCATTGCGGTTGTCGAGGACACCACTCTGCTGCACCGCGGCGGCCTCCCCGGTCTCGGCTTTGCGCGTCGAGCCGCGCGCCGCTTCCTCGATCAGGGCGGCGTCGGCGCACCCGGCTGGCGAGACCGCGCCCATTTTGTGCATAAGAGCTTCGTTGCCMGTCGGCTCAGTCCCGGGGGCTCAGCGGACCTCCTTGCCATGACCCTGTTCGTCGACGCGCAGGAAAGGATGCTTGCCTGATGGCCAATACAATCCTGCTGGCGCTCGCCCCGGTCTTTTTCGTGATGGCGCTCGGCTATGGAGCCGGAAGATTCGGCATCGTCGAAAACCATCATGTCGACGGCTTCAACACGCTCGTCATGAGCTTCGCGCTGCCGGCATCGCTGTTCGCGGCGACCGCGTCGGCCCCGCGTGGCGAGCTGCTTGTCCAGGCGCCGCTTTTCGCCATTTTCGGCGGGGTCATGCTGCTGATCTATCTTGCCTGGTACTCCATCGCGCGGCTTTTTCTGGCGACGGGAAAGGTGGGCGCGTCGGTACAGGCTCTGACCGTTGCCTTCCCAAACCTTGGCGGTGTCGGACTTCCGATTGCATCCTCGCTGCTCGGAGCGACGGGGCCGGTCTCGGTCGCCGTTGCCATGGCCGCGGGTTCGATCCTGGTCACTCCGATCACACTTGTTGTCGCCGAAATGGGCAGCCTGAAGGAGGACGGCGCCGTCAAGACGCCAGGCGCTCAGATGTTCGACGCGCTGAGGCGCGCGCTGACAAAGCCCATTGTTCTCGGCCCCGCGCTTGGAATCCTGCTCTCGCTATGCAGCGTGACGCTCAATCCTGTCATCGAAGCCTGTCTGATGGTGATAGGGCAGGCCGCAGCCGGCGTAGCGCTGTTCCTGACCGGCTTGGTCTTGTCGGCTCAATCGTTCGAGTTCAACTGGAAGATCGTGGGCGCGACCGCATTGGCCGACATTGTTCGACCTCTCCTGATGGTCGCGATCGTGCTCCTGCTACCGGTTCCCTTTGAGATCGCCAGGACGGCGATCTTGTTCGCTGCCCTGCCGGCAGGGTTCTTCGGCATCTTTTTCGCCGTGAGCTATCGGCTCGACTCTTCGACGGTCGGCTCCATGGTCATTGGCAGCACCATCGTGAGCATCGTGACGATGGCGATCGCCATCGCCATTATGTTTCCATAGCGGCGATGGTCCTTGCAATTCTCTGCTCCGGACAGGGGCGGCAGCATCCGGACATGTTCGCACTGACCGCCGATGCGCCGCAAGCTGCCGGTTTATTTGCCCATGCCGCAACGTTGCTCGGCGACCGGGATCCGCGCGAGATCGTGCGGACCGGATCCGGCGACGCCCTGCACCGCAACCGCATTGGGCAGATCCTCTGCTCGCTGCAGGCGCTGGCAGCCGCGGCGGCGCTGCGGGACACGCTGCCCGACCGGCTGACCGTCGCCGGCTATAGCGTCGGCGAAGTGGCGGCTTGGGGTGTTGCAGGTCTGTTCAGCGCGACCGACACGCTGGACCTCGTCGCGCGTCGCGCGGAAGCCATGGACGCTGCTTCCCCCGGTGGAGACGGGCTGCTTTTCGTCCGTGGCCTTTCCCGCAAATCCATCGAGAGACTATGCGAACGGCACAATGCCGCAATCGCTATCGTCAATCCGGGTAACGCCTTCGTCCTCGGCGGGAGCCGCGCGACTTTGGAAGCCCTTGCCGGCGAAGCGAAGGCGGACGCAGCCAGGGTTGTCGGGTTACCTGTGGAGGTTGCTTCCCATACGAGGCGACTCGCCGGGGCGTCTGCCGCGTTTCGCGCGAGCCTGTGCCATGTTCGCCTGATGCGCTCTCCGACTGACGGCGCGCGTGTCTTGAGCGGAGTCGACGGCTCTCCTGTCATCGACACCAAGGCAGGTTTCGACAAGCTGGCGGCGCAAATATCGCAAACGGTGCAATGGGCCGATTGCCTGCAGGGTTGCGTCGAAGGCGGCGCAACGGCCTTCCTCGAACTCGGGCCCGGGCGGGCGCTGAGCGAAATGGCAGTCGGCGCGTATCGCGACATCCCAGCACGAAGCCTGGAAGACTTCAGAACTCTTCAGGGCGCCCACGCTTGGCTTAAAGATCACTCAAGCAAGTGAATATCGAGACGTCGGTGTGCCATGGCGCAGCTATTTTGACGGTGCTGGGCGGCTACCTCGCCATCAACTTGCAGGGACAAAAGCATACGCTCGCTCTCGAACCGGGGTGCGCAGCGGTTTTGGGACGATGCGTCGATTGGATCCGTTCAACGCGACGCGCTTTAGGTCGGCACGATGGGAGACTTCCCCTTACGCAAGGCCTGCAGAAACTGCGGGTCGGCGCGCAAACTGACGCGGACCAATTCCGGCGGTGTGAGGGCGAGCCACTGATTTAGTGACACATCGGCGAAGTAGGTGCTCTTGAATACCTCCAAATATCGCAGCGTCGTATTGCCTGTGTTCTCGATGTAGTGCCCCATGGCGAAGGGTACGTAGCCGACGTCGTTGGCCTGGAAATCGAATGTTCGGGCCTCGCCCGACGCCGCGAACACGCCCATGCGGGCCTGGCCCTGGATGTAGTACTGCCATTCGTTTGTATTCGGATGCCAATGCAGCTCGCGCATCCCGCCCGGTTCGACCTCGACAAGGGCCGCGGCGATTGCTTTGGAAACAGGAAACACGGCGCTGTCGGTAATTCGCACCGTTCCGTGTTTCATCCTCATCGGAGCCTGTGCCGTCATGCGGTGGCTGAAGCTCTGCGGGACCTCGACCGCGCCCGCGATCTTGTCTGCGCTGAGCGGCCCCGGAACCGGCGCGGGAAACATGTAAAGCTCGCTGGGATCGGGGACGTTCGCAAGACTCGATGCCGGAACGCCGAAATTCTTGGCGAGCACTTCGGGAGGAGTGTGCTTCAGAAAGTCGCTCAGCAGGAAGGTGTTATCCTCGTCGAAGTCGCCGTCATCGAACACCAGCAAGAATTCCGTCCCGTCTGGATCAAGGCCCTGGATCGAATGTGGAATGCCCGGCGGGAAATACCAAAGGTCACCCGCGCCGACGTCGTCGACGAAATTGTGGCCATTGGCATCGACTGCCGTGATGCGTGCTTTCCCGTAGAGGACATAGGCCCACTCGGCGGCCTTGTGCCAATGCAACTCGCGCACGCCGCCGGCATTCAGGCGCATGTTCACGCCGGCAATGTCCTTGGAGACGCCGAGCTCGCGTGCGGTCACCTGCCGGGTCCAGCCGCCGCCAGACAGTCGGATATGGGCATCGTCGAACGAGAAACGCAGGTTCGGCAGGCTGCCCGCATCCGTGCTCGGTGGGATCATCAGGTCCGGATTCTGGGCTATTCGGGAAGGATTCATCGGACCGGGGTTAGTGCCGCCGCGGCCGTTGGCTAGCGGGTCACCGTTTTGCGCCTGGGCCAGTGTCGCCGTCGTGAGCAAGCCGCCAGCAGCTGTCGCAGCCAACATGGTTCGACGGGATATCTTATCGGTGGCTATGCTCATTTTGCTTCATTCCTTGCTGCGGTGGGCTTCTCGACTGCGCGAATTGGTTCGGCCTCGGACCGCATGAGTGTCCGCTTGGCACGCACGGCACACGATATTGATCGGGCGCTGACGAGGTCTTTCCTGTTGACGCATGGTATAGCTGAATCGCACGATGATCGTGGCCGTGGCTCACCCGAGCCTGTGTCGTCATACCCATCGTGTCGCCGCCAGAGCTTGGGCGTTGCGTTTTGCCTGCATGCTTTCCGCCGGATCGGATGCTGTAGGCTCGCTCTCAAGCCTGTGCCGCTGATGGGTCGCTCCATCCCCAGCATTGGTTCGCGGCGCGGTTGCCGTGACAAAGGTGCAATCAGGCACCGACGACCGCAATTTCGAACAAGCAGAAAGGATTTCGTCGCTTAAGTTAGAGCTGGACACTGTGCGACACGGAGGTCGATCAGCGCGCAAGCGTCGACCAGAAGCTGGGCAGAGACCTTATGCGGCATAGACTATTTCCGCGAACACCGAGCAATTCGCGGCTGGTGGCGCCTCTTGCCAACCTTCTTGCCGCCGGAATATTCGCTGTCGATACTCTTGATCCATTTGCGGGATCCGTCTCGGTCCTCTATGTGGTCGTCGTTCTGCTCGCGTCCACCGCCTTTCGCAGGCGTGGCATCGTCTTGTGTTCGCTCGCCTGTGTTGGGCTCACCGTGCTGAGCTTCTGGCTTGTCCACGGACACGAAGCCAGTGGTGGCGCCCTCAGCCGCTGTGTCATGAGCATCGCGACTATTGTCATTACCGCCCTTCTGGTGCTCAAAAACCAGTCGACCTCGACCGATCTATCCGAAAAGGCCCAACTGCTCGATTTGACGCATGACGCGATTTTCGTACGCAGCATGGGCGGTCTGATCTCCTATTGGAATCGTGGTGCAGAAGCCATTTACGGCTGGTCGGCCGAACACACGGCGGGAAAGTCCACCCATCAACTCCTGCAGACGGTCTTTCCAGCCAGGCTCGACGAGATCAATCGGGAACTGCTCAGCTCCAACCGCTGGGAAGGTGAGCTCTTGCACACGAAGCGCGACGGATCCGTCGTTGTCGTTTCCAGCCGGTGGTCGCTGAAGACGGATGCCGACGGCAGACCGTTGGCGGTTCTCGAAACGAATACGGACATATCAGAGCGCAGGCGAGCCGAAACCGAGGTCCTGAAGGCCCAGGCGGAACTCGCCCATGTGACACGCCTCACCACATTGGGTGAATTGACGGCCTCGATCGCGCACGAGGTGAATCAGCCGCTTGCCGGCATCGTTATGAACGGCGAGGCGTGCCTGCGATGGATGGATCGAGACAAGCCCGATCTGGATGAGGTCCGCAGTGCGGTCAAGCGGAGCATCGCCGACGCCCAACGCGCCAGCGATATCGTCCATCGAATCCGGGCGTTGTCCAAGAAGGGCGACATCCAGATGGCCCTTGTCGACGTGAACGAGATCGTCAACGAATCGCTCACGTTGGTGCAGCGTGAGTTCGCTGCAAATCGCATCACCCTGAAACTGGATCTAGCCAATCGGGCGCTGCCCGCACTTGGCGACCGTATCCAGCTTCAACAGCTCCTGATCAATCTTTTGATCAACGCGATTCAGGCAATGGCCTCTGGTAACAGCGACGTGCGCGAAATACTCGTTACGACTTCGATCGATGAATCGAACCAGGCAAATGTGAGGGTCCAGGATACGGGACCAGGCATCGATCCCGATAGTGCGCGTCAGTTGTTCAAGGCCTTCTTCACCACTAAGGCGGAGGGATTGGGCATGGGACTGTCGATCTGCCGGTCGATCGTTGAGTCACATGGAGGCCGTGTGTGGATCGAGCCCAATCCAGGCGGCGGCGCGATATTCCAATTTTCTCTGCCACGCGTCGAAAAGGATGCCGGCTCATGATCCAACGCCCCGCCTCTTCCTCTCAACCACAAGTCGGCAACGGCGCCATGCCTCCGACTGTTCTGGTCGTGGACGACGATCCGTCGTTGCGTGAAGCCTTAAGCAGCCTCTTCCGATCTGTTGGAACGCGTGTCGAGCTTTTCGGTTCTGCTCCCGAACTGCTGAACAGTCGGCTTCCCGACGGTCCAAGCTGCCTTGTGCTCGATATCCGGCTGCCGGAGGTGAGCGGACTCGAATTTCAAACGCAATTGAGCAAGGCAGGCATTCACTTGCCGATCATTTTCATGACCGGCCACGGCGACATTCCCATGTCCGTGCGAGCCATGAAGGCCGGAGCGGTCGATTTCCTCACCAAGCCCTTCCGAGATCAGGATATTCTGGATGCAGTCGCCGGCGCTTTGGAGCGCGACAGGCAACGGCGAGACAAAGACCGGGCGCTGTCGGAGCTGCAGAGCCTTCTGAGCACCCTGACCCCTCGGGAACGCCAGGTGATGGCATTTGTCGCGACTGGATTGATGAACAAGCAAATCGCTGGCGAGATGCAACTCAGTGAAATCACGGTGAAAATCCACCGCGGCCGCCTGATGAAGAAAATGGGCGCCAGAACTCTGGCCGACCTGGTGAAGATGGCCGGCGCCCTGGGGATAGACGCTCCCGGTAAATAAGCTTGTTACACCTCTGTATAACTTTCGCTTTCGCAAGCGCGGGTGCAATATCTCGCCGAGAAACAGTCGTTGAAGCAGCAATGTTTGGGTCATCGGCAAGCACGGAGGAATAGTGAATTGACCCGCAGCGCGATGATCTCGATCGTCGATGACGATGAGTCCGTTCGACTTGCCACTGCAAGCCTCGTCAGATCGTTGGGTTTCATCGCATTTGCATTCGAATCGGCCGAGGAGTTCCTGATGTCATCTAATCTGGAAACTACGTCGTGCCTGATCTGCGATATCCAGATGCCCGGAATGACAGGAATAGAACTGCAGGATCATTTGATCGAACATGGCTATCACATACCGACAATTTTGATCACCGCCTATCCAGAGGAGCGTGTCCGCAAACGCGCTCGGGAAACGGGCGCCATCGGCTTCTTCGGCAAGCCGTTGGACAGCCAGGCCATGATCAACTGTATCGATTCTGCGCTTCATGACGCGCGTTAGCAGCACCTGATGCACCTTCGCGCTTCAGGCGAACAACGCCGCAAGCAGCGGCAGCGCTGAACAGAGAAGCCAACATCGAACGTCTATGGGCGTCGAGAAACTATTGATCCCCTGCGAGGTAGGCAAGGAGTGCTTCATGGCGCGCGCAGCAATAACAAATTTGGCAAACGAAGACGGGCTTCGCCGTTATCTCGGCGAGATCAAACATCTCCCCATGCTGACGCTGGGGCAGGAACAAGCGCTGGCAAAACGCTGGCGCGACGACAACGATCCGGAGGCCGCTCACCAGCTGGTGTTGTCGCATCTTCGCCTCGTTGCCAAAATTGCCATGCGCTATCGCGGGTACGGGCTGCCGATGTCAGAGGTGATATCAGAGGGCAGCATCGGCCTGATCAAGGCGGTCAATCGCTTCGAACCGGAGCGCGGCTTTCGTTTGGCTACCTATGCGATCTGGTGGATCAAGGCGTCCATTCGCGAATATGTCCTGCGCTCCTGGTCACTGGTGAAGGTCGGTACGACCCCCAATCAAAAAAAGCTGTTCTTCAACTTGCGGCGACTCAAGGCTCGTCTCTCGGCACTGGACGACGGTGACCTGCGTCCAGAGCACGTGGAATTCATCGCAAGCAACCTTGGCGTGACGGAGCAAGAAGTTGTTTACATGAACAGTCGCATGGACGGGGACAGGTCGCTCAATGCGCCCCTGCGAGGCCAGGCTGAGGGCCAATGGCAGGATTTGCTGGTCGAGGGCGAGGACAGCCAGGAGTACAAGTTCGTTCAGTTCGAGGAAGCTTCCGGCCGGCACAGGGCGCTGATCGACTCGCTTGGCGTGCTCAACACACGCGAACGGCGCATCCTCGAGGCGCGTCGTCTTGCGGATGATCCGAGGAGTCTGGCAGATCTCTCCAGCGAATTCGGCGTTTCGCGCGAGCGTGTGCGCCAGATTGAGATGCGCGCCTTCGAAAAATTGCAAAACGCAGTGAAGGTTAGCTATGCGAAACGGGACGCCCCCAGGTCGCTGTCGGTGTGAAATGACACGACGGGAGAGGGGTCGGCTGCGGAGCGCAAATCGGCGCTGAGCAATGCCAATCAAGCCGGCACCAAATTCCTGTCGCCCAAAAGTGCGCAGGACACCTTGCATCCTAGGCCGCGAAGGACTGCCCGCAGAGCGCACTGACGGCTTCCCATGCAATCAAGAGAGATTGTTTGTAGTTATAAGATATACAAAAATCAAACAAGCGTATCATGCTGAAGAGCGTCTCCCGTATCTATATTAATATTGCTTTCAGTAACTAAGAAAGCTTCAACTACAGGAGCGTATTATGAAAAGATCAACATCATTCTTGGCGACGATCGTCATGGGCGCAATGCTGGCGGCTGGCTCAGCGACGGTCTCGATGGCGCACGGCGGTGGCGGCGGCCATGGCGGTGGCGGCGGCTTTGGCGGCGGCGGTCATGGTATGAGCATGGGCGGTGGCGGCCATGCCGAAGGCTTTGGCGGTGGCCATGGCGTAGGCTTTGGCAATGGCGGTCGTGTCGCAATCCTGGGCGGCGGCGGCCATGTCCGTGGTGTCCATGTCGGCGACGGTCATAGGTTCGGAAGGGACCGCGGTTTCGGCAGTGATTTCTRTGACGACGGCTACTGCGGTTACCCGTACCCATACAATGAGTATCGCACCCTTTACCCATTTTGTCCGTGAACCACCACGGCCTCTTCGAATCCGGACTCCACGGTGCGAGTGGGGACCGGATTCGAACACTGAAGGTTTTGGCTCGCACGTCTGCCGAACTACGGCCTGACTGCAAATATTTTCAAAGAGTCCATGAATTCTTAACCCGAAGGAGTCTATCGTGAGAAAATCAGCAACAATATTGGCAAAGATTACTTTGGGCGTGATGCTGGCGACCGGCTCGGCGACGGTCTCCATGGCGCGCAGCGGCGGCGGAGATGGTCCTACCGTACACTTCAGCAGCGGTGCCCTTGGCAACCGCCAGCACCACAAGGTCTTTGTTGGCGGTCGGGAATCTGGCGACCGGGAATATGATAGCCAGCTCTGGTTGAACGACGACACCGATACTGCCTACTGCTCGTTCGACGCCGTGAACCCGAGTTACTACGGATCCAATGGAATCTGGCACTCTTGCCTGTAACCCAATTCAGCCGGTCGTCCTGGAAAATCGGTATCGAATGCTTGGGCCGAGATTGGTTGTGATCGCATTGGCCGTCAGCTGGTTCCCAGCCTTGGGCGTCGAAGCCCGCCAATCCATTCAACTTAATCGATAGAATTCCGCCACCGCCACCCCGATGTCGGCGGTGGCCGCGTGAATATCCGGGCGTCGTCGCGCGAGATCGGAAGGAATGCCGGCAGGCTCGGCGCCGCTCTCGTAGACCTTTCCGGCCGCCAATCCATGGTCCGATCCCGCGCCCTGTCGCGGTTGGCACATGTGCGTATTGGGCAGCCAGCGCATCGTAGGGTTGATGAAAGGGCGAGGCCCACTCCGACAAGGAGCGCGACCTTGTCCAAATCTTACAAATGCTCGGGGTCGGCGTGCGAATAGGGAAATCCAGCCGCCTTTAGGGAAGAGCGCTTCCCCTCCATCTGGCATCATCTCGATCTGACCGGGCGAAATCCGACCCTCCCAACGACCCGAGGAAGTGCTGCTTGCACACATGAAATCCTTGGCCTCAGGCAGTCAGGGCGGTGGGATTAGTACGATGTTCTCCGCCCCTACCTAGACACATGAAACGACGGTAGTTCCAATGCGAAATGAGTTTGACGTTGCGATGCCAATCTTGCTGATTACCGTTGCGGTCGCTCTCTTGTTCAGCGGGCCGAGCTTGGCGCAAATCAGCACCACGCCCGCGACAGGACTGACATCGCCGCTTTCTGCAATTGGTTCGCCCCTCAATCCGGTCGCTATTCCCTTGGGCGCGGTCGAGCTCGATCCGGGTGGCTTGACGGGTAGCACCGTGGGCATCGGGGATAGTTCCAACAACTCCGGGTGTACCAATGTCTTGGCGCCAAGTGTTTTGGCGTCAAGTTCCGAAGTTGCGGCAGCGACTTCCGCCCTTTCCACTTTCGACGGCGGAGGCATGAACGCAACCACATCCACGAGCGGGACGTCGTTTGTGAACCCGACGGTTTCAACAGCGTCGGGCACCTGCAACTCGACGGCGTCGAGCGCTTCGTCTTTCGGCACCACAGCGACACCATCAATGACCACCGGGACATCGTCCACGAGCCTTGGGGCCGCAGTTGGGATTCCGCTTGGGTCTTCGGAACTCAGCAATTTGGGAGTGAGTTCGCCAATTGGCATTCCAACACCCGCGTTGGCCGATCCGGTAACAAATCCACAGGTAGCGATTCCTATGCTCAATGTATCAGGCACATCATGTGGCAGCACGGGGCTGACGGGCATGAGCGGCACGCCGTCGACATCCGGCTGCTGAAAGAACTGATCCCTTAAGAGCCGCTGTCGTAGGAGCCCTCAATGCGCAAGCGACCCTTCATTGTTGCTGCGCTGCTGATCATGATCGGCGGCGTTGGGCTTGCAGCCAAACACGTCTACGACCATTCCGAACCTGCGGCGGTCTCCGTTCCTGCCTCGGCGGTTCCGGTCATTGCCGGAAAGGTAGCCAGTCACGATGTGCCGATCTACCTTCGCGGCGTAGGAACGGTGATCGCCTACAACAACGTGGTCGTGCACAGCCTGATCTCAGGACCGATTACGAAGATCACATTCACGCAAGGCCAGACCGTGAAAAAAGGCGATCTGCTGGCGCAGATCGACCCAGATCCCTATCAGGCACAAATCGATCAGATAACCGCCACGCGCGATCGCGACCAGGCGCTGCTCGTCAATGCGCAGGCAGACCTGGACCGTTACACGCCACTGCTGGCGAAGGGCTTTGCCACTTCCCAACTGGTAGCCACGCAGAAGGCCGCAGTGATCCAGCTCCAGGCGACAATCAAGGCAGACGAGGCTCTGCTGCAGGCCGAGCAGATCAATCTGAGCTACACCCGTCTGACCTCGCCGATCGACGGTGTAACGGGTATCCGGCAAATCGATGAAGGCAATATCATTCACCCGACCGATACTTTTGGTCTGGTCGACGTTGCGCAGGTCCAGCCGATCTCGTTGATCTTTACGCTGCCCGAGGAAACGCTCCCGCAAATCCAGAAGCAGATGGCCAAGGGGCAGCTAACGGTCTTTGCGTACAGCCAGGACGACAAGACCAAGCTCGACGAAGGCAAACTTTTGCTTCTCGACAACCAGATTGTCCAGACGACGGGCACGATCCGCCTCCGAGCCACGTTTCCGAACGCTGGGAACCAACTCTGGCCGGGTGCACTGGTGAATGTACGTTTGCTTCTTGATACCCGCACTGGGGGGCTGACGGTAGCCGGGTCGGCAGTGCAGCAAGGTCCAAATGGCTCCTATGTCTACGTGATCGCACCTGATGGAACCGCGCGGATACGGCCTGTCACTGTTGCCCAGTTGACCGAGGGACAAGCCCTTATCGATTCGGGTCTCGAGGCGAACGAAACGGTCGTGGTCGACGGGCAATACAAGCTCGTGGAGGGCGTCCCCGTTCAAGTGCTGCGGGGCAAAGCCGCTGATGAAGCCGCCCTGCAAAGCGCAGTGCAGCAGGCAATCCCGTGAATGTCTCGGCCCCTTTTATTCGCCGGCCGATCGCGACAGGCCTGCTGATGGCGGGTCTGCTGCTGTGTGGGCTGGCTACCTACCGGCTTCTGCCAGTCGCATCATTGCCGAACGTCAACTTTCCGACGATCCAGGTGTCAGCCCAGTTGCCCGGCGCCGATCCCGAAACCATGGCGTCGTCGGTAGCCACCCCGCTTGAACAGCAGATAAGCCAACTCCCCGGCGTGACCCAGCTGTCTTCAACCAGCGCGCTAGGCAGCACACAACTCACCGTTCAGTTCGACCTCAGCCGCAGCGTCGACAGCGCCGCGGTTGACGTGCTGTCGGCGATCAATGCCGCAAGCCCAGATCTGCCGCTGGGCATCCCCTATCCGCCGACCATCCGTAAGGTCAATCCGGCGGATACTCCGATCCTGGTGCTCGCGCTGACATCCGACACCCTTCCACTGACGACGGTCGATGCCTACGCGGAAAACATCCTGCTGCCGAAGATCTCGCAAATCTCCGGCGTGGGTCTTGTTGGCATTGGCGGCCAGCAGAAGCCGGCGATCCGTGTGCAGGTCAATCCGCAAGCGGCCGCGGCCCGCGGCATTGGCCTTGAAGATGTTCGCAACGTGCTCGGCGAGGCCAATGTCGATATTGCGAAGGGCACGCTCAATAGCCCGCGTCAAACCTTCACGCTCAACACAAACGACCAACTGCTCAAACCTGACGCCTACAATGATGTTATCGTCGCCTATCGCAATGGCTCCCCTGTACGCATCCGCGACATCGGCACCGCGATAGACGGGCCGGAGAACCACTTTGTCGCCGCCTGGTACGACAAGAAGCCCGCCATCTTGCTGGCTATCCGGCGTCTGCCCGGTGCCAATGTGATCGAGACGGTTGGCCGCATTCAGGCTCTGCTGCCCCAGCTGCAGGCGTCGATCCCGCCCGGCATCAAGGTATCGGTCGTTTCAGACCGCACCCAAACCATCCGTGCCTCGGTCGCGGACGTGCGGTTCACGTTGATGCTGACCGTCGCCCTGGTGGTGATGGTGATATTCCTGTTCCTGCGCAATTTCTGGGCAACGGTCATTCCCGCAATAACCGTGCCCCTCTCGCTCGTCGGTACTTTCGCCGTGCTCTATGTGCTTGGTTACAGCCTCGACAATCTGTCGCTCATGGCCTTGTCGATCGCGGTCGGGTTCGTCGTCGACGATGCAGTCGTCGTGATCGAGAACATCGTCCGTCACATCGAAGATGGCCTCACTCCGATGGAAGCTGCGCTCAAGGGCTCGAGCGAAATCGGCTTCACCATCATTTCGATTACGCTGTCGCTCATCGCAGTGTTCATTCCACTATTTCTGATGGGAGGCTATGTCGGCGAACTCTTCCAGGAATTCGCGGTAACGGTGAGCGTTTCACTGATCCTGTCGCTGGTGGTCTCGCTCACGCTGACGCCAATGATGTGCGCGCGTCTGCTCAAGAATGAGGCCAACGTCAGGCACGGGCGGCTCTATAATATTTGCGAAAGCGGCTTCGACGCGCTGCTTGGATTGTATGAACGGGGCCTAAGGATCGTCCTGCGGCACACTTTCGTGACGCTGCTCGTCATGCTCGGAACGATTGCTGTCACCGGCTATCTCTACGTCATCATCCCGAAGGGTTTCTTCCCGCAACAAGACACCGGCTTGATTATCGGCGTCACCGAGGCCGACCAGGATATTTCGTTCCCGGCCATGTCCGAGCGTCAGCAGGCGGTAACCGACATTGTGCTTAAGGATCCGGCGGTAGCTTCGGTCGGAGCCTCGATAGGAGCGACTGGCGGGAGCACGCTCAATCGCGGGACAATGTACATTGCCTTGAAGCCAAACAACCAACGTGACGTCAGCGCCGATCAGGTGATCAGCCGGCTGTCATCCCAACTCGCCAAGATTCAAGGCATAACGCTTTACATGCAAGCGGCACAGGACATCACTGTCGGCGGTCGGGTCTCGAAGACGCAGTATCAATATACTCTGACCGATGCCGATTCCAACGAGCTCAACCATTGGGCACCGATATTCCTCGACAAGCTTAGAGCCATGCCGGGAATCGTTGACGTGGCCACCGATCAGGAGAATGCAGGACCACTGCTCGATGTGACCGTCAATCGCGAAGTCGCGTCGAGTTTCGGAATCCTCCCGTCGACGATCGACAACACGCTCGACGATGCTTTCGGCCAGCGCATCGTCTCCACAATGTTCACACAGCTCAATCAGTATCACGTTGTTCTCGAGGTCAGCCCGGAATTCCAGTACGGTCCCGAGGCGCTCAAGGATATCTATCTGAATTCTTCGACAGGGCAGCAGGTGCCATTAAGCGCCCTGGTGACCAGCATGACGAAGGCTGCGCCGATCGTGATCAATCATCAAGGCATGTTTCCGGCGGTCACGATCTCCTTCAATCTAAAACCCGGGGCGGCGCTTGGAGATGCGGTCGCAGCTATCCAGCAGTTCGAACGCGATGCCGGAAAGCCTGCTTCGCTTGCAACCAGCCTCCAGGGCAACGCGCAAGCCTTTCAATCGGCGCTGTCAGGCACACCAATCCTGATCGGAGTGGCGCTGGTGGTGATCTACATCATCCTTGGGGTGCTCTATGAGAGCCTGATCCATCCGATCACCATTCTATCGACGCTGCCTTCAGCCGCTATCGGCGCCTTGTTCTTGCTCATGGCGGTCCATATGGATTTCAGCGTCATCGCCATGATCGGCGTTATCCTGCTGATTGGCATCGTCAAGAAGAACGGCATCATGCTTGTCGACTTTGCGCTCGAGGTCGAGAGGACCGAAGGTCTCAGCCCACAGGAGGCAATCTACCGCGCTTGCACCATACGTTTCAGGCCGATCCTGATGACCACCATGGCGGCGATGCTCGGCGGCGTGCCGATGATGCTGGGCACCGGCGCCGGATCGGAAATCCGCCAGCCGCTCGGCTACACGATCGTGGGTGGCTTGGCGCTGTCGCAGATTCTCACACTCTACACGACACCGGTGGTCTACTTGTATCTTGAGCGGCTCGGCAAATTCCTGGGTGGCTTGCGAGGCGCAAAAACACCGCCTGTGGAACCCGAGCAGGGCGACCTCTTCTCCGAAACGAGGCACCCAGCCAGCTAGGCGAGAGGTTCAGGTCCCGTTGTCAGGGGGTATGAAGCAGTAGACGCTGTTCCCAGCCGCGCAAATGTGGGCCGTTTCGTTCCATGAGTACGGGTGTTCAGGCACCCTTTTGGATGGCTCGATCGGCGTCCATACTCCGTTGAGTTTGCCCCACCACTTTCCCTCCTCAAACTTGGCAACCGTTGGCCGACAGTCGCCGCCGTTGCAGCATGAGCCACCCAGCGTGTTATGCATCCCCATGTAGATGCTGTGCCACTTCTCGTGCCCCTGGCCGTAATTGCCCTCGGGAGGGCCAATGGGGACGTGGGAACTGTGGTCCTGGGCCAGTGCGGGGCTGGCCACCAGCAGGAAAACCAGTAGGCGGAAGGCCATCGCTCAACATCCTCCAATTGGTGTTACGGGTTGTCTCTCCGAAACATTCCTGGGAGCAGAAGTAGTACTGGTGAGGTATTTTCACCGCACCTACGCAGTTCAAACATTTCATTCTTTTGCTCCTTCGCGGTCGGGGAAGCATGCATAGATTTTGCCGTTGGCATGAATAATCCATTGGTATGGCTGCATAACCCAAATGGCAAAGAAGTTACTTTGGATTGTCTGTCGGGAGGCGTCCGACGGACACCGTTTCTGACGAGAACGACGAACACAGTTGGGGTCGCTGCGCGATCCGCGATTGGGCACGCTTGCCCCCGGCTTCGCCTGGAAACCAATTGAAGAAGCCAATCGGTGCAACGGGCGAAGTTCGAATTGGGGCGGCATTTGCAAAAGACATTTCTTTGCTTGGACGCAACATTCGGCGCTCAATCCGAGGATTTGAACGCATGGCATCCTGGAAATCGATGCGGCCTCACAAGTCCGCCGCTGGAGGCGGGCGCGCGCTGCTGGCGACCGGAACAGCCCTCACGGAGCAGGGCATCGCCATTGGCGGCTCGACGACGCACGTGAATCTCACGCCACCCTGGAAGGGGATTGCGGTTCGACCAGTTAGACCCGCAGCTCGCGAGGCGACGGCCTGGAAGCCGAGAGCAATGGGCACAGTCCAACTCGGATGCTTCTTCCCTCTGGGCCGCCGTTGGCATGCTTCGGTGCCTGGCCCCGCGATCTCTGCCGGCACCGACCCACTCGACTCGGCGATCATCGAAGCGTTGTCGTGGCGCGACCGTATCGGCAAGACGCACTGGTTCGAGTTCCTCGCCATGACGGGACCGCTGTGCCTTTTCGCCGTGCTCGCGGCCTCAACCGCGGACGTGGTCGCCAGATCGTTTCTGATTTTCTTCGCCATCTATTCAGACCTGGTGATCGCCTTGCTTTGGTTTGCGGAGAAAGACGATGCCCGGACTGAACCGACCCAGTCTCATCCACGCCCCAAGCGCATCGTTCCTTGCGTGAAGGGCCAAAGGGATGATCATCCCCAGTTCCTACAGCCAGTGGATGCAAGCGAAGCCCATAGTCGACGATGCGACCGGCGTCGGGCGCGTCAAGCAGGAGAGTGGGATGGCTAACCGGGCGTGGTACCTTGTGGTGCCCAGCTTCCTGGTGCCTCTCGTTGCATGTTCGGAAGCATCGGCGTCCTACGTTGGGGACCGTTTCTTCCCCTCAACGCTTGCGACCGTGGTTCCCACCCCGGCTGACTTCGTCAATTTTCCCCAATTGATGCAGTTGCCCGACACCGGCTCGCGCGAGATCGACTTTCCTTTCTCCTACAGCAAGCTCATCACCCCGGATTGGTCGGTGTCGTTCACCGCAAACTACCGCATGGTCGATCGGGGGAGCACGCGCTCGGGCTTCGACGATTTGGTGCTCGGCACCCAATATGAACTCTATTCCAGTGCCGAGGACGAGTTCGTGTTCTCGGCAGGCGGTACGCTGGCGCTGGGCGGCACCGGATCGTCCGACGTCGGTGCCAAGTCGTTCTCGACGCTKACACCGACCCTCTACGTCGGCAAGGGCTTCGGCGATCTGTCGGATTCGCTGGCATGGCTGCGTCCGGTCAACGTTACCGCGACCCTAGGAGTCGCACTGCCAACCGAATCCACCACGGTGACCGGCGCCACCACGGTCGACAACCCAGACATCTTGCAATGGGGCTTTGCCCTGGAATACAGCCTGCTGACCAATGTGCATTCCACTGACAAGGGTAATGCTCATCGCTTCGCCGAGGGTTTGGTGCCGCTGGTGGAATTCGCGATGCAGACGCCGCTGAACGGGCCGTCGGCTGGACAGACCACCGGCACGATCAATCCTGGCGTGATCTGGGTGGGCGAGTACGCTCAACTCGGGGTGGAGGCGATCGTTCCGATCAATGCGAGTTCGGGCCGCGACATCGGCGTGCGTGCACAACTCCACTTCTATCTCGGCAACATTTTTTCGAACGGAATCGGAAAGCCGATCTTCGACTGATCGCGCGCCGCGCCGTGCATGGGTCTGTCCAGGCCCCGCGGCCAGGGACGAAGCCGCCACGCGAGGACCGCGGGCCAATCGGCGAAAGCTGGCGGCAGGAATAACTGCTGGCCTTATGCGCCAGATAATTTCTTATGTGTGGAATGATACTTGAAGATTAAGTAACTAAACAATTGCAACCATGCCTAATGTGTTTTGTATAGCGGTTCATAGCGTATTTCGAAACCTATATAAGGATTGCGGGCATGAGCGATATCTCTATCGCCAATTCGAATTTTGCCGCGCTGTGCAACAGAACGACACAACAGGTGAATCGCATGGGTTCTCTTTCAATAGGGGCTGCAATCGCGGCAGTCCTTCTGTCAACCGCTTGGGCCGCTGCCGCAGCCTCGCCTCCAGGACGCATGCAGGCAAAGTTCGATCGTGTCGAACGAAAAACGAACGGCAACCACACTTCGTTGCCGAGGCACGGTGAAGTACCGACAACCGGATCGGCCAAGAAGCCGGCATCGCAGCTCGATAACGACGGGGACAAGTATCCCCCGACCGATCTTTTTTCAGGCATGAACCGGTTTTGATGGGAGGTGTTGCGCCCCTCACGACGCGGTGATTGCGGTTGAGGCTGACTTGACCGCCCCGTCGACTTGAGTTGGCCCCACCTGCGACAGACGAGCGTCAGTTGCGACGTCGGATCTTGTCTCCGAAACCGCGCGATGCATCGCGCCGCAAGCAAGTCGCATCGCCGAAGGTCCCGACGCCGGCAACGCTCCGGCGATCGACCGTGAATCGGTGCCTGCTCGGAAGACAGGAGGGAAAAATGGGCCGATGACGACATGTCATCGGCCCAAGAACTCGAGCGGTGAGAAACGCTCCCGGGGGGAGGAGCGCCTTCACAATCGATCGGCGGGCGTGGGAGGGGCCCGGAGAACCAATCTGGCACGAGTTGGAGCGCTGCCACGATGGTGACGAAAACGGATCGAAACCACCGATCGCAACGCCCACCCACAACCTAGTGGCTTTTGCTGCCGGTGCTTCGTCGTTCTTGCCGGCTTTGCATCCAGCTTGCGGATTTCGCGCGGAACGTCAAAAAGCCCAGGCCAAGCAGGGGACCCCGCTCAAGGTCATCAAGACCTGACGCACAGCCGCGCCAAATCGACCAATCACCTGGGATCGGCCGCAATTGAAGAACCGGCCCATTGGTCCGCTCGGTACATGCACCATTACAATCGATCGCGACGTCCAATCACAAACCAAAGTATGAGCAGTTCAGACCAATACTCTAAGTCCACCTACGGATGTAGAATGGAGTAAATCATCACCGGCGCTCTACGCTGACATCAGATGGGATAACCCGAAGGATGTGCGCCAAGCCATGTTGATGAATCCTGCCTCCCGCGACATCGATTTACCCGCGATTGCTGCCTTCGCGGCCAATGCTCGGCGACCGGAGCAAACGGACCCATTCTTGTCGGCGGATTGGCGCGCTCCGTTCAACGGCGGAAAGGCACAGCGTACCAACTCCGTGGCGCATGCGCAGTTCGGGCGCCGGAGCGCCGATGGGGCCGATTGCCGTGTCGAGATATCTTCAGGCGACGCGGTGAGCAGTCGCACGGTGATTTCGGATGGGATAGTTGCCGAGGTGGTCCAAGCCGCCGGTCATGACAAATTCGAATTCCGGTTTCGCGCGCCCATGCACTTGCTGGTGGTCTACGAGCAGGGCACGCGCCGAGACGGTGACACCTTCGTCGAAGGTTTGCCCCGGTCGAAACTGCGGGATTTTGGTCGCCGGCTTACCTTGGTGCCCGCCGGTCGCGAATATCTCGAATGGCATGCGCCGCGGACGGCTGCGCGTCTCATGTTTGTCTATCTTGATCCTGCCAAGCTGCAAGTTCCGTCCAACGCTGGCATGACCGATGTGACGTTCGTTGCGAAGCTCTTCTTTGAGGACGCAACGCTTTTGGGCACCGCCCTCAAACTGATGAGGTCGCTCGAAAGTCCAAACCTGGAGAATTGGCGTTACCTGGAAGCACTGGGCATCGTCCTGGCTCATGAGTTGGTCCGTTTCCACGAGAGAACGCCGAGAGCCGAACCTCAGCTTCGAGGGGGACTTGCGGCTTGGCAGGAGCGGGTAGTAAAGGCCCATATCGAGGCCCATTTGGGCGAACCGGTACCGCTCGCCACTCTCGCGGAGCTTTCCCGGTTGAGCCCATGTTATTTTTGCCGCGCCTTCAAGCTTTCTTTTGGGATGCCTCCGCATCGGTATCATATCAACCGTCGAATCGAGCATGCCAAAGGTCTCCTTGCGACGCGGGCTCATTCGGTGACGGACATCGGATTGACTGTCGGATACAGCGAAACCAGCTCATTCACGGCCGCTTTTCGCAAGGCGACCGGCCTGACGCCGAGTGCTTACCAGCGGAGCCTTGGATAGGCCCTGGACGGCCCGGCTGGCTGGGACCCGGCCTGGCTGGGAATTGCGCAGTCCTTGAAATTCGACCCTGAAGTCGGCGCTCTTCGATCGAGACTTCGTTCTGGCTCTCACCTTCCCCGGCCTTGATCGGAGATCTGGGTTCTGGCGCAATTGACGGGCGAGTTTTCTCCGCCCGATCCGCCACTTCCGCTTGATCGCTCTCGCCGAGGGGGCAACTCGGTGACCGCATTTCGTCCCCTCAGGAGACTGAAATCGTTTCGCGTCAATATGACGTACCATTCCGGCGGTTTTGGCATCCGCACATTTCAACCATTGCCGCATGGCACAGCGATGAACGTCTGCTGGTCGCCGCGCTTGACCAGCAGCAGCGCCGACTTCTTGCTGGATTTTGCTGCGACACTAATGGCTTGGCTGGTGTCCTTCGCCGTCTTCACCGGCACGCCATTGACCGAGATGATGATGTCGCCCAATTCGATGCCGGAGGTGGCTGCCGGCTGGTCCGGATCGACACCCTCGACCACGGCACCATAAACCTGTGAAGGCACATTCAAGGCCTGGCGAACGGTTCGATCGAGGTCACCAAGCGCCAGACCAAGTGTTGGAAAACTGGAATGCAGCGGCTGTGCAGAGTTGATTGTGGCCACCGGTTTGACGCTGGCGTCATTGCCGCCGATGACCACCGACAACGCAACTGTCTTCCCATTGCGCCAAACGGACAGTACCTCCCTTTTTCCCGGCACGAGATCCGCCACGGCTCGAGACAGGGTCTTGGGCTCGTTGATGGTTTGACCGGCAAATCCGGTGATGACGTCGCCGGTCTCGATGCCGGCATGAGCGGCGGGCGATCCGTCGCCGACATCAGCGACCAAAGCACCTTCAGGCGTCGGCAGGCCGAGGGCGTTGGCGAGGTCCGTTGTGACCGGCTGCATCTCGATGCCGAGCAGCCCATGTTCGATCGAACCGTTCTTCACCAGCTTGGCGACGATCTTTTCGGCCTCATTGGAAGGGATCGCAAATCCGACGCCGACGCTGCCGCCATTGGGCGAGTAGATCGCGGTGTTGATACCGACGACAGTGCCGTTGGTGTCGACGAGAGGTCCACCCGAATTGCCGTGGTTGATCGGCGCGTCGATCTGAAGGAAATCGTCGTAGGGACCACTGTTGAGGTCGCGCCCGCGGGCGGAAACGATTCCCGCAGTGACTGTCGTTCCGATGCCGAACGGATTGCCAATCGCCAGAATCGGGTCGCCTGCCCTGAGTCTGTCGGAATCGCCCCAGGCAACAGTGGGAAGAGGCTTCCCAGCCCTTATTTTCAGGACCGCAAGGTCTGATTTTGCGTCGCGGCCGACAAGGGTTGCCGGCAGCTCGGTTCCATCGTCCAGCGTCACCATGATATCCGAAGCTCCGTCGATGACATGGTTGTTGGTGACGATGGTGCCGTCTGAACTGATGATGAAGCCGGAGCCGAGGGCCTCTGCCAGTTGCGTCGCTCCCTGCGGTGGTGCCTTGGGCGCCGGAATCCCTCGATTGCTGAAGAATCGAGGCAGCCGTTCATCGGACGACAGACCGCTGTCCGAGGGCTGGGCTTGGCCATCGGGCGCCGATGAAGTTTTCATGATCGACGTGATCGTCACCACTGCCGGTTTGTCGGCCGCAACGATCGGAGCATAGGAGGTGGCCGGAGCGCGATTGGCGGAGGCATCCGGGGAGGAGGCCATTTTCGTATCGGCCAAACTCGCGTTCAGAGCGACCCCAGCGACGAGCGGCGCTACGAGGACGGCGGAGAAAAGCAGCACGGCGCGGTGCCTGCGGAGGATGTTGAAAGTTGACATGGTCGCGACCCGTGCGAGGCTTTGGTCCTGGCGCCGTGGCGTGTTCCTCGTGCGGAACCGTCTATCCGGCGTACGGCCGATCGGATGCGCTAGCCTCGCTGATTAGCTTCCGATCAAGCCGATTTACTAGGCTGGTACTTGTTGCTTCCGGTTTGTGCCTTTGTCGGCAAGACTGCGAAGGCTACTAGCGGCGCGACGCAGTGGCTTTCGAGATCGACCACGTCGATTGTCGACATGTCACCTCGCGGGAGGCCCGCGTAAGGCTTCAGTCAACTCTGGCCACTTCAGCTGCCTGATCTGGAATCAAGAGCACCCGGTAGGTTGTCCCTTCGCATCGGAGCAGGTAGGCGGTCTGATTTGGTACGGACTCGGCCGCAATGCGCTTGGCAGAACTTGGATTTCTGCAAGGGAAGCCTTGGCTTCGCACCTGGTCGGCAACCACGCTTGCCACGGTGTCCTGGTCTTTGGCTGCAGCGGTCGCTACGGTGCCGGCGAGACAGATCGACAAGAAAACGCCGGCGCCAATGGATGAAATCTGCACCAGCGCTCGATTGCAGCCCATTTGTGTAGTCTCCTCTTCGTATTCCGCCGGCAACCGCTACCGCAGAAAATTGGTGGCTTCGATCTTGGAAGACGTCAGTCGTAGACGTTCACATCGTGACCGACTCCGACAGGTCGCCGCCAGCCCGACATTCATCTACGTGCCATTCTTGGGCCGCCTTCCATCGCGTTCGACAGCAGCATACCCGCTGGTTTGTGGACGGCTTTGTCTGCTTTGCTGCGGCTGGCCCTTCCTTGCGGTTATCACCCCTGGTGTTACGGCAGCGGCGGGCGACCGGCCGTCTATCACATCTTTCCATTATGCCTGGGTGGCATGCTGTTCTGATATAGTGTGGTAGAAGTCCGATATCTCGGGGGACCGATCGTGTCGTCTTCTGGCAGGGCGAGGTCCTGATGCCGATTTACGCGGCAGCAGTAGCTGCGTCCGGAGGTGTCCAAAAATGAAAGCAAAGCCGCCGCTGCGGAAGTATGGCTCGACAATAGCCATTTCCGGCGCCGGCTTGTCGGTATTCTGGCTGTCCAGCGAATTGGTTGAGACCGCCGGACCCAATATTTACGTGAGTTTGACCCTCCTCGCCGCGACTGCGATCTTGACCGGCTTTCTCATTCAAGGGCCGCAAGGGCAGGGTGCGTTGGATCGCACTGGGTATGACGCGCATGAGTTCTTGGAGAGCATTCCCGGACCGGCATGGATCGTCGACACGGAAGGCCGGTTAACCGAGGTGAGCACGAGCCTTCGGGCCTATCTCGGCACCGTCGACACCAGCAATCTCCCTTGCCGGCAGGTTATTCATCCGGAGGACTTCGACCGAACTGCAGGCCTCATGTCGCAATGCCTGGAGAATGGCCAGGAATTCCATGGCGCATGCCGGCTTCGTCGCCACGATGGGACTTATCGCTGGTTCCGTGTCGCGGCTCGGCCCCGGTTCGATCGGAACGGCAAGTTCATCGGGTGGTATGGTGTCCTGCTCGATATCGATGACTTGAAGAAAGTGGAACAGGCTTTGGAGGCCAGAGAGTTCCAGCTCCAGCGGCTGATCGACACCCTTCCGACACTGGTCTGGTCCGCCCGCCCAGACGGTTCCACCCAATTCCTGAGCCGGAGATGGCACGAATACACGGCGCTGTCTCAGGAGCAGGCAGCCGGCTGGGGTTGGACTGCCGCCATACATTCGGACGATCGGGACCGGCTTGTCGAATACTGGCGATCTCTCCTGGCAACTGGTGCGCCGGGCGAGATCGAGGCCCGGCTACGCCGCTTCGATGGCCAGTACCGCTGGTTCCTTTTCCAAGGCGAGCCAGTGCGCGATGCCTCCGGCACTGTGGTCCAGTGGTTCGGGAGCAACACCGACATCGACGATCGCAAGCGGACCGAGGAGGCATTGCGAGCCAGACAGTATGAACTCCAGCAACTTATCGACACCATACCGACGCTCGTCTGGTCCGTCACTCCCGAGGGCGAACCAGCCTACATCAACAAGCAGTTGGAAACCTACTACGGCCGCAAGATCGACCCCAGTCAGCCCAAGGAGGGTTCCAGGCTGGATGGGGCACTTGGACGCCTTATGCATCCCGACGACTTGGAGGCTGTAAAGAGAAACCTGATGCACTCATTGAAGACCGGGGAGCCTTTCGCCATGCGGTACCGCAACCGCCGGGGCGACAGCGTCTATCGCTGGGTTGACAATCGCGCCCTGCCACTTCGGGACGACGATGGCCGCATCGTGAAATGGTACGGCGTCATCATCGACATCGATGACGAGATGAGAGCACATGACGCCGTTCGTGCGACCCAGGAAAAGCTTTCGCGCGCTTCGCAGCTTGCGAGCCTCGCCGAGCTGTCGGCCTCGATCGCGCATGAGGTCAATCAGCCCTTGGCGGCTGTCATCACCGACAGTCATGCCTGCCAACGCTGGCTGTCGGCGGATCCTCCAAACCTGCAGCGGGCACGCATTGCCGCGGAGCGAATCGTTCGCGATTCCATGGCCGCGGCCGAGGTCGTCAGCCGAATACGAGCACTCTTCACACAGACCGCCTCGTCCAGAACTTCAATCAATCTCAACGAGGTGATCGGCGAGGTGCGTCAGCTTTTGTTCGACGAAATAGTCTCGCAGGACATCTTCGTTGGGACGGATCTCGATCCGGCGCTGCCGCTGGTGCTCGCCGACCGCGTGCAGATGCAGCAGGTGCTGGTCAATCTGGTCCGCAACGGGATCGAGGCAATGAAGTCGACAACCGACGTGTCGAAATCACTGAAGTTTGGATCACGTCGCTATGGGGAGAACGCGATCCTGGTCGACGTCCGCGACAACGGCGACGGAATTGCCGAACCAGAACGAATTTTCGAACCGTTCTTCACCACGAAGGCGGAGGGGATGGGTATGGGCCTGGCAATCTGTCGCTCGATACTGGAATCACACGACGGCCGGCTTTGGGCAGAGAGCATCGAGCCAAGGGGAACGGTGTTCTCGTTTACGCTGCCGATCCAATCGGGCGATGCGGCATGACCCAGGACGACTGTATCATTTTCATCGTTGATGACGACAAGCGCATATGCGTGGCGCTGTGCGACCTTCTGGCGGCAAGAGGCCTGGCTTCCGTTGCCTTCAACTCGATTGCCGAATATCTAGCTTTTCCCCGGCCGGACCTGCCCGGTTGCCTGATCCTCGATGTCGAACTGCCGGACATCAACGGGCTGGAATTCCAGAAACAGACCGGCCACGAGCAACATCCGCCTATCGTCTTCATCACCGGACACGGCGACATTCCATCTTCTGTACGCGCCATCCAGCGCGGCGCCGTGGACTTCCTCACCAAGCCGTTCAGCGAAACCGAGTTGATGAAGTCCATCCACACGGCAATCGATCGGGATTGCGGCGTCCGCCTGGAGCGGGCCGAGCTTGTGGCGCTACAGCGCCGGCTATCCTCCTTGACCTCCCGCGAACGCCAGGTTCTGCCGCTGGTCGTCAGCGGTCTGCTCAACAAGCAGGCAGCTGCCGAACTTGGGATCAGTGAGGTGACGCTGCAAATCCACCGCGGCAAGATCATGCACAAGATGCAGGCAGCATCGCTGGCCGATCTCGTGAGGATCGCCCAAAGGCTGCAAGTACCAGTAACCCATTCTCGGCGCGCAGGAACATCTTCGAAATGAAAACTGTACGGAAATCAACGATCGCGGTTGTCGATGACGACGTTCGGGTCCTCGAGTCGATCGAGGATCTCCTGGAGTCGGCGGGGCACTCGGTGCGTCTGTTCTCATCCCCTCAGTCTTTCCTCGAACGCGACGAGTTGCGTAAGATAGATTGCCTGATTGCCGATATCGGCATGCCAGTTGTCGACGGCTTCGAGCTTCGCCGGCGTGCGCGAATTGTGCGCCCCGACTTGCCCGTCATTTTCATAACGGCGCGCCATGAAGCCGCAGACCAAAGGCGCGCAGCTGCTGAAGGTCATCATGGGTTCTTTCGAAAGCCCTTCGATGCTTCAGCATTGCTTGCGGCGGTTGCCCTGGCCGTTTTGGCCTCATCGCATGGGGAGTAATGATGACAAGTGATCTAATGACCAGAGATTATGAACGCCTGCTGCTGGAGCCGACGCAGTCATATGCCCGTCCGGTGGCTGCCCCCATCTATGCTGGGACTACCCAAAATGCATTCGTCTTCATCGTCGAAGACGATGTTGCGATGCGCGAAGGGCTAGTCGACTTGTTGGAATCCGTCGGTTTGCAGAGCCAGGCCTTCTCGTCTCCGACCGAGCTGTTGAACATGGAACTGCCCGACCTTGCGAGCTGCTTCGTGCTGGACATTCGTATGCCCGGCATCAGCGGTCTCGACTTTCAGGCTCGCCTTGTCGCAGCCGGCGTCCGTATACCAATCATATTCATGACCGGCCACGCCGACGTGCCGATGGCGGTGAGAGCCATGAAGGCTGGTGCAGTCGACTTTCTGACGAAGCCGTTTCGCGAACAGGAAATGCTGGATGCCGTCACAAGGGCCATCGAGCTGGACGGCATGCGCCTCGATAGCAATCGGCGGGCGATCGAGACGTTCACCCGATTTCAGACGCTGAGCGAGCGCGAACGCGAGGTGATGGATCTGGTGACAGCAGGATTGATGAACAAGCAGGTTGCTGGAAGGATTGGCGTGGTAGAATCCACGGTTAAGATTTATCGTGCTCAAGTCATGAGAAGGATGGGCGCGCAATCCCTGGCCGATTTGGTCAGAATGGCCGAGTTGCTGCGCTCGGCACCTGCTCCCACAACTAGCCTCAGGGCTATTTTGGATAGACCTAAGTAGTGGTCCAACCCGCCGAACGAATACGAAACTGTACCAAGCCAGAATGGAGGCTCGGACACGCTTCCTTTATCCTTGCGCTTCTCTCCGCGGCAGCGCGCAGAAAGACATTCTGCCCGATCGCAATAGAGGGGGGCTGGGAGCGGTATCATCGGTGTCGATGTTGCAGGACATTCTCGACTGGAGCGTGGCCGAAGGAGATTTGCCCTTCGTTTTCGGCTTGGTGGGTGACCGAAACGGCGTTCGCTGCTCCGGCTCAGCCAGTGAAGCGTCTCCGCTGGGCAGGGCCACGGAGGACGCGCTTTTCCGTATTTTCTCGATATCGACATCGATTTTCGCGACCGCTGCCATGATCCTTGTCGATCGCGGCAAGCTCAATGCCTATACTTCCGCCGAAGACATCGTCAGAAAGTGGACCTGCCAGCGACAGGATCGGTCCAATGCAGACGTGCCGGAGCAAGATCCCTTGCCGCCGGTCGCGCCTTTCAGCCTCGAATGGAGTCCATCAACAAGGAACTAGGCACAATGACATTGCACATGCTGCCGCCGAGAGAATTGCGGTTTCTTCGCTTCGCGCAGAGCACGGCACCAAGATGCGCTGGCGCCTCCGGTTCGCCACGTCTTTCGGACACGGCCCAATATGATCCCGGAGCGCCGGTCCCGGCGAGTTAAAGGTCGCAAAAAGATGCAAAGAAGATCGCCCGGATCTTCGAGCATGAGGCTGGCAGCGCCCAGGACGACTGTCATGGCTAGTGGCGGTGAATTAGGGATCGGCGAAATCCTGTCTTTCGGCTCGTACCGCTTGATCGGGGCTGAGCGATTGCTGGTCAAGGATGGCACACCGGTCGCTATTGGCGGCCGCGCGCTTGACGTTCTGATTGCGTTGACCGACCGAGCGGGGGAGATCGTGAGCGGGCGAGAACTGATCGATCTCGTTTGGCCGGGCGTCTTCGTCGAGGAAGCCAATCTTCGTGTGCACATCGCCGCCATTCGCAGAGTGCTGGCAGACGGCAAAGACGGGTCTCGATACATCGTCAATGTTCCCGGCCGGGGCTACACTTTCGTTGCACCGGTTCGGCGCTCAAACGCGGACGGCACCGACCTGATTGTCGCTCCTGCCGGTCCCGTGCTGCCTCCGAGTCTCCCGGCGCCCTTGCAACTGCTGGTCGGACGGGACGAGACCGTCGCCACCCTTTCCTCGCTGCTGTTGTCGCGACGCTTCGTCAGTGTGGTCGGGCCAGGCGGAATAGGAAAGACGACCGTCGCCGTCGCGGTCGGCCACGCGCTGCGTCGGGAATTAGGCGACGATGCGGTTTGCTTCGTTGATCTCGGTTCGCTCACCGCTCCAGCAGACGTTCCCGCTGCCGTCGCATCGGCACTCGGCTGCTTTGTCCAGGGGCCCGACCCCGAGCCGTACATAAGCGCCTTCCTGGCCGATAAGCGGACCCTTGTCGTTCTTGACAATTGCGAACATGTGATCGAGACGGCTGCGCCGCTGTGCGAACGCCTCTTTCGCGCAGTGCCGTCGCTGCACTTGTTGACGACCAGTCGCGAGTCGTTGCGCGTTGAGGGCGAGTATGTGCATTTGCTGATGCATCTCGACAGTCCGCCTAACGACACGCCATCTGCCGTTCAGGCGCTGGCTTCGCCCGCCGTCCAGCTTTTCATGGAGCGGGCGGGATCGAGCGGGCACCGTGCCGAGCTCAGCGACACCGAAGCTCCAATCGTTGCGAATATCTGCCGCCGGCTTGATGGAATTGCTCTGGCGATCGAGCTGGTTGCCAGTCGTGTGGGCACCAACGGTATTCAAGGAACCGCCGATCTCCTGGACAGCGGCGCCGGGCTGTTCCTGCAGGGCCGGCGATGCGCGTCGCCCCGGCATCAGACGCTGCAGGCCATGCTCGACTGGAGCTTCAGGCTCCTGTCAGCGGATGAGCAGAGAACCCTCTGCAGGCTGTCCGTATTCGTTGGCCAATTCACGCTGGCGGCGGCGCATGCAGTCGCCGGGGGCGATGGCGAGACGCAAATGGTCACCAACACGATCGCCAGCCTGATCGACAAGTCTCTCATGGGGGTATTGTCGACAAGCGGGCCTGCTTACTACAGGCTCCTGGACACAACACGCGCCTATGCCGCGGCCAAGCTCGCGGAAGGCGGGGAGGCGGATGCGGCCGAAAGACGTCACGCTTGCCACTTCGTCGACTTGCTGGAGCATGGCTTGGCCAAAGGGTCGGCTTTTGATGCCCACAACGTAGCCGCCTACGCTCCGCACATCGGCAACGTCCGCAAAGCGCTCGCGTGGAGTTTTTCAAGCTCGGGCGACCGTTCCATCGCCATTAAGCTGGCTGCTCATGGGGCTGCGTTATTCCTGGGGCTTTCACTGCTGGATGAGTGTCAACAATGGTGCCGGCGAGCACTGGGCTCGCTGCACGAGACGGATCACGGGATGCAACTGGAACTGGAGCTCCAGGGAGCTCTGGCGATGTCAGCCATGTACGCCCGCGGCAACAGCTTGGAAGTCAGGGCCGGCATCGAGYGCGGCCTGGACCTCTCCGAGACTTTGCGGGATGGAGGACGTCAACTCCAGTTGCTTTCTGGACTCTACATTTTTCTCACGCGCCAGGGCGACTTCAGCGGCGCCTTGGCGGCGGCCAAACGAAGCGACACCGTTGCCAAGGCGAGCGGCGGCCCGACCGAAAACGCAATGACCGAATGGATCTTGGGTGGATCGTATCATCTAACCGGCAATCAGGCGGCTGCGCTGCGTCACTGCAAACAAGGCATGAGGCTTGCGTCAGATTTCAAGCTGGGGAGGGTGAGCTTCTTTGGCCACGACCACCGTGCATCAGGGCTCGCAACGCTCGCCAGGTCTCTGTGGCTGTGCGGCTTCGCGGATCAGGGTTGCAAAATTGCACGTCAGGGGATCAAGACTGCGCAAGGCTACGATCACCCGGTCTCATCTTGCATTGCTCTCATCTATCTCATCCCTGTTCTCCACTGGAGTGGCGATCTTAAAGCAGCGGAAGAGCATACCGAAATCGTAATCGAGCAGGCTATCAAATACTCCCTTGCCCCCTATCACGCCGTTGGCCTCGCGCTGAAAGGTGAATTCATGGTCGCGCGCGGCGATGCGGCATCGGGCGTCGAAATCCTGCGGGCAGGACTGAAAGCGATGGATGCCAATCGGTACCGCATCGTGACGTTGCCGGCATCGCGTGCCTTGGCCGAGGGCCTGGCCCTTTCCGGTCGGCCGGAGGAAGCGCTGGCCACCATAGACGAGGCTGTGGCGCATGCGGAGCAAGTCGGAGAGATACTCTGGTTGCCCGACCTGCTGCGAGCCCGAGGCGAAATCCTGCTGGCGCGGCCGAGACCGGACCTTCCTGCAGCAGAGGGTTCGCTGCTCCGCTCGATCGATCGTGCCCGCAAGCAATCCGCCCTGGGCTGGGAGTTGAGAGCTGCAATTCCTCTGGCACGTGTGTGGCGGGAACACGGCCGGAGCGGGGACGCCCGCTCCATGCTCGACCACATCTATCAGCGGTTCAAAGAGGGATTTGGAACCCAAGATCTGGTTGCCGCGCGCCGACTTCTCGACGAACTGAGCTCGACCAACTGAGTTCTGCAAGCCAGTCGCGGTCCGCCTTCAAACCCGTGGCTCTTTCGTGCTCGCGCCAGGCGCCTGGAGCGATGCCCCAAGCATGTGCCTATTCACAGCCTGTCTTGGGCGCGAATATTTACAGCTATTTGCAACGCTGAACTCGCCTCACAGCTCATAGAGCGGATAGTTCCATGGCATGGAGTACGGCAATCGGCACGCTGGAGGGAGTCAGAATTGGGACATTCGCGTGGCTTCCTCACACCGAACGCTCCGGAACATTTCCTCCCCGGCAGCGGAATAGTCTTGGCGCGCGCGTTTGCAAGGTCAGGCGGATCGATCGCCCGCAGCCCTAGGTACCGCCCACGACCAAATCGAACCCTCTTGGCGCAGGAGTCCGCAGCTTATGTTTAGCACCCAATCGACAACGATAGGCGAGCGCGCGGTGTGCATTGCGCATGAAGTGAATCAGCCACTTACCGCAATACTGACAAACGCGGAAACCGCCTTGCGGTGGTTGACGAGAGATCCAGCGAATCTCGATGAGGTGAAACGGGCCATTGAACGGATTATCGGCAACAGCCTTCGCGCCGCCGATGTCGTCAGAGGCGTTCGGGATCTTGCTCGAAAATCCCCGCCCGTACCGAACAACCTCGACATCAACGACTTGATCAGAGGTCTCCTCAATCTCGTGAGCCTCGATCTGCGCCATCATCGCATCACGGTCGAGGTGGACCTCGCTGAGAACCTGGAGCCCATCAGGGGCGATCGCTGTCAACTGGAGCGGGTCGTCGCCAACCTCGTCGCGAACGGCATCGAGGCGATGAGCATGGTGCAGGACCGGCAGCGAAAGCTGCGCATCGTCACCCAACTCGACAAGAATGGCGATGTGCTGGTTGCAGTCGGGGACTCGGGCACAGGGCTCGATCCAGCACTTATCGATCGCATCTTCGATCCCCTGTTTACGACCAAGCGCGAGGGCATGGGATTGGGGCTGTGGATATGCCGCTCTATCGTCGCAGCCCACGGCGGTCGGCTCTGGGCCACACCCGATGTTCCGCATGGCAGCATTTTCCAATTCGTCATCCCAAAGACAGTTGAGCCAAACTCAGTCGGATCGAGTCGATGCCGGCGGACGATGCGAACGAACCGCCAGGTCGAAGGGCTTTATCGCGGCGCTCCATTTTGATGATCTCGTTCGGCGGCGTGGGAAGTCGGAAAACATGCCTGCCTCGAGCAACATGCCTGCCTTGATCGACAGGCGGCGCGCCTGTGACATGTTCATGAGGCTTCACGCTGCAGACCCGCGCCGCTCCTGAGAGACGGCGGGGCTGCGGCGAGACGGTGGAACCTTCTCATTCACCCTTGAGCTGCTGGAGGAAGTTCTTGCCTTCAGCCGGATGGGCCTTGAACGAATTGATGCCGTCAAACCACCCATTCTGGGAGAAGTCGCTGTAATTGCTGCTGTGATCGCCACGGTCGCGACCGCCATCGCGGTCTCCCCCGTGCGACGAGGCGGCAAAGGCGCCGGTGAGCGGAACGGTGACGATCATCGCGGCAAGCACCGCCTTCAGAGGGATAGAACGCATGATTAGATATCCTTTTCGATGAGGATGGCGGCGATTTGTTCACCGCGCATTCCGAGCCACAGGCACTCGGGAACTTTCGGGTTGCGAAGTTGATCTCGCCGCTTCCGTTCTCGTCCYGCACTGCTTAACTAGCAACTAGCGGAAGTAATATGTAGTATATCAAGGTATCATCGATGTATGACATAGTATGGATCGCCAATTCGCGATGCATGTACGGCACCAAGGGGGAAATGGACTTCATTTGCACCCCGGGCGTCCGGACCTGAACTAAGCTGGCCCGACGGCGGCCGGGCTGATCTGCACCTTGTTGCCCTCGGCAAGTTCGACCGGCGGATTCAGGATCACAAGGTCGCCTTGTTTGACGCCGTCACGGACCTCGACCTCCGTTCCGAGATCGCGCGCCACCGATATTTTCCGGATATGCGCAATGCCGTTCTCGACCACGGCAACCTGCAAACCATCCGCGTTGAAAATTATCGCATCTGCGGACACGGAAAAGCTGGGTGTCTTGCGCGGGATCTGGAGCTCGACAGTACAATAGGTGCCGGGCGTGAGAACACCGTCAGGGTTCGGAATGTCGATTTCGGTCAGCAAGGTCCGTGTGCCCGGTGCCAGCGCATCGGCAATCCGCGTCACCGTGCCGGGGAAGGTACGGCCGGGGATTTCGGGGACCTGGAGCACGGCCTTGACCCCCGGGGTCAGTCCAAAGGCCTGGTCCTGGGGGACGTAGACCTGGGCACGGATCACATCCCCCTGCATGATGGCGAACAGGAAAGTGCTGTTGGTCGTGTCGGCCTGCACCAGGCTGCCGATGTCGACGTTGCGTTGAGTGATGACGCCGTCGAACGGGGCGACCACCTGCTGGTAGGCCTGTTGCTGGTCGAGAACGCGCAACTGGTCCTGCTGCGCATTCACGTTGGCCTGCGCAACGCCGACAGCCGCCTCCTGTGCCTTGAGGGTTTGGACGTCGATCGTACCCTGTTCCTTGGTGATCCAGCCCTGGTCCACCAGGGGTTTGTCTCGTTGCCACGTCACCTTGGCGAGATCGAGATTGGCTTGTGCTTGTTGCAGCGCCGCCTTGAACTGTCCCAAGGTTGCCTGGGCCTGCAAAATCTGGTCATCGAGTTCCGGCACGGCAATCTTGGCTAGCAACTGTCCCTTCTTGACCTTGTCCCCGATATCGGCCTCGCGCGTCTCGATATAGCCGCTGGCTCGCGCGAAGATGTCGGCGACGTCGAAGGCAGTTGTGGTGGCGGGCAGACTGACTTTCACGATGTCGTCGCTCGGCCTTACCGCCGCAACACGCACCAGCGGAATGAAGTCACGCGCCTGTTTGGCCGAAGCCGCGAGTTCCTGGTTGCGCGAATAGTACCCTTGGGCGCCATAGGCCAGTCCCGTCATCAGCAGAGCGAGCGCGCCCAATGCAAGCAGCCGGCCTCCGCCTCGGCGCGGCGGCCGCTTCATTGCATCATCCATCACCGTGTCGTCGTCCTGATCCAAACGGTGCCTCGGTTTCATGCGATTTCCTCTTCGAAGACGCCGTGAGCCGTCTTGCCGTCCTGTCCGCTACGCAGCATCGCGAACAGGTACGGCACGACGAGGAGAGTCGTGGGCGTTGCAAACAAAAGTCCCCCGATGACCGCGCGCGCCAGTGCGGCATTCTGCTCTTCGCCCGCTCCGCCGATCGCCATGGGAACCATGCCGACGATCATCGCGGCCGCGGTCATAAGCACAGGTCTGATCCGGGTGTGGCCGGCGTCGATCGCGGCGTCGAACGCGGACTTGCCTGCCAACTGCTGGTCCCGGGCGAAGGTCACGAGCAGGATGGAATTGGCCGAAGCAACCCCGACCGCCATGATCGCACCCATCAGTGAGGGCACGTTGAGCGTCGTGCCCGTGATGAACAACATCGTCACGATGCCGCAAAAGGTCGCCGGCAAGGCAAGGATGACGACGAAGGGGTCGCCGAAGTTCTGATAGTTCACGACCATCAGCAGATAGACGAACACGGCGGCGAACAGGATGCCGATGCCGAGATCCCAGAAGGCATCGTTCATGCTCTGGATCTGCCCTATGACCTGGATGGTGTTTCCGGGCGAAAGCTGCTTCTGCAGGTCGGCGACGATCGTGCTGATCTGGCTGGAGACACCTCCCAGATCGCGACCCTGGACGCTTGCGTAGACTTCGTAGACTGGCTGGACGTTCGCCTGGTTGGCGTTTGTCGGGAGACTGTCGCGCTTGAACGTCGCGACGTTGCTGAGTTGCCCGGGAACCTGTGCGCCTGCGGTGTTGATGGTTGAGGACACAGGCGTGTTGCCGAGATCGTTCAATGACGCGATCTTGTTTTCCGGTGTCTGAACGGCGAGGTAGTAGGGAATGCCCGTGGTCGGGTCGGTCCAGAAGTTAGGCGACACCTGCTCGGAGGAACTCAGGCTCACATTGATGTTGTTGGCGATCGTGCTGGCATTGAGGCCGAGCTGCGCCGCCCGCGTGCGATCGATGTCGGCATAGAACGCCGGCGCGTCGACTTCCTGCTGCAGGTGTGCGTCGACCACGCCGGGAATGGCGGCGATGCGGCGCCGCAACTCCGATGCAACCCGCAGATTGGTGACGCGGTCATAGCCGACCGTACGGACATCGATCTGCGCCGGCAGTCCAAAATTGAGGATCTGCGTGACGATGTCGGCCGACTGGAAGTAGAACAGAACGTCTGGAAAGGCGCTTGGCAGCGCCGTGCGCAGCTTGCGCACATAGTCGGCAGTCGGCGCGTGGCCGTCTTTCAATGCGACCTGGATCACACCGTCATTCACGCCGATGGTCGATCCATCCGTGAACGCCAAATTGTAGGAACGCGCCGGCAGGCCGATGTTGTCGACGACAAGCTGGAGGTCGCGATCAGGAACGATCTCGCGGATCTTGTCCTCGACAGCCTGGAAGATCTTTTCCGTCTCCTCGATCCGGGTTCCCGCGGGGGCCCGAACATGGAGTTGGATCTGGCCGCCGTCGATCATGGGAAAGAAATCGCGACCGACGAGCATCGTCAGTACAGCGCCCAACGCGAGCACCAGGGCTGCAATGACGGGAACGATGAACCGGCGCCTGAGGAGTACGGCCAGCAACTCGGCATAGTGCAGGCGCATGGTCTCGAAACCACGTTCGAACCTGGTGTGAAACCTGCCGAACCAGCCCGTCGGGGCGCCGTGGCGTTCGCTTTTGAGCAGCAATCCGATGGTGATCGGAGTGAGCGTTCGCGAAAGGCCATAGGATGCGAGCATCGCGAACACCACGGCAAGACCGAGCGGCGTGAACAGATATTTTGCCGGACCTTCCAGAAAGACCACTGATGTGAACACGCAGCTTATGGCCAGCGTCGACACCAGGGTCGGCACGGCGATACCGGCGGCTCCATGCAGCGTCGCCTGCGGCAGCGTCTGTCTTTCCTCGGTGAGCAGGCGATGGGTGTTCTCGAGCGTCACCGTCGAATCGTCGACGAGGATGCCAATCGCCAGCGCCAGGCCCCCCAGCGTCATCGTATTGAGCGTTTCGCCCAGGAAATACAGCGCCACGACCGACGACAGGATCGCAAGCGGGATCGAGATCATGACGACCAGCGTCGATCGCCACGATCCCAGAAACAGCAGGATCATCAGAGCGGTGAGCGCGGCAGCGATCACGCCCTCCCGCAGCACGCCGGCGATCGATTGCTTGACGAACACCGACTGGTCGAAGAGCTCTTTGATTTCCATGCCGGGAGGCGCCGCGGCACGCGCCGTCTTCAAGGCATCCCGAACGGCATCGACTACCTCCAGCGTCGAGGCATTGCCGTTCTTGATGATGCTGAGCAGCACCGAATGCCGGCCGTTCTCGCGAACGATGTTCTGCTGAACGAGCCATCCGTCATGGACTTGGCCGACATCCTTGACGAACACCGTAGCGCCATTCACGACCTTGATCGGAATATCGTTGAGCTCATCGATGGTTGCTGGCGTGGCGTTGGTGCGCACGACATACTGTGTGTTGCCGATCTTGGCCGTGCCCGACGGCAAAGTCAGGTTCTGGGCGTTGACCGCGTTGACGACGTCGAGCGGTGTCAGACCCTTGGCCAGGAGCTTCGACGGGTCGAGGTCGACCATGATCTGGCGATATTTCCCGCCCGCCGGAGTCGGCAGTGTGACGCCCGGGATCGGGGCCAGCTGCTGGCGGATCCGATAGATGCCGTAGTCGTAGAGCTGCTGTTCGTTGAGTGTGTCCGAGCTCAGGCTGATCTGCAGGACCGGCACGCTGGAGGCATTGAACTGCACCACGAGCGGTGCCTGGATACCCGGCGGCAGGAGGGCACGAATGGCGTTTGTGGCCGAAACGATCTGCGCGATCGCGAGATCGAGATTCACATCCTGTTGAAAATAGATCTTCTGGACCGACAGCCCCCCTAAGGTCTGCGCCTCGATGTTCTTGATGCCATTGACGTTGGAGCTGATCGCATACTGGCTGTACGTGGTGACACGCTGTTCCATCTCCGGCGTGCTGAGGCCGCCATAGCTCCAGATTACAGTCACCACCGGAATGTTGATTTCCGGAAAGACGTCCAACCGCATCTCGCGACTTGCGACGCCGCCGAGAAAGAGAATCAAGGCAGCCAGCACATAGAACGTGTGCGGAAATCGCAACGCGAACCGAACGATACCCATGCCTCAGCCGATGACCTTCCTGGCAACGTTAGTCGGAACGGCTCGAGCGATGAACGTCGCCGTATTGCCGGATTTTCTTTCAGTGTCTCCGAAATGACTTTGCGCCCATTGCCTCGAATGTCCGGTCCTTGCGCCCAAAAGGCGTCGGCACCGAGCGTTGCCCGGTGACGTCGCCAAGCTCATCGCCGGGCGCCCGATGGCGGGCTGGTTTGGGCAACATCAGTGCAGTGGGCGCGACCAGCATGTGGATGCTGCGCGCGGCAGGCGGGCCGTCGCCGGGACGGCCCGCCCAGGCCGTCAGGCCCGTCCGCATAGCTTCGCCGGGACAAATCCAATGTCATCGGCCCGCGGCAGCCAGAATGAGGTCGGCGACCTCCTTGGGATGGGAAACCAGCGACAGGTGGCCCGCATCGATCTCCACCGTCGTCGCATGCATGCGCTTGGCGAGAAACCGTTCGAGATCAGGGTTGATCGTCTTGTCCTGCTTCGACACCGCATAGAACGATGGCTTGGAATGCCATGCAGCCTCGGTGGTTCGTCCGCCGAAGATGGTCGCAGCGGTGGGCTCCTGAACCGCATACAGGATCTTGGCTTGCCGGGGCGCGACGCCGTTCGCGAAGTATTTCAGGAATGAGTCTTCGGACAATCTGGTGAAGCCATCATTCACCTGGATGCCGGCTCGAACGGGTCCTGCGGGAAACTTTGCCGAAAGAGCGACGAAGTCCTCACCTGCATCCGGTGCTCGTGCAGCCACATAGACCAGCGATGTGACCTTGGGATCAGTCCCCGTTTCGCTGATGACGGTGCCGGCCCAGGAATGCGCTACCAGCACGGTTGGCCCATCCTGCAGCGCCAGCGCCCGTCGCGTCTCCGCGACCGAGTCTGCCAGCGACGTCAGCGGATTCTGCACCGCGGTTACTCTAAGGCCGGCTGCCTGAAGGAGCGGGATCACCTCGGCCCAGCTCGATCCGTCCGCCCACGCTCCGTGCACGAGCACGACGTTGCGCGCCACGGTATGCGCGGGCTTGGGCGTGGGATTGTCAGCCGCCACGGCGACTCCCGACAGGCCAAGAGTGAGGGCAATTGCGATGGCATTGACGATCTCGCGCACGGGTCTCTTCCTTCCCTTTTTCAAACAATCGAATGCGCCGATGACCGAGATGAGGGCCAGCGATGCGGTAGCAAATCCTGCGGGCCGGCTCCGTGGCCTAGGCGTTTGCGGAGGCAGTTCGTTGCGACAATCCCGATTTCGCGGTTCGGCGTCTTTCAGAAACGCCCCTGCCTTTCTCGTCGCGCACGAACGGGCAGGTCCGATGGCGATGTGATGGGCGCGCCCGCCGTCGGCAACGACCGAAAGGTCACCAAAAAAGGGGCGGCGGATCGCTGATGCGACCCACCGCCAGTTCAGGCGCCCGCGGGAGGAGGGGACGGGCGCCTCAGGAGTTCGGCAGAATGGCGCGTGCGCGGAGTGCGTGGGAGCTTCGCCTCCAACGCAACGCTTCGCCACGTGGAAGAGGCTGGGCGGCAAACATTGAGTGAGGGGCAAAGAGCAGGGCCACGAGAAGTCGCGTGGCGGAAAGCTCGTCGCCGGCCGTCGGCAGCGCCAGCATCGCACACTGCCAAATCCGTCCATCGAGCGCCCAGGTCGCTTGTCTTGCCTGCGGCAGCTGCTCCGCAGCGGCCCGCACACACAGCCGGCGCAGCTGCCCGCGGCTGGGTTGGGGGAGCGCAGACAGCCTGTGACCACCACGGTCCCCGCCACAAAGCGCGTCCAGCGCCGCGCCCCATCTCGCAAACATGAAGTCTGCTCCCCGCTCAAGCACGATTGCTTCGGCAAGATAGGGTTCCAGAACCCCAAACTGCTCCAGTTCGACACTGCCGCTCGCGCCTTCGGTGCCGCGACCGAACCCGTCCGACCACTTGCCTGCGACCCAGCGCGACGCCGCCCGAAGATCGCCGCGGTCTAGCCGCCAGGGATAGGATCGGCATTGGTCATGAAGGCGCGCGAGTTCGACCTCACCCATGATCAAACCGCCTCGGTACGCGACCGCGAAATGCGAATCGGAATTGCTTTGAAGGAGGGCGTGAAACTGATCGGATCGTGCGCATAGAGCGGCACGAGGGGGTTTGCCTCGGGATAGTAGGCCGCACAGCTGCCATTGGGGAAGGCATACGGGACGATCCGAAAATTGGACAGGCGGCGTTCAACGCCGTCGGTGGACAGAGTGATCAAGTCGACGCGGTCGTCGGCCTGGAGGCCACGCCTTTCCATCTCCTGTTCGTTGAGGAAGATCACGTCGCGCTGACCGAAGACGCCGCGATAGCGGTCGGACATCGAATATATCGTGGTGTTGTACTGATCATGGCTGCGCACCGTCGTCAGCCATAGAGCGTCGAGACTGTCCAGGGGCGGATCCTCGCCGAGGCCGTCGAAGACGAGGAAATTCGCCTTGCCGGAAACTGTCGCCCAGATGCGTTCGCGCGCGTTCGATGTCAGATGGAAGCCGCCCGGGATGCGAATGCGGGCATTGTAACCCTGGAAGATCGGGAACACGTCTTCGATCGCGTCGCGGACAAGGTCGTAGTCGGCGGTGAAGCTTTCCCAGTCGACGACGGAACCTGCACCCAGCGTCGCCCGTGCAATGCCGGCGACGATTGCAGGTTCGCTCATCAGGTGCTCCGACGCCGGAACATTGCGGCCCGCCGACGCGTGCACCATCGACATCGAATCCTCGACCGTGATCGACTGCGGCCCCGTTGCCTGGACGTCGATTTCGGTGCGCCCGAGGCAAGGCAGGATCAGCGCGTCGCGCCCGTGTACCAGATGGCTGCGATTGAGCTTGGTTGACACTTGGACCGTCAGGTCGAGCTTGCGCACGGCAGCGCGGGTCACCTCCCAGTCCGGGATGGCTGACACGAAGTTGCCGCCGATGGCGAAGAACACTTTCACTTTGCCGTCTTTGATGGCCTCCAGCGCGGTCACGACATTGTGGCCATGTTCGGACGGCGGCTTGAAGCCGAAGCGGTGCTCGAGCCGATCGAGAAATTCCTTTGTCGGCGTTTCGGTGATGCCGACCGTGCGATCGCCCTGGACGTTGGAATGGCCGCGTACCGGGCAAAGTCCGGCGCCCTCGCGGCCGATATGACCGCGCAGCAGCGCGAGATTGGCCAGCTGCTGCACGTTTTGTGCACCCCGCCGGTGCTGCGTGATGCCCATGCCATAGACAATGATCGCTCGTTCGGCCTGCATATAGGCGCGAGCGGCGTATTCGATGTCCTCGCGAGCGAGCCCTGACTGAGAGACGATGTCGTCCCATCGCGTCGCCCGCAGGTCGGCGGCGAGAGCCTCGATACCCGTCGTATGGCCCTTGATGAAATCCCAGTCGAGGATCGCCGGCAATTCGCCCGCGCGCGCCGCATCGTCTGCTTCCATGAGGAATTTCATGAGCCCCTTGACGACCGCGACGTCGCCGCCGACACGCACCTGATAGAGCTTGGCGCTTATCGGTGTCGACGTAAGCGTTGCCATTTCGACCGGGCTCTGGGGCGACTGGAAGCGCTCCAGTGCGCGCTCGCGGAACGGATTGAAGGACATGATGGTTGCGCCGCGCCGTGAGGCGTTGCGCAGGCTCGTCATCATGCGAGGGCTGTTCGTGCCCGGATTTTGTCCAAAGATGAAGATGCAGTCCGTCTTGTCAAAATCGGAAAGCAGGCAGGTACCCTTGCCGACACCGAGCGAGTGCGGCAGGCCGACGCTGGTAGCCTCGTGGCACATGTTTGAGCAATCGGGGAAATTGTTCGTGCCGAACTCTCGCACGAAGAGCTGGTAGAGGAACGCTGCCTCGTTCGAGGTACGGCCGGATGTGTAGAACTCGGCCATGTTGGGATCCGGCAATCCGTTGAGGTGGCGGGCAATGGTTGCAAAGGCCTCGTCCCAACCGACCCGCACGTAATGGTCGGATGCGGCATCGTAGGCCATCGGATGGGTCAGGCGTCCGACCATCTCGAGATCGAAATCGCTCCAGCTTGAAAGCTCGGCAACGGTATGGGCGGCGAAAAACTCCGGCGTGCAGCGTTTCGCCGTGGCTTCCCAGGCAACCGCCTTGCCCCCGTTCTCGCAAAATTCGAAGGATGAAGTGTGCTTGGGGTCCGGCCAGGCGCAGCCGGGGCAATCAAATCCCTCCGGCTGGTTCATGCGCCCCAGAGTGGCCGCCCCCTTGATCGGGATTCCCTGCTCGACAAGGTGTTCGCCTAGCGACTTGAGCGCTCCCCATCCGCCGGCCGGGGCATTGTAAGGACGAATGTCATTGGCCATTGGAGACGCCTCCACGAAGAGCTGAAGAATCCTGTGTGGGCAACAAGCCTTCCGGCAAGCAACATCTTTCCATCGCAGTGCTGCCGCCAGCGCTGTCGGCTATGTTGCAACGGCAGCGCTGCGGGGCGGCAACTCTCCCAGAGCTGCCAGCTGAATGGGCCGCGTGTCCGACCCACGTGGCGGGTGGCGCCAACCGACGGGATCGCTGTCGAAAGGGCGATCTGCAACATCCCTGCGATTGCCGCAACGCCAGCGATAGGGTGTCTCGCCAACGAAACGTCCGAAGACGGTGGTGAAATGGGCCTGGTTCTGAAAGCCCACGCTCAGCGCCACGTCGACCAGGGTCATCTCGGTCTCGATGAGCATCTGCTTGGCACGGTCGATCCGTCGCCGCAGCAGGAATTCATGCGGGCGAATGCCGGTGGCCGCCCGGAACTGTGCGGCGAAATACATTCGGCTGAGCCCCGCCACTGCTGCCATGTCGGCGAGCGTAATCGTCTCATCGAGATGTGAATCGACGTATTCGACGACGCGCTTCCATCGCCATTTGGACAGGGCGGCCGTAGAGCGTGCCGCCGGCTCATCCGGGTCTGGCTGCGGATCTGAGCGCAGCGTGAGCAAGCGGGTTACGATGGCAAGGCGGACTGCATCGGCATAGAGGTTGCCAAATCCATCATGGCTGTCTTCGGCCGCCTCGAGCGCCCTGGAAAGACGCTGGACGACCGGATCAGAGGAGTGCCGCTCCGGGACCAGTTCGGCAAGGCCTAGGTCCCGAGGCGCGTGGAAAACATTCAGACCGTCGATCGCGCTTTGGCCTGCTTGGGCAAATTGCGCCATGGCCCCACTGGGCGCCGCCGTAGGATCAGGGTCTGCGGCCGCATTTGCATGCATCGTTAGACCGCCGCGACGGGGTTGCGGCATCGCTGCAGCGGACACCGAGAGAACCACATTCATATGAGTGAGGGGGATCGAAATCATGCGGCAGTCTGGCGCCACCGGGTAGGCGCCGTTGCCGGCGTCGAATGGGTCGAACAATGACGAGCCGACTTCAGGCTTTCGGGCCGGGCCGGCGACATGCATCGCTCGGACCATGCCGTCGCGTCGAGGAAGGACGGGCCGATCTTCTCCCGGTTGCCGATCGTAATATTCGGATGCAGACAATGAGTGGAACTGCATTGGGCCCGTGCTCCTCTAGCTTCAGAATTTTCTTCTGCTTGCTGGTCAAGGTACACGGGTGGGAAATCTGCTCCATTGAATGGCCGTCTGAATGAATCATATCATCAGCTATGCTGCGTATACGATGGTATCTACTGTTGGCGGCGGCGCCTTGGGCGCGTCTGGCGATGTCGGCAAGCTTGTGCAGGGAGGTCGCCGGTGCCGTGCGACAATGATCCCACCGTGCGGTTGAACGTTGACGCAGCTGTGTAGCCGTACGGTTCTCCAACCGGTCGCCAGGTCGCGGCATCGCTGCCTGCGAACCTCAGGCTAGTCAAACCTCTGTATGATTTCGGTCTTGGCTCTACGTTCGTATGCTGGCGGCGAGATGAGATCGCGCCGGGCGACGCCGGGCGACACAGTCTCCGGGGGACACCGATGTGTCGAAAATTCCGATGGTTGCCATAGTTGACGACGACGAGGCGGTCCGGACGTCCACCGCGAATCTGATACGTTCCTGCGGCTTTGCCGCGAACCTGTTTGCCTCTGGCGAGGAACTCTTGCGTTCGCCACGGCTCGCCGACGCCTGCTGTGTCATTACCGATGTGCAGATGCCGGAAATGAACGGGTTGGAACTGCAGACGTTGCTCCTGGCACGTGGCCACACCGTTCCGGTGATTCTTATCACGGCCTATCCTGACGAACGGACCAGGCAGAACGCCCTCGCTGCAGGGGCGGCAGGCTTCTTCTACAAGCCTTTTGACGCCGCCGCCATGATCCGGTGCATCGAAGATGCGCTGAACTGGCCACGCTAAATCAAGCCGAAATGACCTCTTCGTGGTGAGCCGAGCCCTGCCACCGCCATTGCTTTCGGAGCCGAAGTCGCGTGCGTTCCAAATCGGAATTTTGCGTTCGTTCCGGGAAGATTGCCGCCAGCCTGTGCGATTGAATTCCAGGCAGGTTTCGGCGATCGCCTGCCTAGCCCCGCTGCACAAGAGGGCGCGACTGCAGAAACATCAGCTCACATGCGCCGATGGGTGGATTGGTGATATTGATGGTGTAGCGCGCGGAAGCCATCCCAGCTCCCTCGGCATTACCGACAGTCGCGACCACGTCTCGCCTAGTGGCGGGGCTCGTTGCCAAATTAATATGCTAAGATGGCGTTGTGCCATTCCTGGGCCATGCGGAGCAGGAATCGTGAGAGCGGATTGCTATCGTGACAGCAGGTTCCAATCCAGGCCAAACCGCGTCGACCGCTTTTGCGCCGACAGTCTATGTCATCGATGATGACGACGCTGTGCGCGATGCCCTGAGTGGGCTGTTCAGATCCGTGGGGCTGCATGTCGAACTGTTCGCCTCCGCCAGCCAATTCCTGCAGGGCAAGCTGCCGGAAACGCCAAGCTGCCTCGTGCTCGATATCCGGTTGCCCGGCGTGAGCGGCCTCGATTTCCAGGCTCACCTTGCAAAGTCGAACATTCAAATGCCCGTCGTCTTCATGACTGGACACGGGGATGTCCCGATGTCGGTGCGCGCGATGAAAGCCGGAGCGATCGATTTTCTGACCAAACCGTTCCGGGACCAGGACATGCTTGATGCGGTCTTCGGCGCGCTCGAAAACGACCGCATAAGGTGGGAATCCGACCAGGAAGCGGCGACGATATCAGCCCTGTACGAAACTTTGACCTCTCGTGAAAAGGAAGTCATGTTCTTCGTGACCAAGGGCCTGATGAACAAGCAGATCGCGGGCGAGATGGGCCTTAGCGAAATTACGGTCAAGATCCATCGCGGGCATCTCATGCGGAAGATGGCGGTGCGAACCTTGCCCGACCTGGTACGGATTGCAGAACGGTTGGGCCTTCGAAGGGCAAATCAATAGCTATGGCAAAGTCGTCATCCGGTATCGCGCGAAAATCTATCGATTCCGCCCGGTCGCTCCAGCGGTTCTCGACCCTCCGCCGTTCGGCGGATATGACCCCGTGACGCAGCGCCGGTGTGGACGGCAGGGGCCTTGGTTCATCATTGAAAACGGTGACGGTTCATTCTTTGCTCACCCTGGTTGGCCTGGCTGCGAGACACCTTCGAGGATCGATCGCAGCTCCTCTCTGCCCCTGGCGATCCGCGACGTTAGTGTCCCCACGGGAATGCCCAGCGCCTTCCTGGCATCGGCATAGGAGAGGCCTTCGACCGCGACTAGCACAAGTGCTGCGCGTCGTTCGGGATTGATCTGCTGAAGCGCCGAGAATACGTCCACGAATACGAGCCTGTCGGCCTGTGGCGACGTCGCGATCGCATCTATCGTTTCTGAGATCGTGATCACTGCCTGGGCATGGCGTTTGGCGCGCCGCAACTGGTCGACGAACAGATTGTGCATGATCGTGAGCAGCCAGCGGCGTGGCGTATCGCCGGCCGTCCAGTTCGCCATCCTCGACAGCGCCCGTTCGAGGCTGTCCTGCACAAGGTCGTCGGCGGCATCGCGGTCCCGCAACAGCGCGCGCGCATAACCACGCAGCCGTGGGATCTCCGCGACGATCGCTCGCCTGCGTTCGTCAGTGATCTCGGCCGCCGCGCCGCTTTCTGAAGAAGAAGTGTCAGCCGAGCGAAAACTCGGCTGCGGCGAAACATCAGGCGGAAGGTCGAGTTGCGTCATGTTCGTGGTCATCAGGCGATGCGCAATGGCGGCGATTGCAATTTGTGATCCGGACTGGACCCGGTCGGCCGCGAACCTGACAGCCACAGCCATCCTCTGGTTTGGGACTGCACATCTGGTCTGTCAGGCATGTGCCGGCGCCTTTCCTGGCTCTAGCTGTGTCCAATCGAAGTTGTTCGGCTGGGTGCTGTCGGCGGCACCATGGCGGACCCGACTGAGGCCTTCTTTTCGAAACGACTACATTCTTTCGCGAAGCAATGTGGGCGGCCCAATGCCGAGGAAGAAGATGTGTTCGCCGGAATGCCGGCCCATCACTCGGCCGGGCCGAGTGACATCCTCGCCGCAGGGGCAGGCACGTCTTCTGCACCGCCCTTCAGGTAGGTCCAATAGAGAGGAAGTCCGGTGAAGAGGAAACCGCCAGCAATGTTGCCCAAGGTCACGGGTATCTGGTTCCAGTACCACCAGTCTGCGAAGCTGATCTTGGCCCCGAGCATCATCCCCATGGGAATGACGAACATGTTGACGACGCAGTGCTCGAATCCGAGCGCGAAGAAGGCGAATATGGGCAACCAGCATCCGACGATCCTGCCGAGGGTGGACTTCGAACTCATCCCCATGACGACGCCGAGGCAGACCATCCAGTTGCAGAGCATGGCCTTGACGAAGGCGGTCACCAGTCCATCGTATCCATACGGCTCATAGGCAATCGTCTTGGCTTCGGCGAGCGCACGCAGATGATCTCCGAGCGCACTCGCCCCAACATTGCCGACATCGGTCAGGACGACATAGAACAGCCCGGCAAAGATGAGCGAACCGAGCATGTTGCCGACGAAAACCCAGAACCAATTGGCCAACATCCGGCCGACCGTCGTACGGTGAGCGAGGACGGCCAGGGGTACCAGGCCAAAATTCCCGGTCACGAGCTCGAGGCCAAGGATGATGATGATGGCAAATCCCACCGGGAAGATGAGAGCGCCGACGAGCGCGACATTTGTCTGAAGCGCACCCTCCAGGGCCATGCTCGTCGCGAAGGCAAGGAGCGCCCCGGAAAGCATGCCGCGGATCAAAAGATCAGGAACGCTGTGAGCGGCCTTAGCGGCGCCGAGATCCACCATTGCCCGCACGATTTCGCGCGGCGAGAGGCTGTCGTTCATGATCGCTATCCTTCTGCGCCGAGCAGGCTGGTTCCGCATTTCAGAGTCGCAAGGCGCGGCAACTGCGGTCTGGCTGAAGGGATCGCAACTGTCGTCGTGGCCAGAAAGCGCGCTGCGATACCCATGACGTCTCCCATGCGTTGCCAACCAGGACCGATTGGCACGCTGATTGTCACTTCAGGGATGAATAGCCGACAGCACTTCGCGGCGACATTCTACGGAGGGTAACCGGATTACGCACTTGATTTAGGCCAGACATTCCTTGGTATGTCTTGTCGGCCAAGGAACTGAAGCGCTCGGTCAGCTAGATAATGATGTCGCCGCTGGCAATTCCGTAAATGCCAACGAGGCAACCAATTGCCGCAGCCGCCAACACTATCCATTCTACGCCGACCAACACTTGCTTGTTCTGTTCCCGTCTGACCTGAACATAGAGCAGCGTACCGGGTGCGTAGAGAATAGATGACAGCAACAGAAATTTCAGGCCGCCTGCGTAGATCATGAACGCAACATACAATGTGGCAATGCCAGCCACGATCAAGTCGCGGGATCGCTGTGCCGGTTGGATTCCATAAGTCTCTCGGCGTAAAGCCAGAAGGAAGCCGTATCCAGCCACGAGCAGGTAAGGAATTAACACCATGGCACTGCTCAGCTTCACCATGAGCGCGAACGCATCTTGCGAGAAAAGCGTGCTTATGACGAAGACTTGAATGACGATATTGGTCAGCCACAGCGCGGCGGCCGGGACTTTGTTGGCATTTTCACGCGCAAAAATCCTTGGCATGTCGCCGCTCTTTGCGGCCGCGAACAGCACCTCGACACAGATCAACGACCAGGCAAGATAAGCGCCTAGCACAGAAACAATCAGCCCTACGCTGACGAAAACCGCGCCCCAGGTACCGACGACGGCCTCGAGAACGGAAGCCATGGATGGCTGCCTCATTCCAGCGATTTCCGCCTGTGTGAGTACGGCATACGGCAGAAGCGTCACCAGAACCAGCAGGAACAAAACGGCGACGAAACCGACGATCGTCGCCCTGCCGACATCGGAGCGTTCCTTGGCATAGCGAGAATAGACGCTTGCTCCCTCAATCCCAATGAACACAAAGATTGTGACCAGCATGGTCGATCGGACTTGCTCAAAGAGACCGCTTTGCGATGCCAGCTCTCCGCCCCAAAGGTTGCTGACGAAGATGTTCGCCTTGAACGTTCCGGCCAGAATCAAAATGAAGGTAAGGATGGGAATGACTTTTGCGACCGTAACAACGGTGTTGATGACGGCAGCTTCCTTGATCCCGCGCAGGATCGTGAAGTGGAACAACCAGAGTGCGATCGACGAGACCACCACTGCCGGGACCGTGTCACCGTTGCCAAAAACCGGGAAGAACGCGCCGAGCGTCGACTTGATCAGAATCCAGTATGAGACGTCGGCAATGCAGGCAACCAACCAATAGCCAAACGCAGAAAGGAAACCAGCGTAGTCACCGAAGCCGGCTTTTGCGTAGGCAAAGATGCCGGCATCGAGTTCGGGCTTGCGCTCCGCGAGTGCCTGAAAGACGCGGGCCAACGTATACATCCCGGTCCCGGCGATACTCCAGGCGATGATTGCGCCGACCGGTCCGGTGGCATTGCCGAAGGTACGAGGCAGCGAAAATATGCCGGCGCCGATCATTGATCCGACCACCATCGCCGTTAGCGCCGCGAGCGAAAGCTTCTGCGAGGTCTGGGATGCCATGGCCGCGTCTCGAGCCGGTCGTCAATTGCACAAGCGAAATCCGTCCGAATTGCTAAACCGGTCCAGGTCGCTCACCCGATGCTGCATCGGAGAAAGTCACAAGTCCAGCCGATGAAACTCCACTGCGGCGGTGTATTGCGTCGAGGCTCCGAAATAGAGACGCGATGCACAGGAATGAGACTCTCAGCTAATTTCACGACCACGCCAAAAGCATAGGGTTTGGTTTGTACTGAAATTCCAGCCCGCTTTGTTGGCTCACGGACAGATGATTTCCGATCACTCGGGAGAGGCACGTGGCAAGTAAGTCCGAGCAGAAGCTGTCCTTGTTCGCCTTGATCGCAATGGTTGTCGGGTCGATGATCGGGGCCGGCATCTTCAATCTGCCCGGCAGGTTCGCCACCGCGACGGGCCCGTTCGGCGCCATCATCGCCTGGGCGATAGCCGGAACCGGCATGTACATGCTGGCCCGGGTGTTCCAGGCGCTGGCCGAGAAGAAACCCGATATCGATTCCGGCGTCTTCGCCTATGCCAAGGCGGGATTCGGCGACTATATGGGCTTCCTCTCGGCGTTCGGCTATTGGCTCGGAAGCTGCCTCGGAAACGTCTTCTACTGGGTGCTGATCGGATCGACGCTCGGGCGCTTTTTCCCGGAGATTTTCGGGGATGGCAGCACCGCGACCGCGATCATCGTCTCGCTGGTTGGCATCTGGGCCTTCCATTTCATGATCCTGCGCGGCGTCGAGCAGGCCACCTTCATCAATAGCGTCGTGACGGTCGCCAAGATCGTACCGATCATCGTGGCGATCCTCGCCATGGCGTTCGCGTTCAACTACACGCAATTCTCCGAGAACTTTCTCGGCGGCGTAGGCATGCCGGAAAAGACCCTGGTGGCGCAGGTGCGCGACACCATGCTGATCACCGTTTTCGTCTTCCTCGGCATTGAGGGAGCGAGCGTGTATTCGCGCTTCGCAGAGAAGCGTTCGGATGTCGGCACCGCCACCATTCTGGGTTTTGTCGGCGTCACGGGCCTGATGGTGGCCATCACCCTTCTGCCCTACGCCACGGCTACGCGTGCGGCCATCGCCGGAGTCCAACAGCCCTCGCTCGCCGGCGCGCTCGAACTGGTCGTGGGACATTGGGGCGCGGTGTTCATTTCCATCGGCGTGCTGGTGTCAGTGCTCGGCGCCTATCTCGCCTGGTCGCTGATCTGCGCCGAGGTACTGTTCGCCGCGGCGAAGTCGCAGGACATGCCCAAGCTTTTCGCGGCGCAGAACGGCAACCGGGTTCCCGCCAACGCGCTTTGGCTGACCAATATCGTCGTCTCGCTATTCGTCATCTCAACCTATTGGTCGCGTGACGCCTTCAACTTCATGCTCGACATGACAAGCGTGACGGCGCTGCTGCCCTACCTATTGGTCGCGGGCTATGGCGTGCTGATCGCCCGCCGCGGCGAGGGGTACGAGACCTCGCCTGGTCAGCGCGGGCGCGACCAGTTATTCGCCTGGATCGCCGTTGTCTACACGCTTGTCATGTTTCTGGCCGCCGGCTTGAAATACGTCCTGCTGGTGGCGGTGCTCTTCGTGCCGGGAACCGTCCTGTACCTCTGGGCGCGGCGCGAACAGAACGCGCGGATCTTCACATCGGTCGAACTCATCATCTTCGCCGTCACACTGGTCGCTGGACTCGCCGGTTTCGTCGGCCTGTTGACTGGCGCAATTACACCTTGACGAGAAAGGCACAAGTCATGGCGATGGAAACGAAATTCGGCGTGCATTCCGAAGTCGGGCAGCTTCGCAAGGTCATGGTCTGCGCGCCCGGCCGCGCCCATCAGCGCCTGACGCCCACCAATTGCGACGAACTGCTGTTCGATGATGTGCTGTGGGTCGACAACGCCAAGCGCGATCATTTCGACTTCATGACCAAGATGCGCGACCGCGGCGTCGAGGTGGTGGAGATGCATAACCTCCTCGCCGAAACTGTCGCCGTCCCCGAGGCGAAGAAATGGATCCTCGACAATCAGGTGGTGCCGAACCAGATCGGCCTGGGCCTCGTCGACGAGGTGCGCTCCTATTTGGAGGGGCTCTCCAACCGCGATCTGGCGGAGACGCTGATCGGTGGTCTCTCGACCCATGAATTCCCCGAATCCATAGGCGGCGAACAGCTCGAGCTGATCCGTGACGCGGCCGGGGTAAACGAGTATCTACTGCCGCCGCTGCCGAACACGCTCTACACCCGCGACACCACCTGCTGGATCTATGGTGGCGTCACGCAGAACCCGCTCTACTGGCCGGCGCGGCATGAGGAGACCATCCTCACCACCTCGATCTACAAGTTCCATCCCGACTTCGCCGGCAAGGTCAACGTGTGGTGGGGCGACCCGACCAAGGATTGGGGCCTCGCCACGCTCGAGGGCGGCGACGTCATGCCGATCGGCAAGGGGAATGTTCTGATCGGCATGAGCGAGCGCACCTCCCGTCAGGCCATCAGCCAGCTCGCTGCGACGCTGTTCGAGAAGGGCGCGGCCGAGCGCGTCATCGTCGCGGCGATGCCGAAACTGCGCGCGGCGATGCATCTCGACACGGTGTTCACCTTTGCCGACCGCGACTGCGTGCTGCTCTACCCGGATATCGTCAATGGCATCGAGGCGTTCTCCTACCGGCCGGACGGCAAGGGCGGCGTCGAACTGCACAAGGACAAAGGCACCTTCGTCGAGACGGTGCGCGACTCGCTCGGCCTCAAAAAGATGCGTGTTGTTGAGACCGGCGGCAATGCCTACGTCCGCGAGCGCACCCAATGGGATAGTGGCGCAAATCTGGTCTGTGCATCGCCGGGCGTCGTGTACGCCTATGACCGTAACACCTATACAAACACGCTGCTGCGAAAGGAGGGCATAGAGGTCATTACAATCATCGGCGCGGAACTAGGCCGCGGTCGTGGCGGCGGCCACTGCATGACCTGTCCGATAATCCGTGATCCGGTGGATTACTGACAAGAGAGCGTTCCCGGAGATCGGAGATGGGCGCCGCTCCTGCAGCAATTCTGGTTAGGCAAGCGACGATGAGCGGCGCATCCACGAGCGGAACCGATCACCAGCATCAAGCGGACTCCCTGCGTTCCAAATGGGGTTGGTTTTTGGCGCTGGGCATCGGCCTGACGTCGGCTGGAGTGCTGGCCGTCGCGCTGCCCGTGGTTTCCACATTCGCGGCAAGCGTTGTCCTTGGAATCGTCCTTTCGCTCGCGGGCATTGTGAAGATGGTTCAATCCCTGCGAGTCAAGGAGTGGAGCGGATTCATCTGGCAAGAGCTCACGGGCGCGGTCGAGTTGGTCGGCGGCATCCTAATATACTTCAATCCCTTCAAGGGCGCTCTCGCGATCACTCTTCTGATCGCCTTGGTTTTTCTGGTGCAGGGCATCCTGCAAGTCGCCCTCGCGCTTCGGGTGCGCGATCAAGACGGTTGGCAGTGGTTCGGAGTATCGGGCCTGGTCGCCCTGGCCGCTAGTGCGACGCTCGCATTGAAGTTGCCCTATACCAGCATTTACACACCAGGTACGATCGCTGGCATTTCCCTCCTTGTCGCCGGCGGCGCCTACATTGCCATTGCCCTGACGATGCGTAGAGCCCGGTCATGAAGGCGCCGTGCGAAACGTCCGAGCGACATCGTCCGGCCGCGAGGCGGCGATGGATCAGTCGCGCTTCCTGGGCATGCTTGATGGCTGCTTGCCTGGGCGGCGCCGGACCACCTTTCATCAGTTCGATTTCATTCGCCCAGCAACCTGGCGGAACGCAGGCGCCGCCGCCCGCTGTCGTCGTCGAGAAGATCGAGGTTCAGCGGGTCAGCACTCCCGTGCAGTTTACCGGTCGCGTGGAAGCGATAGAGGCAGTCGACATCCGGGCGCGTGTCACCGGCTTTCTGCACTCCGTCGATTTCAAGGGTGGACAAGCGGTAAAGGCTGGGGAAACTCTGTTCGAGATCGAGCCGGATCAACTCAATGCCCTGGTTGCGTCGGCACGGGCGCAGGTGGCGCGTGCCGAGGCAACACGAATATCGGCCGAACGGAGCCTGGCGCGCAACCAGGATCTGTTCGCCCGAAGAACGATCTCACAGGCCGCTCTAGACGAGGTCCAGGCGGCATTCGATGTCGCTGCCGCGGACGTGCAGGTTGCCCAGGCGTCCCTGACTACCGCCGAACTCAACCTGTCCTATGCTCGTATCACTGCCCCGATCTCCGGCAACATCGGCCGCGCGACGTTCACGACCGGCAATCTGGTCGGATCGGATTCCGGTGCGCTGGCACGCATAGTCGGCCTGGACACCGTCCGCGTGGCTTTCGCTGTGACCGAAGGGTTGCTTGTGACGATCCGGCAGCAGGAGGCGACGAGCGGCAGTAACGTCGATCCGAGCACATTGAAACTTTCGTTGCGTCTTGCGAACGGGACGGACTACGACACGCCCGGTCGAATCGAATTTATCGAGAACGAGATCGACCCGCAGACTGGGACGGTCGCGGCCCGCGCAGTTTTCCCCAATCCTCGCCATATCCTTCTGCCGGGACAGTTCGTCACCCTCTACGTGCGCGAGAAAGACGCGCCCAGCTTGCCGATAGTACCTCAGGCAGCGGTGCTGCAGGATCGCGAGGGGCGCTTCGTCTATCTGCTTGGCAAGAGCAACACCGTCTCGCAACGGCGCATCGACACGGGCGCACGTGTCGACAATGGCTGGGCGGTCACCATTGGCCTCAGCGGCGGCGAGCAGGTCGTCGTCCAGGGAATCCAGCGTCTTGTCGAAGGCATGACAGTTCAGCCGAGCCAAGGCCAGCCCGTTGGCGATGGCCAATGATCTCCGATCTGTTCATCACCCGGACCCGGCTGGCGATCGTCTTGTCGATCGTCATTTCGATTGCAGGCGCGATCGCCATTTTTTCGCTGCCGGTGCAGCAATATCCAGAGATCACGCCGCCCACCGTCAGCGTCTCGGCGATCTATCCCGGCGCGAATGCGGAAGTAATAGCCGATGTCGTCGGCGGGCCTCTGGAGACGGCCATCAATGGCGTCCCCAACATGATGTACATGTCGTCGACAAGTTCGAATGCCGGGCAATATTCGCTGTCCGTGACGTTTGAAGTCGGCACGGATCCAGACATTGCGCAGGTCAATGTGCAGAACAGGGCGCAACTGGCAATTTCTCAATTGCCGGCCGCGGTCACCCAGCAAGGCGTGTCGGTGCGGTCGAGATCGCCCGATTTCGTGCTTGGCATCGCCTTCTATTCTCCGGACGGCAAGCTCGACGTGCTGCAGATCACCAATTTCACCTCGACAACGATCGCCGATGCGCTCTCGCGTGTCACCGGTGTCGGCGAGGCTTCCGTCGTCGGCGCGTCCGAATACTCGATGCGCATATGGATGGATCCGGCACGCATGGATGCGCTCGGCATAACGGCCGATGACGTGGCCACAGCCATTCAGCGGCAGAACATCCAGGCCTCGCTTGGCCAGGCCGGGGCCCCACCGGCGCGGGAAGGCACCGAGCTGCAATATACGCTTGTGGCCCGCGGACGCCTCATGAGCACGGATGAATTCGGGGCCATCGTCGTGCGCACCGGCGAGGCCGGAGCGATCGTACGGTTGCACGACATCGCCCGCATCGAACTCGGCGCGCGCAATTATTCATCGAGCGCGAGCTTCGCCGGGCATGACACGGCGATGCTTCAGATAAACCAGGCGCCGGGAGCCAACGCGATCCAGACCGCCAACGCCGTGCTCGCCGAGCTAAAGCGTCTTGCACCCACGTTTCCGCCCGGCCTCCAGTACCAGGTCGTCTACGACGCGACACGGTTTGTCCGTACGAGCCTCTCGCTCATCGTGCGGATCCTCGGCGAGGCTTTCCTGATCGTGCTCGTCGTCACCTATCTGTTCTTGCAGGACTGGCGCGCCACCCTGGTCTCGGCGCTGGCCATGCCCGTCGCAATGCTGGGCGCCATCGCCATCCTGCTAGCGTTCGGATATTCGATAAACTCGATCTCGCTGCTAGCCCTGGTGCTGGCGATCGGACTGGTCGCCGACGACGCCATCCTTGTCGTCGAGAACGTCAAGCATGTCATGGATGACGACCCCGCGATCGAAACGGCGGCGGCCGCCCGCAAGGCGATGGGGCAGATCACGGGTCCGATCATTTCCACCACGCTCGTCCTCCTCGCCGTGGTGATCCCGACAGCTTTCCTATCCGGCATAAGCGGGCAGCTTTACCGTCAGTTCGCGGTCACCTTGTCGGCGGCGCTGGTTATCTCGTCCGTAGTCGGCCTCACGCTCAGCCCGGCGCTCAGCGCGATCCTGCTGAGGCGCGGACAGAGCGGATACCGGCGCGGTCCACTTGGCTGGTTTGCGCGCTTCATGAACGCGACGCGCGTCGGCTATGGTCGGCTGGTCGGTTTCCTGGTGCGCCTGTGGATCATACCTCTCGCCGCGCTTGCCGCCTGCTTCCTGGGTGCCTTCCTGCTGTTCAGCAGTCTTCCCGCTACCTTCCTCCCGGACGAGGACCAGGGCGCCCTGTTTGTCGATATCCAGCTTCCGAATGCCGCCTCGCTCGATCGCACGAGGGCGATTGTCGGCGAGGTTCAACGGACTCTGTCGGCAACGAAAGGCGTCGAAAACGTCATTTCGGTCGCAGGCTTCAGCATCGTGCAGGGGACACAATCTCCCAACGGAGCGATGGTGGTTGCGGCGCTGGATCCTTGGGATCAGCGCAACACGCCGGATCTGCGGCTGGACGCCATCCTCGCGAGATTGCGGGCGCAGTTCTCGACCATTCCGGGCGCCAACGTTGCAGTCTTTTCGCCACCGGCTATTTCCGGCATCGGGGCGGTCGGCGGCCTCGATCTGCGCCTCCAGGCTTTGCAGGGCCAGCCGCCGGAGGAGATCGCGGCGGTGGTCCGTGCATTCGTTTCGGAGATCAACCAGGCGCCGGAAATCGGCGGTGTGGCGACTACCTTCAGCGCCGATGTGCCGCAGATTTATGTCGATGTCGACCGGACCCGCGCCGAAGCGCTTGGAGTGAGCGTGTCCGACATCTATTCGACGATCGGCGCCAGCTTCGGGTCGCGCTACGTGAACGATTTCACGCTGCAGGGGCGAGTCTTCCAGGTCAACCTGCAGGCTGACGCCGAGCATCGCGGGGACGCCGAAGATATCCTCAATCTCCATGTTCGCAGCCGGACGGGTGCAATGGTGCCGCTCAGGGCGGTGGTATCGACCAGCACGGTGCTCGCGCCCTTCGTCATCTCCCGCTACAACCTCTCGGTAGCGGCACAGATCAACGGCCAAGTCGCGCCAGGCGGCAGTTCCGGGGCGGCGATGGATGCCATCGAACGCGTCGCGGCCCAGGCGCTGCCGTCCGGCTATGGCTACGAGTGGTCCGGCCTGTCGTTCCAGGAACGGCGCAGCGCCGGACAGGAGACCATGATCTTCGGACTGGCCTTCCTGTTCGCCTATCTGTTCTTGGTAGCGCAGTACGAAAGCTGGATGCTTCCAATCGCCGTAATTCTGTCCCTTGGAGCCGCCTTGTTCGGCGCCACTGGGGCGCTCATGCTTTTCGGACTGCAAAACAGTCTTTATGTGCAGATCGCCATCGTGCTGCTCATCGGGCTGGCGTCGAAGAACGCCATCCTGATCGTCGAATTCGCCAAGGAACGCCGCGAGGAGGGGCAACCGATCGACGAAGCGGCAAGACTTGGCGCCGAGCAGCGGTTCCGTGCCGTGATGATGACGGCTCTGTCTTTCATTCTGGGCATTATTCCACTGGCGGTGTCCACCGGCGCAGGAGCCGGCGCGCGCCAGGCGGTGGGTGTCACAATCTTTGGCGGCATGCTGGCCGCAACGACGATCGGCCTTTTCATCATCCCGGCCTTATTCGCGGCGATCCAGCATATTGCGGAGTGGGCCACTGTCCGGCCGAAGGCAGGGATCGACACCAATGAGGGAGTCCAGCAATCGGGGAGGGAGCCATGACTGCCTATGAGAATGGAACCGCATCGACCTTGCCACCCACATCGGTTCGTCTTCTCCTTGGCCTCGTGCTGATTGTCGGGGGCATATTCGTCTTGGGTGACGTTGCGCTGGCTACCGTGATCAGCGCCATTGTCATTGGTGTTACGGCCATCGTCGTGGGTGCGTTCGAGATGATGCACGCCTTCTGGATGAAGGGATGGGGCGGCTTCATATGGCAATTCCTCCTCGGCATCCTGTATATTGTTTTTGGTGCCATGGTGGTGAGGCAGCCTGTGTCAGGCGCCCTTGTCCTGACCTACGTCCTCGGACTATTGCTTGTGGCCTCGGGCATCGTGCGCCTCTTTGTCGGCGTCAGGCACTGGAGCGACGTCGGCTGGGCGATGGTTCTGTCCGGAGCATTCGGATTTCTGGCTGGACTTGTTGTCCTGACTGGATGGCCCACGACCGGCCTTTGGGTGCTTGGATTCTTGCTGGGTATCGACCTCATTTCGCATGGCATTGCCTGGCTGACAAACGGCTGGGTATCTGCGGCCAAGACAGCGTGAATTCTCGCGGCGGCCGGGCTCGCGGATTTGATCGCTGGGCGGTGCTGCGTTGCGGGCCGCGGATCGGTCCGTCAATGCAGATGGTGCTCGCATTGTTCGATGGGGTTGGATCGGGTTACCCGATTTAAGCGAGATCGACGACGCCGGTCATTGCGCCTGGAGCCGAAGAAGCAAACGGCTCAGGCGCTCGGACGGGGCAGCGGTCTGCACCTCGTTCATATGCCAGTTCGATGGTCCGTTTTTGACACCAGCTCTCACTTCGCTCGGGCAGTATCCGAACTCGCGTCTAAAAGCCCGGCTGAATTCAGCGCCATCACCGAAGCCGTGTTCGTCAGCAATGTCGAGAATTCGACGCCGGTCATTCGGATCAGCGAGCGCTGCATGGGCCGCCAGGAGCCGCCGATGCTGGATGTAGTGCACGATCCCTCCGGAAGCCTCGAACAGTCGGTAGAGACGTGAACGCGATATCCCGAGTCCGCGTGTCAGACGCTCGGTGCCGAGATCCGGTTCAAACAGATGAAGTTGCACGAATCGACGGGCGCGCTCGAGCAAGGTGGCGGAAATCGGATCATGGGCTTGGGCGAGATGGTCAGAGCATGGCGCGATGCAACCCTGTAGCATCGCCCTGGTCGCCCCGAGCAAGCCAGGAAGATCGCCAACATTAATCGTAGGAAGCCTCTGGGCGAGGCTGGCCAGATAGTCGGCAAGCAGCGTCCCCATGCCTCCATCAAGCACGGTGAACTCGGCCATGTCGAGACCCCACCCCATGTCGCGGCAGAAGTCGCGGGGTACGAAGAGCAACAGCATTTCGCTGTCTGTAACGCTTCCCTCGAAGACCCGGCCAAGCGAATGCACCTGCACCGATCCGGCCTCTCCGTCAAAAGACCTGGATGGAGTGGTCGTCTGCGATCTGCCGTCCCGGATAAGGGTCACCAACCAGTGATCGATGGGGTCCCGGCGAATGCGACCCGCCAGGCTGGTAAAATCCAAGCCATTGGTGCTGATCTGAGCCAGGGCAAGATCGCCTAGGTCCCAGAGAAGTTGTGTGCCGGCGAAACCCGCCGCAGTATCGCTCGGCTCGACAAAGTCGAGCATAGTCGCGAAGTTCTGGCGCCATGCCGCAAACTGGTCCCTCGGAGGCAGCTCCCGAGTCGAGAATTCAAAGCAGGGAACCGGAACGCGTTCCGGACGCGGGTCATTCTTGGGAGCGACCGCTGCTGCTTGAGGCAACGGCTCGGCGAAGTCGACAGAAAGCGCCCTCGCTGCGTTAGCGGTCACAATCGGACCTCCTAACGGGCGCAAGCCCTGACCGGGCCAGATTTCCCGCTCAGGGTCTTCAACAACCAATCCACAACGTCGGCACGCCGAAAGCAAAGATACATTAGGGATGCGTTATGTGCACCCCTTTTCGCGCAGCCCGCGACTGTCGGCAAGAGCACTCTCATCAGAGATATCTTTCAAAGACAAGAATATCTCCCCGCAAGCGCCAATTTAAGCCGATTTTTCCGGTTGTACAAGGTAGTTGGATTTCGACGCCCCCGCCTGGCCGTGAAGCGTAGTTAATACAGCTAAGAAGCACCAGATATTTCGACAGGACCTCCGGACAGCAGCGCAGCAATCCAGCGTGTCGAGTGTTGGTGCATGCAACATGTGACTACAACAATCAGAATTGGGACGCCGATGAAAGCCCCGGGCAGACCCCATAAAAAGCTCCAGAAGAAGATGGCAAACATCACGGCAAAGGGCGAGATCGCCAGCGATGCGCCGGTCAGGGATGGCTCCAGATAACTGCCGATAACGAACTGAATAGCGTTCAGGCCGAGGAACACAATCAGGGCCAGTTGCCACGACCCGGACTGCGCGACGGCGAACAAGGTCGGAAAGATTGTAGCCACCAGCGGTCCGACGAACGGAATATAGTTCAGCGCAAAGGCGATCGCCGCCCAAGCGCTTGCGAGTTCGAGCCCGGCAGCCAAGGCAAACCCCCACACGACCAAGCCCGTCAGCACGCATGCGATACTGCGGACCACCATGAAACGGCGGACCTTGGCGCCAATTTCGCGGCCGATTTGCAAGAGCATCTCGCCTTGAGGTTGAGCCGAACTCAGGCGAAGACGACGCTGGAAATCGTCGGCTTCGAGCAGGCCAAGCATGACAAAGATGAAGGTCAATATGGCAAAGCCGACCATGCTGTTCAGCCGATTGAGAAGGCCTTGCGTCAAGCTGATCAGCCAGGTCAGATTGAAATGCTCTTCAAGCGGACCAACGATTGCGATGCCATGGCTCTCCAGCCAGTCCGCCCAGTGCGTGTATATCTCCTGAAGCCGGCCGGTATTATAGAACAGCCATTGCGACAGTTCGCCGAGTCCCCAGACGACGGCGGATCCAACGATTACGATCACTGCAAGCGTGAGCAACAGTGTGATCAGCATCGCCGCCAGCTTCGCAATCCGCCTTTGCAAAGCCATTTGAACGGGCAAGACCAGCGCGAGAACGAACAATGAGAATGCAACTGGCATAAAGATTGATTTGGCGAAATACAACAATGCGAGGACGAGGATGCCGGTTGCAACAGGATGAACCGCCCCGCGACCGCTCGTTTCTGTCATTTCTGGCTTGTCGTCTGTCGAGCGCAACGGTCGCAATCTCCGGAACGGAAGTGTTCACAGCCGAGAAGAAGCCAAGCTCAAATTCCTGCCGGAAGCCTCAACGGCAGCGGCCGGCATGAACTGGCCGAAAACCATCCGCACGGGCCAGGCAAGCGTTGGAGAAGGTGCGCAGGCGCCCACTCCGGCTCGCACAAACCGGAGCAAACTCTCGAGTACAGGCTATCGGCTGGGTCGGCCGCGACATGCGACACTGGCCATTGCTCACCACCTGGAATCCTTGGGCGCGAGCCATGCACGCGTTGCCAAATGTCTGCAGCCTTTCGCCTCGTCGACCGCAAACAGGTGCATGCTGGAAGGTGCAGGCCTGGGGTCGCGGGGGAACAGGACGAGGATGATCGACGGCGACAGTGCATGCCGACAACAATGCAGCGACCAGCAAGCAGGTGCTCGGGTGAGCAAACAGGCATTGCACCTGCTTCACCTCATTTCTCCTTCGGACCGCCCTCGACGCCTGGCTCCGCCTACGGCAAAGGCAATGCACGCGGTAAGGACGAGGCCGCCTAACAACCCTGCAATGCCAACCCCGACAAGGATTGCCGGCGTAAGGACGCCAACGCCTTGCGCCGTGGCGTCCACCGCGCCTTCCACCTTTCCGACAATACGGGCGACGCCTGGCAGCTGTCCGGCCAGCCAGGTCAGAACCAGTCCGCCGATCGCGCCCGTCAAGGCATCGACTTTTGCGCCCAGACGAAGACCCGTCCATCGCCCCAGAGCGAGGCCGGCCGCTGCACCACAGATGACCTCTATTGCGAGTACGACAGCAGTCTCGAATGCGCCCATCGTTCTGTCCACGTTGCTAGGCGATCGGCTCACGCGATTCCTGAGCGGCGTTGAACCTTATGCGGCTTTGGACGCCTGACTAAGCGCCTCACGAAGGATCTGCTCCTTCGTCTCGTCCAGCGATGTCTTGAGTACGACGCCACCAAATCCCTTGATTGCGCTCAGCACCTTATCGGCGGTCATTCCGTGAACGAGCACGAACAGTGCAGCATTTCCCGGCTGCAAGGTGGCCGACAGATCTTTCATGAAAGCATCGTTTATTCCGACGTCGGTCAGTGCGCCGCCAAGCGCGCCGGAAGCGGCGCCAATCGCCACACCGATGACGGGATTGAGGAAAATGACACCGATGAGCAGCCCCCAGAAGCTACCGGACACAGCACCAGTGACGGTGGTGTTCATGATCTGGTTGAGCTTTACGTTGCCAGCTTCCGTCTTGGTCGCGATCACGGCGTCGCCGATGTTGATGAGATATTCCTTCTGCAATGCAAACAGGCGCTGGCGCACCTCTTCAGCCTTGGCTTCGGAGGGGTAGACTATGACGACCAGGTCGGACATGGGGCCTCCACTGCGAGATTCGATGGAATCGAGATGCGCTCACAAGATTGCGGGATGCCATTTTAGGTCTCTACCAAAGCGAATAAATTAGCCGGGAATCCCACGCCTTTGCGGTCCGTCCCTTTTTGATTGCAGCCCAAGACGACAGAACGGCTTCGACTGGCGCCGGATCGCCGCGGGCGGTCCCTTCATCTCAACGGTTCGCAGCCGTCATCCAGAGGTCTGCCTGAAGCGGCATTGGCTGATCAGGCTTCCGCGAAGGGGAGAGCGCATTGGGAATTCGAACAGGGAACAGAGCACCGCCGGGTGACATCAGAAGATGGAAGTCGGTTTCCTGACCTGTTCTTCTTGGCCAAACAGGTCATGCGTCGCCCTGCGAGCATTGCGGCGGAGCAAGATACGAAACGCGATCACCTGCATGGAGCCTCGAAGATTCGCCCGTGTCGATCCCGGTATCGACAATATCCGCGACGGTCGGCCGCCGCTCCGATCAAGGTACCCGCGACGGCCCCGATTGCACCGCCAACGACCGCATTTCGCACGTCGTTACCGCCAGCTGCTGTTCCGAGCGCGGCGCCGCCAACGCCCCCGATCACGGCGCCTTTTTCCGCGTTGGTGCAGCCTGCCAAACCTGAGGCGACTGCAAGCGCAATAGCCAATTTCCTCATAACGGTCTCCTCGTAGATACTGGCAATCCTCAACGGTGGCGCACCCGGATGGGGCGGAAAGCCTAGTGCGTTAGGGCAATCGTCTTCATTCGCAGCCATCAGCCTTTCAGGAGTGCCCTGAAGAATCCGGCCAGCACAATCAGGACGAGACCTCCGAGCAGCCCTGCTATTGCAGCTCCGATCAACATGGTCGGCGTCAGGCCATCGGCGTGGTGGCCGATGAGGGGCCCGACACCTGGAATCCGGGCGGAGGGCCATACAAAAAGCAGACCGCCAATGCCGCCGATTATGCCGTCGGCTGTCCTGCCAAGGCTGAAACTTGGCACCCGGCGGCCGAGCGCAATTCCGCTTGCAGCGCCGCAGACAAACTCAATGACCACGGTTGCGACGGCCGGCATGGCTACGCGTCCAGGAATTTAGAGAGCTCCACCATTGAACCCCACAATGCCAATTCTAGCGGACGCTCCACTGAGCTCACTACGCAGAGCCCTCGTTGGAGCCTGAGCGACGTCTTGAGGCAGCGCCGCCGTGTTTTCTGATAAGACGTGTCGAATTGCTGCACACCTTAACCGAGCGGGCGCGCGAAGAAATTAGCTGAGAATCCCGTGGTTGAGCTCTACGTCCCCTTATGGGGCGGCGACAGCTCACTGCCTTCGGCGACGCTCGAAGGGCCGAGCTAGAGAGCCTTCGTCGACCCGCACAGCGATCTGAAATGTGTTGGTCCGGCGCTCGTATCAGGCTATCTTATCGGCGTGTATGCAGGGTACGAGTTTTGCACTCATGGATGGATAGGTTCCGTGAACAAAGACTCTCTCGAAGCTACAAGTGCGACCGATTTTCGCCAGAAACGGCGATCCGAGTTGCTGACTTTCTTCGTCCTAGCTTTTGGCATTTGGCCGATTGCAGCCGTTGGCGCGGTCGGCGGATACGGTTTCCTCATCTGGATGTGGCAGATTGTCTTCGGCCCGCCGGGACCTCCCCACGGCTTGCATTGAGGGTCGGCGATGGACCACGCCCGCAATCTGAGCCGCCGCAATTTTCTGCAAGGCCGCACCGTTCCGGCCTTGGGCATCCGGCCTCCAGGCATGTCGAACCATGGTCTTGATACATGCACGGGCTGCGCAGCCTGCGTCGAAGCTTGCCCGCCAGGCATTATTTCTCTCCTTCACGCCTTTCCGGCTCTCGATTTCACCGTCGGAGAATGCACCTTTTGCGGTGAATGCGCGAAAGCCTGCCCGGAGCCCGTGTTCACCACAGACACGCCGCGAAGATTCAAGCATGCAGTCGCCATATCTGCGTCCTGCTTTGCGAAGTCCGGCATAGCCTGCCAGTCCTGCCTCGACGCTTGTCCCGAGCAGGCGATACACTTCCGGCCACGCATTGGCGGCCCCTTTCTTCCAGAACTGAACGAGGACGCCTGCAGCGGATGCGGAGCGTGCATCGGCGTTTGTCCCGCCAGTGCGATCGGTGTGAGTGAACGCGCCAGGGACGACATCCATGCCTGAGGATCGGCGCTACCACCACATATCGAGCGCCGTCGTCTCGGTGCTGCCGACGAGGGGGGATGATGTCGCGGCGCAGCTGTCAGCGATGCGCGATGTCGAGGTCTATGCACATGAAGGCGGCAAGATCGTCGTTGTCATCGAGGGCACGAGCACAGGGGCGATGGGCGACTATCTCACCCAAATCGCGCTGCTCGACGGGGTTATTGCTGCGAACATGGTGTTCGAACATATCGAGGCTGAGGAGGGCACCGGGCAATGACGTTCGAATTGACGCGGCGCGATATCCTGAAAGCCCATGCCGCGGGCATAGCCGCGGCGACCGCAGGGATTGCGCTCCCAGCATCCGCCCAGCCTGTTCCCGGCGGCGTGAGCGCGCTTGAAATCAAATGGTCCAAGGCCCCCTGCCGTTTCTGCGGCACCGGATGCGGTGTCATGGTCGGCGTCAAGGAGGGCCAGGTCGTCGCGACCCACGGCGATATGCAGGCCGAAGTTAACCGCGGCCTGAACTGCGTCAAAGGGTATTTCCTGTCCAAGATCATGTATGGCGCCGATAGGCTGACCACGCCGCTTTTGCGCAAACGCAACGGCGTGTTCGACAAGGAAGGCGAGTTCGAGCCGGTCTCCTGGGACGAGGCTTTCGACGTGATGGCCCAAAAGTGCAAGCAGGTGCTGAAGGACAAAGGGCCGACGGCAATCGGCATGTTCGGCTCCGGCCAGTGGACGATCCATGAAGGTTATGCCGCGACCAAGTTGATGCGGGCCGGCTTCCGCTCCAACAATCTCGATCCCAATGCCCGTCACTGTATGGCGTCCGCCGCCTACGCTTTCATGCGGACATTTGGCATGGACGAGCCGATGGGTTGCTACGACGATTTCGAGGCTGCCGATGCGTTTGTGCTGTGGGGTTCGAACATGGCCGAAATGCACCCGATCCTGTGGACGCGACTGGCGGACCGGCGGCTCGGCCACCCGCATGTGAAGGTCGCGGTGCTGTCGACCTTCACGCATCGCAGCATGGATCTGGCCGACGTGCCGATCATATTCAAGCCGGGTACGGATCTTGTCATCCTCAACTACATCGCGAACCACATCATCACGACGGGTCGCGTCAATGAGGCATTCGTGCGCGACCACACCACCTTCATGAAGGGCGCAACCGATATTGGCTATGGTCTCAGGCCTGAACATCCGCTGGAGGTAGCCGCGACCGGCGCGGCCAACGCCGGCAAGATGGAGCCCATCGACTTCGATGAATTCAAGGCGTTCGTGTCGGACTACACGCTCGAAAAGACCGTTGAACTGACCGGCGTGGAGAGGGAATTCCTCGAGGAGCTTGCAGAACTCTATGCAGACCCCAGTCGCAAGGTCATGTCGCTCTGGACCATGGGATTCAACCAGCATGTCCGTGGCGTGTGGGCCAACCAGATGGTCTACAATATTCATCTGCTGACTGGAAAAATCTCCGAGCCCGGCAACAGCCCGTTTTCGCTGACCGGGCAACCCTCGGCCTGCGGCACAGCGCGTGAGGTCGGAACATTCGCGCATCGCCTGCCGGCAGACATGGTGGTGACCAACCCCGAGCACCGCGCGCATGCGGAGGAAATCTGGAAATTGCCGCATGGCCTGCTGCCGGAAAAGCCAGGCTATCACGCGGTCGAGCAGGACCGGATGCTGAAGGACGGCAAGCTGAATTTCTATTGGGTGCAGGTCAACAACAACGTCCAGGCGGCGCCGAATGACAGTCAGGAGACCTATCCTGGCTACCGCAATCCCGACAATTTCATTGTCGTGTCCGATGCCTATCCGACGGTGACGGCGATGAGCGCCGATTTGATCCTGCCGGCAGCCATGTGGGTCGAGAAGGAAGGTGCCTACGGCAACGCCGAACGCCGAACGCACGTCTGGCACCAATTGGTGCAGGCCAAGGGCGAGGCGCGCTCCGATCTGTGGCAGTTGGTCGAATTTTCCAAGCGCTTTACGACCGACGATGTTTGGCCCGCGGAAATCCTCGACAGTAGCCCAGAGTACCGGGGCAAGACGCTTTTTGACGTGCTCTTCCGAAACGGCAATGTCGACAAATTTCCGGTCAGCGAGGTCGACCCGGACTACGACAACAACGAAGCCAGGGATTTCGGGTTCTATCTGCAGAAGGGGTTGTTCGAGGAGTACGCCACATTTGGGCGCGGACACGGACACGATCTGGCGCCCTATGACCGCTACCACGAAGAGAGGGGCCTGCGCTGGCCCGTGGTAGATGGCAAGGAGACTAAATGGCGTTACCGCGAGGGCTACGATCCTTACGTCAAGCCGGGCGAGGGTGTGCGATTCTATGGCAAGCCCGACGGGAAGGCCGTTATCCTGGCCGTGCCCTACGAGCCGCCGGCGGAATCGCCGGATAAGGAATACGATCTCTGGCTGGTCACCGGACGTGTTCTGGAACACTGGCATTCTGGGTCGATGACTATGCGTGTTCCGGAACTTTACAGGGCGTTTCCCGGGGCGTGCTGCTTCATGAACGCCGACGATGCGCGCAAGCGCGGCCTGAACCAGGGCGCCGAGATCAGGATCATCTCGCGCCGGGGAGAAATCAGGTCGCGGCTGGAAACGCGCGGCCGCAACCGGATGCCCAAGGGCGTGATCTTCGTACCGTGGTTCGACGCCAGCCAGTTGATCAACAAGGTCACGCTCGACGCCACCGATCCCATCTCCAAACAGACGGATTTCAAGAAATGCGCGGTCAAGATCGTTTCGGCCTCTTGATAAAGCGGCGCAAACTGGCGATGGGCATCGCCGTTGCCATCCTTTTCACAGGGACCGCGGCGATTGCCCAGATGGCCTCGAAACTGACAGGAGCGACGCCGCCTATGGAGTCAGTTCCCGCTCAACCTCTACCGAAATGGATCGTCGACGATATTCGCAAGATGCGCGCCTATCCCGACCAACCCCCGGTGATCCCGCATTCGATCGAGGGTTATCAATTGTCGGTTAACACCAACCGCTGTCTCTCGTGCCACAAGCGCGAGTTCACCGAAGGTTCTGGCGCACCGATGATCAGCGTTACCCACTACATGACGCGCGAAGGTCAGATGATCGCCGATGTCTCGCCGCGACGCTACTTCTGCACGGCCTGCCATGTGCCACAGGCCAACGTTCAGCCTCTTGTCCAAAACCTCTTCAAGGACATGAGCGAGTTGGGTGTCAAACCCGCCGGGAGCGAGTAGGCATGCAGCGGATAAGAAAAATTGCGCTGTGGGCAGGGCGCGTCCTCACCGCGCCAGCCGCAACCCTCAGTCTCGCATTCCTGACGCTCGGCGGTTTCGTTGGCGGCGTCATGTTCTGGGGCGCTTTCAATACTGCGCTTGAATTGACCAACACCGAGCAATTCTGCATTTCGTGCCACGAGATGGAGGACAACGTCTATCAGGAACTGACGCGGACGGTCCACTTCTCCAACCGTTCTGGAGTCCGCGCTTCTTGCCCGGACTGCCATGTGCCGCACAAATGGACCGACAAGATAGCGCGCAAGATGCAAGCTTCGAAAGAAGTCTGGGGCAAGATCTTCGGCACCATCAACACGAGACGCAAGTTTCTCGACATGCGCCTCTATCTTGCCGAACATGAGTGGGCGCGGCTGAAGGCCAATGACAGCCTCGAATGTCGTAACTGCCATTCGTCGGTCGCCATGGACCTGTCAAAGCAGACCGTGCGGGCCGCCGAAATCCATACACGCTACCTGCTTTCCGGCGAGGCGACATGCATCGACTGTCATAAGGGCATCGCGCATGAGTTGCCGAATATGGAGGGCGTCGATCCGGGCTGGAAGGTGCGGCCGGAACTCCAGGGCGAGAAGCTTTCGAAGTCCTCCGCCATCGACGAACTCGAGCGTTTGATGGCGACTTATCATCCCGGGCGCTAGTCTAAAGGACGGCGGTTTCGCATGATCGCCCATCACCAACAAAGCGAGAAACCGTTCAAAACGCCGTATGGGTAGGATCATCAACCCCGGTATCGCTTGAACGATCGACTGTCAGGGATGCGCTACTGGCGGTCATCCGACGAGGCGCCAGCCCCAGGTCTGAATGGACAGACTTGCAGGCGATTTGCCGTCCTTGCCCTAGCCCAAAGGTTATCTTGGGGAGGGCGCGCTCAGCAAGTGACGAGCTCGGTGTGGCCAAAGCCCTTGGAGTAATCGAGCACTGAGATGACCGAAGGCATCACGCGAAATATGCGCACCTGCTCCGGCGTCGGCATCGGGCCCGGCAGCGAAACTTGCTCGGGATACTTCAGCGGCAGCATCCGCAGGACCTTTTCCGCTTCGGCCCGGTCTACCACCGGCTGCGCACGCGCCGCCATAGAAAGTCCGGTGATGTCCATCACCTGTGGCGCGTCATGATCGATGGTCAAGGACACGCGATCGTCTCGCGCCAGATTCGCAGCCTTCTGGCTTTCCAGACCGCAGAGGAAGTAAAGGGTAAGGCCTTCGTTCACGTAGCCGACGGTCGTCGCCTGCGGCCAGCCGTCCGGCCTCAGCGTTGCAACCGTCATGATCCGATGCTGATCCAACAACGTCTCGATCTTGTTTCTGCTCTCCTCGTCCACTGCTGTCTCCAAAATCATTACTGACCGTGACCATGGTAAGGGCCGTAGGGCCGTCTCGCATTGACGCACATCAACACAATGGCGGGCAAACGCGCATCGGTCGCGTTAGCTGGCGGAACGAAACGCAAATCAGTTGTGCCCGTTCTGCGGCGAAAGGTTCGTTTGCTTGGCTATGCAGAATGTCAGCATTTCGCAGCGCCAAGCGGACTTGGCCCGCGCGCGAAAAGTGCGGGAGGGGATTGTCGAGTTGCGGCCAGGGACAGCGAGACCCACTCCGCGTCAACCCATCGCTGGTTCGCAGCCGGCCCGGCACCGGCGGAAAAGAGGAAACAACAATCCCAGGCTCTTAAGTTACCACCGAAAGGCTCGCCGAGGTCGGCTGCAACACGCCGGGGAACGGGCCGATCCTGGCGCGATGCCCGGACTGGAAGAGGTTGCTGTGGAGGTTGGCGATCCACTGCTTGCCTTCCGTCGTTAGCTCCAGATAGCGGATCGCGTCGCCGATATAGGGCTCGACCTGCAGCGTGAAGAAATCGGTGAAGATGGCGCCGAGATCGGCGGCGGTCTTGCAGCCGAGCTTTTCCACCATCCCGATCTCAGAGAACTCGGCAAACAGCGCCGGCAGCTTGCGGTGGTAGAAGGGATCAGCGAGCTGGCCGATCAGGTCTGCCGCCCTGACCAGCGCCGGCTCGGTGTTGGTGACCTGGTAGGCCGGATCGTTCGGCACCGGAAAGCGCGTCATCTCGATCGCCGCGACGATGCGCTCCTCATTGACGAACTTCGAGGAAGCAAAACGTTGGCGCGCATAGATTTTGGCGCGCTCGATATGATAGGGCGCAAGCACCGCGTCGGAGGCGCCGCGCGGTGGCGTAAAGAAGTCGCCGGCCTCGTTAATGACGAAGCTGTCCTCGGTGTCGCCCTGGCACACGCCGTGGACCATGCCGATGTCGTGGACAAGCAACGCGCAGGTATAATGCAGCCAGTCATCGGGGGTCAGGGATTCCGAAAGCAGCCGGCCGCGGATGATCTGCTGGCCAGCGAGCGTAACCATCAGCGTGTGCTCGATGTTGTGATAGAGGGCGTTCGAATTGCCGATGCGCTCTAGGACAAGGCGGGCCGCTCCACCTATGTAGCTCGCATATTCCGGATTGCGATGCGAGAAATACTGGAGATAGAGGTCTGACAGATAGTCGCCGAGCCGGTCGGCCATGATGGAGATTGGATTGAGCATGACAATCGTTCCTGACCGCTTTGAAGCATGACAAGTCGCGCCGCGCGGTGGCCATCCTAGCACAGTTCCCAGATATTATCTTAGGACCGAGGCCACCGAGGCAGCGGCGACTACCGAATGTCGCTGCGGTCGCCCTCGCCACTCACGAAACCGTGGCCGCTGTCGGTGCCGCACAGATCGACGGTACACGATCGCAGTCCGGGACTGCACACCAGAGGTACGGTCAAGCCGTGGGTACCGCGCCGCGCCGCTCGAGCGCAGTCTTGCGGATGATTTCCGCGATCTCCGGGCTGCTGCTGCACAGCATCTGGAAATCCACCGCGTGCAGCGACAGGAGTGAGACCACCGTTGCAGCGCTGACCGTCGCCGAACGCGGTTCGCCGCTGATCAGCGCCATCTCGCCGAAGAAGGCGCCAGGGCCAAGCTCTACCGGGTTCGGCGTCGCGACGCTGACGCGCCCCTCAACGACGAAGAACATCCGATCACCGGGCTCGCCAATGCGGCAGATCACAGCGCCCGCCGGCACCATGCGAGGTCTCAACGCGCGCACGATGTCGACCAGCACCGCCGGGCCGAGCTTCTGAAACAACGGCACGGCGGTGACCAATTGCCAATTACGGACGAAATCCCCGCGACGGACTTCCTGATAGAAGCCGGTGGCAAGAATGCCGGCCCAGAGCCCGAAGATGCCGATGCCACTCATCATGACCATCCCGGCAAGGACGCGGCCGGCGAAGCTTTGCGGAATTTCGTCGCCATAGCCGGTGGTGGACAGCGTGACCACAGCCCACCACATTGCCTGGGGGATGCTGCCGAACTTTTCCGGTTGGATGTCGCGCTCGATGACATAGGCGGCCAGCGCGACAGCGAACAGAACGACGCCGAAGAGCGTGGTGACGCCGATCAGGTTGCGCGCTTCGTTGGCCAGGACCCTGCCCAGCACCGGGAAGAAAGTCGAGTCGCGCAGCGGTTTCAACAGCCAGACAGCACAGTAGAGGCTCCAGTCGGGGGTGCCGACAAGCAGAAATGCAGCGAGTGGAACCAAAACCGCGAGCACATCAATAGCGATTGCCGGCGTCCTGTCCCGAACGTCGCCCGCCCGGCGTTTGAGCAGCGTCGCGGCCAGTTCCAGGAGATAGGCGCCCCAAATGACTACGAGCACGGCAGCCAGAGCCAGTCTGCTTCGTCCGGAGATGTTCGCAGTCGTGAGCGCAGCCACCGCCAAAAGCCCGGGCGCAGCCAGAACCGCGTTGAGCGGCGCGTATATTCTTAAGAAACGCAGTACCGACATTCTGTGCCCACGAGCGCCTTGTTCCTCCAAGATAGGATGCCTTCAAGGCAAGCGCAAAGGTCCTTGCTGTCGCTGCGATGTGCGTCACTAGCAGTGAACCCAGATGTCCGGGATTGCTTCGTGACGGGACGTGAACAGACAGGCCGCAACCGGCGAGGATGACCCGATCCGGACAATTGCAACAGGTACCAAGCCCGACTGATTAGAGACCGTCCAGCCTATCTTACGGATAAGTCGAGCGAATTTCGAGCTACCTGGCATAGTCCAGTTTTGCCGTGACTGAGTGGTGAAGGCGGCAGTCTCGCGCTAACCAGTCTCCGGCTGAATACCATGAAAACAGGAAAGCAGCGAATTCGCTCGCAACAAGGCTTTGCTTCGAAGGCATTGATCGCGACAGGCGCGGATCGCGGCATGAACGGACATTCGAGCAGTGGTCTGCCAGTTTGCCCTTGTGCGAACGCCGGTATTCTTCCTCTGGTCGGCGAAAAGCTGCTTGCGAAGCGGGGAAACTGCTAAGGTATGCTTCCGAAAGAAGCGGGGCAACCGAGTATGGAACGACGCCTGGCCGCAATATTGGCTGCCGACGTGGTCGGCTATTCCAGGCTGATGGGGCTTGATGAAGCCGGCACGCTGTCGGCGCTCAAGACGCATCGGCGCGAGATAGCCGACGGCAAGATCGCCGAACACCAGGGCCGCATCGTCAAGCTCACGGGCGACGGCATGCTTGTCGAGTTCCCGAGCGTGGTGAACGCAGTGGCGTGCGCCGCTGACATCCAGCGCCGGATGCATGAGCGCAATGTCGACGTGCCGGAGGAGCGCCGCATTGAGTTCCGTATCGGCGTCCATCTCGGTGACATCATCTTCGAGGACAACGACATCTATGGCGACGGCGTCAATATCGCGGCGCGCATCGAAAGCATCGCCAAGCCCGGCGGCGTCGCGGTGTCCGGCTCGGTCCGTGACAATGTCGGCAACCGGCTCGATCTCGCCTTCGAGGACACCGGCGAGCAGACGCTGAAGAACATCGACCGGCCGGTTCGAGTCTACAATGTCGACCTCTTCGCCGGCGCGGCGTGGCCCAAGCCAGCGCCGGCGAAGGAAAAACCGTCGATCGCTGTGCTGCCGTTCAACAACATGAGCGGCGACCCGGAGCAGGAATATTTCTCCGACGGCATCACCGAGGACATCATCACCGACCTGTCGAAGATCTCCGGCCTGTCGGTGATGCCCGCAATTCGGTGTTCACCTACAAGGGCAAGTCCGTCGACGTGCAGGAGGTTAGCCGGCGCTTCAATGTCGCAACGGTGCTTGAAGGCAGCGTCCGCAAGGCCGGCCAGCGCGTGCGCATCACCGCGCAGCTGATCGACGGCAAGGACAGCACGCATCTGTGGGCCGATCGTTACGACCGCGACCTGACGGACATCTTCGCGATTCAGGACGAGATCACAAAAACGATCGTCGACCAGCTCAAGGTCAGGCTGCTACCGGAAGAAAAGAAGGCGATCGAGGCGTCGCCGACCGAGAGTGTCGAGGCCTACACCTACTATCTGAGAGGCCGTGAGTTTTTCCACCGCGGCACAAAGCTGAACTACCGTCTCGCCAGACGGATGTTCACGATGGCGATTGAGCTCGACCCTCTCTATGCGCGCGCCTATGCCGGCAGCGCCGATTGCGACTCCTTCCTGTTCCTCGACTACAGCGAGGAGGTGTCGCTCGACGGCATACTGGCCAACGCCGCCAAGGCGCTCGAGATCGAAAGCGGACTGGCCGAAGCGCATGCCTCGCGCGGACTGGCCCTCTCGATCGGCCAGCGGTACGACGAAGCGGATCGAGAATTCGAGCAGGCGATCGCGGGCAACCCCAACCTGTTCGAAACCCATTATTTCTACGCCCGCAGCTGTTATGCGCGGGGAAAGCTCGAAAAGGCCGCCGTCCACTGGGAGCGCGCCGCCGAGATAGACCCCAACGACTACCAATCCCTGCTTTTGCTAATTCAGATCTATCGCACGTTGGGACGGCATGAGGAACAAAGGGAGACTGCTCGCAGGGGTGTTGAGCGAGCCGAGCGCGAGTTTGCAAGGAATCCGGAAAATCCCCGGCCTGCCTACCTCGGCGCCAACGCGCTCGCCGGACTTGGCGAGTTCGATCGGGCGAAGGAGTGGGCCGCGCGCGCTTTCGCGATCGACCCCGACGATGTCCTGACCCAATACAACCTTGCCTGCTTCCACTGCTTCCTCGGTGATTTCGACCGGACGTTCGACATGCTCGAAAGTGTGATGCCGCGCGCCAACCACGAGATGAAAGCTTGGGTTCTGCAAGACTCGGATTTTGATCCGCTGCACAGCCTTCCACGCTGGCAGACGGTGCTAGAGCTTGCGAGATAGCAATGGAACGACGCCTGACCGCAATATTGGCCGCCGACGTGGTCGGCTATTCCAGGCTGATGGGACTTGACGAAGCCGGCACGCTGTCGGCGCTCCTGTGCCATCGACCTGCTGGAGCCCTATTTGCGGCTGGTAGGGGACCACATGAAATCATGGTTCAAGAACGATTCGGATTTCGATCCCATCCGCAGCCACCCGCGCTACAAGGATCTGCTGAAACTAATCAGCTAGCGACAGCGCCATATTTGCTGTGACTGAGTGGTGATCCCGACAGGAATCGAACCTGTGACCTACAGATTAGGAATCTGCCGCTCTATCCTACTGAGCTACGGGACCACGCGGCCAGACACATAGCCGCTTCGGATCGTTTCGCCAAGAGGCCGGCCGAAGGCAATTCGGCCAGCCCCGTGGGTGACAGGCATCAGGCGGCGAGTGCCGTCTCCGCCAGTTTCACCCAATAGCTCATGCCGTGCGGGATGACCTCGTCGTTGAAGTCGTAGGCCGGGTGGTGGAGACCGGCGGTGTCGCCATTGCCGATGAAGATGAAGGCGCCGGGGCGGGCTTCCAGCATGTACGAGAAATCCTCGCCGCCCATCACCGGCTGGATGCCGCGGTGCACGTGGGCATCGCCGGCGACACCGGCCGCGATATCGCTGGCAAACACCGTCTCTTCCGCATGATTGAAGGTCACGGGGTAATTCGCCTGATAATCGACCTCGATCCTGGCGCCAAACGCGGTCGCCAGCCCGTCGCAGATGGCGCGGATGCGCTCTTCGGACTTTTTGGCGATTTCCTTGCGCAAGGTACGCACGGTACCGGCGATTTCGGCCGTCTCGGGGATGATGTTGTAGGCATCGCCGGCGTGGAACTTGGTCACCGACACCACCACGGCCTCGACCGGATCGGTGCTGCGCGAGGCGATCGTCTGCAAGGCGCCGACCAGCTGGCTGGTGATGACGATCGGGTCGATGGTGCCGTGCGGCATTGCTGCATGGCCGCCCTTGCCGCGCACGGTGATGGTGAACTCGGCCGTCGCCGCCATGATCGGGCCCGGGCGGATGGCGAACTGCCCGACAGGCAGTCCGGGCATGTTGTGCATGCCGAACACCTTGGAGATGTCGAAACGATCCATCATGCCGTCCTTGACCATCTCGTTGCCGCCGCCGCCGCCTTCCTCGGCCGGCTGGAAGATCACCGCCACCGAGCCGGTGAAGTTGCGCGTCTCGGCGAGGTATTTCGCAGCACCCAAAAGCATCGCCGTATGGCCGTCATGGCCGCAGGCGTGCATCTTGCCGGGAATGGTCGAGGCGTAGGGCTTGCCGGAGATCTCGTTGAGCGGCAGCGCATCCATGTCCGCGCGCAGGCCGATGGTGGGGCCTTCGCCCTGGCGGCCGCGGATGATGCCAACCACGCCGGTCTTGCCGAGACCGGTGACCACGTCGTCGCAACCGAAGGCCTTCAGCTTCTCGGTGACGAAGGCGGCGGTCTTGAAGACGTCGAAGTTCAGTTCCGGCGTCTGGTGCAGATGCTGGCGCCAGCCGGCAACTTCGTCCTGCATTTCGGCGGCACGGTTCAGGATTGGCATGATGGTTCCATCTCGCTGTTGGGACAGGCGGGTGTTGTCCGCTGCCTTGCAATTGTGATCGTCAGGCGCTTTGCCATGTTGGCGTCACATAGAGTAAATAGCACCGCAACGATGCAGTCCGGTTTTTGAGGGTCGGACTGCATCGTGCTGGCGATCGCGTAACGAAATCTTACGGAGCCAGGGGCGACTACGGCAAGAGGCGATTTCGGATTTGATCATGCGGCACAGGCATTTCCTCAAACTATTCTCGGCTGGCGCAATCGTGCTGTCGGTCCTGGCCGGGTCGGCGCAGGCCAATCCGGTCGTTGTGTTCGATCTCAACAACGGCCAGATCCTGCAGCATCAGGATGCGTTCAAGCGCTGGTATCCGGCGTCGCTGAGCAAGTTGATGACCGCTTATGTGACCTTCCGGGCGATCGCGGCCGGCGAGGTCCAGCTCGATTCGCCGATCAAGGTGACGAAACACTCGGCCTCCCAGCCGCCAAGCAAGATGGGCTTCAAGCCGGGCTCGGTGATGCGGCTCGACAACGCGCTGAAGATGATGCTGGTCAAGTCGGCCAATGACATCGCCATGGCCGTCGGCGAGAATATCGGCGGCTCGCAGGCAGCCTTCGCCGAACGGATGAACGCCGAGGCGACCCGGCTCGGGATGAACGGCACGCATTTCGTCAATCCGAACGGGCTCTATTCGCCGGACCAATATACGACGGCGCGCGACCTCTCCGTGTTGGTGATGGCCATCCGGCGTGAGTTTCCGCAATATGCGCCGTGGTTCTCGATCGAGGGGCTTGCGGTCGGCAAGAAGGCGATCCCGAACTACAATCTGCTGATCGGCCGGTATCCCGGCGCCGACGGCATGAAGACGGGCTTCGTCTGCCCCTCCGGCTTCAACATGATCGGCTCGGCGACCCGCAATGGGCGCACGCTGGTGGCGGTCGTGCTTGGCGAGAAGTCGGCAATCACCCGTGCCGAGGCCGCAGCGAAACTGCTCGACCAGGGTTTCGACACGCCGGCCGCCGGCTCGACCACCATCGCCACGCTGGCGCCCTATGGCGACACTATCTCGCCCAACGACATGCATGACGAGATCTGCAAGAAGAAGGCACCGGCGGAGCAGTCCGAGGCACCGCCCGCCGCCGCTGCCGCCAAGGATGTGCCGAAATCACCCTACCATGAGAAGCTCGACCATATTCCGACGCTGGTTGCCGTCGGCCTTGGCGGCGCCACCGGTCCGGCGCCGAAGGCCATGCTCGACCAGGGCGGCCAGGAATATGCCGACGTGCCGATCCCGAGCTGGCGTCCCGACCAGCCGGCGCCGGCCGGCACAGGCCCGGTCCTTGCCGGTCCCGCCGCGCAAGGCGACCAGCCGATCAAGGTCGCGAACTAGCCGGATGAGCGGCTTCCCGATCCCTGTTTCGGTGCTGACCGGTTTTCTCGGCGCCGGCAAGACGACACTGCTCAACCGGCTGTTGAAAGATCCGGCGCTGGCCGACACGGCGGTCATCGTCAACGAATTCGGCGAAGTTGCGATCGACCATCTGCTGGTCGAGCAGGCGTCCGACGGCATCATCCAGCTGTCGGATGGCTGCCTGTGCTGCACGGTGCGCGGTGAACTGGTCGACACGCTGGCCGACCTGGTCGATCGGCTGCAGACCGGCCGCATCGCCCGTCTGGCCCGCGTCATCGTCGAGACCACGGGGCTAGCCGATCCGGCGCCGGTGCTGCAATCGATCATGGCGCATCCCGCGCTGGTCCAGGCCTTCCGGCTCGACGGCGTCATCACGCTGGTCGACGCGGTCAATGGCAATGCCACGCTCGACGCGCATGTCGAAGCGGTCAAGCAGGTGGCGGTTGCCGACCGCATCGTGCTCAGTAAGGCCGATCTGGTCACCGACCCGCATGAATTGGAAACGCTGCGGGTCCGCCTGCGGCAGATCAATCCGGGCGCCGATTTGCTTGACGTTGCCGACAAGAAGACAGGCGTGGCGGCGCTGTTTGATTGCGGTCTCTACAATCCGGCGACCAAATCCGCCGATGTGCGGCGCTGGCTGGGCGAGGCGCATGATCATGATCATGATGACGGCCATGATCACGAGCATGACCACGGCCACGGCCACGATCAGCGCGTGCGTTCTTATTCGCTGGTCCACGACGGCCCGGTGCCGTTTTCAGCGATCGAGATGTTTCTCGACCTGTTGCGCTCGGCACATGGCGAGCGTCTGCTGCGGATGAAGGGCGTCATCGAGCTCAGTGAAGACCCGTCGCGGCCATTGGTGATCCATGGCGTGCAGAAAATCCTGCATCCGCCGGTGCAATTGGCGTCCTGGCCGGACGGCCAGCGCGGCACGCGGCTGGTGCTGATCACGCTCGACATGCCGGAAGACTATGTGCGTCGGCTGTTCGCCGCCTTCACCAACCGGCCGTCGATCGACACGCCCGACCGCGCGGCGCTGGAAAACAATCCGCTGGCGATCGCGGGGCGGTAAACTCTACGATTGCTGCTCGCCGCGCTCGACCAGAAAGCGATGACCGCCTGACACCGCCGCCGTTTCGACGAGGCGGTGGCCGCTGTCGGAACAGAATGCCGGGATGTCGATGACGGCCAGCGGGTCGGTGGTTTCGAGCCAGAGCCGGCTGCCTGGCTGCATTCCGGCCAGCCGTTTCTTTGCTTTCAGCACAGGTAAAGGGCAGTTCAGCCCCTTGAGATCGTAGACGCTCGCAGGCTTGGCAAGCTTGTTTTCAAGCATGTCGTTGTCCCAAAACCGCTACGGACCTTTGGGTGACATGCATTGGCGAAAAGCCTCAACCGCCGAACATGCCGAGCAGCTTGTTCTTCAGTCTGGTGACCCTGCTCTCGTCGGCGCTCGCCGCCTGCGTTTCAGCTTCAGGCGCGGCCTCCATGGGGGCTGCGATGGTGGCGGTGGCGACAGGCGCTTCCCTTGCGGCCTTGGCCGCCTCTTTCTGGGCCTTGGCCGCTTCCTTCTCGGCCAGGGCCTGCGCCTTGGCGGCTTCCTTGGCCTGCCTGGCTGCCTCTATGGCGGCAAGCCTCTGCTCCTCGGCCTTCAGCTTGGCGGCTTTTTCGGCGTCGAGTGCCGCCATCTTGCGGCCGGCCGGCGAATCGATGCGGCCCATGCGCGCCGTCTCGGTCACCGAGCCATCGGTGTTGAGCGACGGCGGATCGATCGGCACACGCTCGCCGCGCGCCCGGCGCTTGGACCAGTCGGAGACGATGCTGGCTTCCTTGACGCCGGCGATGGTCGGCTTCGGCGGCGGCGCGTTGGCCTTGAGCGCGCCGTTGAACGCCGCGTCATAGGTGCTCTGATAGGCGTTGTAGGCGCTCTTCAAGGAATCCGGTTGTGTGGTCGCCGGGCAGGTGCCGGTCGGATCAAATGTCTGGCCGTCGGCGGCGACCTGGTTGAAGACATAGCGCTTCTCGCAGACGTCGACCTTCGGCGGCACCTTGGTGACTTCGAAATTGTCGTAGCCAACCTTCAGCATCTTCCAGAACTCATAGTTCGGGTCGTTGCGGTAGCGCGCCATGTTGGCGGCGGTCATGCGGAACGGAAAAGCCTGGATCTGGAATTCGGTCTGGCCACCCTGGAAGGCATCGCGGCCAAAGGCATAGATCTGCTCGATCTGCGCATCGGTCATCGAATAGCAGCCCGACGACGAGCAGGCGCCGTGCACCATCAGATTGGCGCCGGTGCGGCCATTGGCCCGGTCATAGGCATTGGGAAAGCCGATGTTGAAGGACAGATGATAGTTCGAGCGCGGGTTCATCTGCGACGGGCGCACCGTGTAGAAGCCTTCCGGCGCCTGGCGGTCGCCTTCGGTGTATTTCGGCCCGAGTTTGCCCGACCATTTGCAGATGTTGTAGCTCGCCACCATGTCGTAGCGGCCGTTGGTCTTGGCCTTCCAGATTTCGAGCTTGCCCTCTTCCTTGAAGATGCGGGCCATCACCGACGAGGTGCGCACCATGCCCTTGGCCCTCATGTCGGCGAGGATCTTGTCGGGCAGCGGCTTGTTGGCCTCCGGGGCAAAATCCTTCATCGACGAATCGTTGCAGCCGGCAACGCCGAGGGCAGCGATCAGGATTCCAGTGCGGGCAAGCTTGGCGAACATGGCTGCGGATATCGTCTTTTCTCTGGCGCCAAGGCAATTCATGCCAAGGCTACTGCACTGAACGTGTACGGACACTAAGCCCGTTAACCTTGAAAATTCCTTACCGCAAGTGTCGACGCGTCCCCCTGCGGCAGTCTCATTGAGCCGAATGCAGCGGCATTTTTGTGGCAAAAATGCTCCGTGCCGCCACATTGCGGCGGGCGGGGCAGGGCCTTGGTTTAGAGACTGCGGCCCATTGCCAGATATTTCTCGCGGCGCTGCTCGCGGAAGTCGGTGTTGGCGCCGGAAAAATCCTTCATCGTCTTGGCGATGAGGTCGCCGGTCGCGGCAATCACGGTTTCGGCGCCACGATGCGCGCCGCCGAGCGGCTCGGGGATGATGGCGTCGATGATCTTGAGCTCCAGAAGATCCTGCGCGGTGATCTTCATGTTGGTCGCCGCGTCCTTCGATCGTGTCGTGTCGCGCCACAGGATCGAGGCGGCGCCTTCCGGCGAGATCACCGAATAGATGGCGTGTTCGAGCATGTAGACGCGGTTGGCGGTGGCGATCGCGATGGCGCCGCCCGAGCCACCTTCGCCGATGACCACCGAGATCGACGGCACTTTCAGGCCAAGGCAGGCCGAGGTAGAGCGGGCAATTGCTTCCGCCTGACCGCGCTCCTCCGCGCCGACGCCGGGATAGGCGCCAGCGGTGTCGACCAGCGTCAGCAGCGGGATGTTGAAGCGGTCGGCGAGTTCCATCAGCCGCACCGCCTTGCGGTAGCCTTCCGGCCGCACCGAGCCGAAATTATGCTTCAGCCGGCTGGTCGTGTCGGAGCCCTTTTCCTGGCCGATGATAGCCACGGGCTCGCCGCGGAAGCGGGCAAAACCGCCGACGATCGCCTGGTCCTCGCCGAAATTGCGGTCACCGGCCAGCGGCGTGAAATCGTTGAACAGGCCCTTGATGTAGTCGACGCAGTGCGGCCGGTCGGGATGGCGCGCCACCTGCACCTTCTGCCACGGCGTCAGCGCCTTGTAGGCGTCGCGCAGCGCATCGCGGGAGCGCTTCTCGAGACGGCTGATCTCGTCGCCGACATCGACCGCCTCGCCACTCTCGGCAAGCTTCTTCAGCTCGAGGATCTTTCCCTCGAGGTCCTGCACCGGCTTTTCGAAATCGAGGTAATTGTACATGCGTGAGCGGACCGATACGTCGGAAGGCGAGGACTGGCRGAACCCTGAAATCCAAGGCTCCGGGCGGTGGAACGTCGTCCTCACATAGCGATATGAGGCCTAGTCGGCAAGCGGATGATGATCGTTGACCAGCCGTACCAGCCGCTCTTCCAGCACATGGGTGTAAATCTGTGTCGTCGATATGTCGGCATGGCCGAGCAACTGCTGCACGGCCCTGAGATCGGCGCCGTTCTGCAGGAGATGGCTGGCGAAAGCATGGCGCAGCACATGCGGCGAGATCTTCGCGGAGGCGATGCCGGCCCTTGCCGCCAGCCCTTTCAGGTCGCGGGCAAAGACCTGGCGCGAGAGATAGCCGCTGTCCGAGGCGGCCGGAAACAGAAACGGACTGTCGGCGAAGGCAGGCACCTTGGCGCGGGCGGCGAGCCAGCTTCGCATCGCCGTGCGCGCCTTGGCCGATAGCGGCACCATGCGCTCCTTGTCGCCCTTGCCGCGCACCATGAAGAAACGGTCGTCGCGCTGCGCCACCGTCACCGGCAGGCCGACCAGCTCGGAAACGCGCAGGCCGGTGGCATAGAGCACCTCGACCAGCGCATGCAGGCGCAGTGCCGCCAGCCAATCGCTGTCGCCAGGCGCCGCATCGTTGCCGAGCCTGGGATCGCCGGCCTCAAGCGCTGCGCGGTCGATCAGCCGGCCGGTGTCGGCCTCGCTCATCGTCTTCGGCAGCGGACGGCCCTTTTTCGGGCTGTCCAGCGTGCCGGTCGGGTCATCCGCGCGTAGACCCTCGGCGTAGAGGAACTTGAAGAACTGACGGATCGCCGACAATTTGCGCGCCTGCGACGTCGGCGCGAAGCCACGCGCGGCGATATCGTCGAGATAGGCGCGGATATCGGCGGCGGCGGCACCGGCAAGCCCGCCGTCGATCGCTTCCGAAGCGTCTTCGAGGTCGCGGCGATAGGAGGACAGCGTATTTTCGGCGGCACCGCGCTCGGCGCTCATCATTTCCAGGAAGGCTTCGATGCGGGCGGCGCTGTTCATTCAGCTTTTCTTGGGATTGAGCTTTTCGGGAGGGATGCGCACGCTCATTTCCGCCTTTCTGGGCTCGACGAACATCACCAGCGCGAACATCGTACCATAGGCAATGCCGGCCAGAATCGCGAGGATCACGACAAAGCGAAACAGTGTCGGCATCAATTTTCGCCCGTCTTCTTGTTTTGCGTTTCCAAACCCCGTGCCCTTATGGGACGCCAATCCGCCCAATTCAAGGAAGAAGCTGAGGTTTGTTAGCAACTTCTGATGATGCACGGCCAGCCCATATCAGGCTCAGGGCTGCTCGCCACGCTTGACGAAAACGGGCTTTTCATGTCGATACGCCGGCAAAGGGGGCACTCGAAGCATCAGATGAACGCGCTGCCATCAAATCCTCCAGAGGAGAACCACGCCGCGCTGCTTGGCCGGCTGGGCAGCCGTTCCGTCGTGTTTGTCGGGTTGATGGGCGCCGGCAAGACGGCGATCGGCCGCAAGGTGGCGGCGATGCTGGCGCTGCCCTTCATCGACAGCGACCAGGAGATCGAAAGCGTCTCGCGCATGACCGTTCCGGAGCTGTTCGAGCGCTATGGCGAGACCGAGTTCAGGGCCCTGGAGCAACGCGTCATCCTGCGCGTGCTGGAGAACGGCCCGCAGGTGCTGTCGACCGGCGGCGGCGCCTTCATGAACGCCCACACGCGCGAGGCCATCGCCGGCCATGGCGTGTCGGTGTGGCTGAAGGCCGAGCTCGACCTTTTGATGGAGCGCGTCTCCAAGAAGCAGAACCGGCCGCTCCTGAAAAGCGCCGACCCCCGCGCCGTGCTGGAGCAGCTCATGCAGGAGCGTTATCCCGTCTACGCGACATCGGACGTCACCGTGCCGACCCGCGACGACCGCAAGGAGGTCATCGCGGCCGAGGTGGTGGATGCGCTTTGTCGGCATTTCGGCATTGATGAGACTGTCCCTACAGACGAGGTGCGATCGTGAGCGCAAGTCAGCCGGTCACCGTCGAAGTCGGCCTTGGCGACCGGGCCTACGACATCCTGATCGGCTCCGGTCTGCTGTCGCGCGCCGGTGCCGAGATTTCGCGCCGCCTGCCTGGTACACGCGCCGCGGTCATCACCGATGCCAATGTCGCGGCAGCGCATCTCGATGCACTGAAGAAGGGTCTCGAAAGGAACGACATCCAGCCCGCTATCATCACGCTGCCGCCCGGCGAGAAGACCAAGAGCTTCGCCCATCTCGAAGAGGTGGTCGACGGCGTGCTGGCCGCCCGACTGGAACGCGGCGACATCGTTATCGCCTTTGGCGGCGGCGTCATCGGCGACCTTGCCGGCTTTGCCGCCGGTATCGTGCGCCGCGGCATGAATTTCGTGCAGATCCCGACCTCGCTGCTGGCTCAGGTCGATTCCTCGGTCGGCGGCAAGACAGGCATCAACAGTGCGCGCGGCAAGAACCTGGTCGGTGTTTTCCATCAGCCGAAGCTGGTGCTGGCCGATACCGAGGTGCTCGATACGCTGCCGATCCGCGAATTCCGCGCCGGCTATGCCGAGCTTGCCAAATATGGGCTCATCGACCGGCCGGGGTTTTTCGCCTGGCTGGAAGAGAACTGGTCCCAAGTGTTCGCCGGCGGGCCGGAGAGGGCGCATGCCATTGCCGAGGCCTGCCGCGCCAAGGCCGATGTGGTCGCACGCGACGAGTTCGAGACCGGCGATCGTGCGTTGCTCAATCTCGGCCACACTTTCGGCCACGCGCTGGAAGCCGCCACCCAGTATGACGGAACCCGGCTCGTCCATGGCGAGGGTGTCGCCATCGGCATGGCGCTGGCGCATCGGTTCTCATCGCGGCTCAACCTCGCCGGCCCCGACGATGCGGCACGCGTCGAGGCGCATCTGCGCGCCGTCGGGCTGCCGTGGCGGATGGCCGATATTCCTGGTGATTTGCCCGATGCCGAGGCGCTGCTTTCCTTCATTGCCCAGGACAAGAAGGTGTCGCGCGGCGCTCTGACCTTCATCCTGACGCGCGGCATCGGCCAGGCCTTCGTCGCCAAGGATGTGCCGGCTTCGGAAGTGCTGTTGTTCCTGAAGGAGAGCCATCCGGGCGAGCAGGAAAGCCGGCCGAGCCAGCAGAAGATGCGGCCGAGCCAGCAGAAGAGCCGGCCGAGATGACCAACGAGACCGGCTGGATCGTCGTCGCTGTCCTTGCCGTCCTCGTCCTGCTGGCCGTTGCCTTGCGTACGCGCCTGCTTGCCGCTTTCGGCTACGAACTGTCGCGCATCGGGCCGCAGCGCTCGAGTGAGGCCGAGTTGCGCGGCGCGGTCGACGATTTCCGCCGCGACGGCCAGGTGGTGCGCGAGGATCGCGATCGCGTCGGCGGCCTGTTCGATCTCGCCGAGCTCGAAGTGTCCGACATCATGGTCCACCGTACCAACATGCGCTCGGTCAATGCCGACAATGCGCCGGAGGCGGTGGTGCGCGAGATCCTGCAGAGCCCGCACACCCGCATGCCGTTGTGGAAGGGCTCGCTCGACAACATTGTCGGCGTGCTGCACGCCAAGGACCTGCTGCGGGCGCTCAACGACGTCGGCAACGACTTTTCTAAGATCGACGTGATGAAGATCGCCTCGAAACCCTGGTTCGTGCCCGACACCACGACCTTGCAGGAACAGCTCAATGCCTTCCTGCGCCGCAAGGCGCATTTCGCCGTCGTCGTCGACGAATATGGCGAGGTCGAAGGGCTGGTGACGCTGGAGGACATCATCGAGGAGATCGTCGGCGAGATCGCCGACGAGCACGATGTCGACATCCAAGGCGTCAAGCAGGAGGCCGACGGTTCCGTCGTCGTCGATGGCACGGTGCCGATCCGCGACCTGAACCGGGCGCTCGACTGGAACCTGCCGGATGAGGAGGCCACCACCATTGCCGGTCTCGTCATCCACGAGACGCAGTCGATCCCCGAGGAAAAACAGGCTTTCACGTTCCATGGCAAACGCTTCGTCGTGATGAAGCGCGACAAGAACCGCATCGCCCGGCTGAGAATACGGCCAGCCGGCGACGCTTAGAGCAATTCATCGTTTCACGGAAACGGCGAACGGCTCTAACTCTTTGTTTCGACGCAATTCCCTGAGGGAAAGCGCGACGCGCTTCTCCCGGGAAAACCGTTTCACACTTTTCCTGGAATTGCTCTAGGGCGTGTCGCGTTGAACGAATTCAGGCGACGTGCTTCAAGCCCCTATTTTGATGCATGTCGCCCAAGACCGGCGCGCACTTTTTGACGCCATGAGAACCAGCGCAACTGCGCAGCTTCATTCTGTGATCTGGCTCGTCGAGCGTTCGTGGATCGTTGCCCCCGTTTCAGCGTCGACGGCGGCCAAGCTGACCTCATAACCCCAAAGCCTGCGGATGTGACGAAGCGTGGCGTCCCGGCTGGCATCCTCGAGAAGGACGCCGTCATTGACCTTGTGCTGCAGTCGCAAATGCCGGTCGCCGAGCAGATCGACATCCACCACCTGGATGTCCGGTCGCTTCGCGCCAACGTCGTAGCTGTGAGCGAGCGCGGAGCGTATCTTGGCATAGCCGCGCTCGTTGTGAATCGAGGCGACCTGGCAATGCGGTTGGTCGGCAACGTCGCCGAGCACAAAGAACCGCCATTTTCGGATCAAGGTCGGACTGAGGTACTGGCGGATAAAGGATTCGTCGCGGTGATCCGCCCAGGCGTCGAGCAGGATCTCGCGCCAGTTGCCGCGGCCGGCAATGTCGGGAAACCAGTCGCGGTCCTCGGCCGTCGGCTCTGTCGATATGCGCTGGATGTCCTGCATCATGTCGAGGCCGAGAGCGTAGGGGTTGATACCGGAAAAGCGCGGATCGTCGAACGCCGGCTGGAAGACCACGTTGGAATGATTGCGCAGGATTTCGAGCATGGCGCCTTCGCTGATCAGGCCGCGATCGAACAGCATGTTCATCAGCGTATAGTGCACGAAAGTGGCGCAGCCCTCGTTCATCACCTGTGTCTGCCCCTGCGGATAAAAATACTGTGCTATGACACGAACGATCCGGACGATCTCCCGCTGCCAAGGCTCCAGGACCAGGCTGTTCTTTTCCAGGAAATAAAGCAGGTTTTCCTCGGGCAGGTTGAGCGATTTCTTCCGCTCCGGCTCTTGCTCCTTATCGCTGACCCTTTGCTGAGAAGGCGGCAACGTGCGCCACAGATCGTTGTAGGAGCGCTCCTCGTATTCGAGGCGCTCGCGAAGCCCTTCGCGCTGCCGCTCCGACGACAGCTTCGGCGGCCGGTGATAGCGGAACACGCCCTGCGCCATCAGCGCGTGGGCGGAATCAAGAACAGCCTCGACGGCGGTGAGGCCGTGCCGCTCCTCGCAACGGGCAATGTAGCCTTTGGCGAAGTCCAGGTAGCCGAGGATCGCCCCGGCGTCCGTCCACTGCTTGAACAACTGATTGTTCTTGAAGAAATGGTTGTGCCCGAGCGCAGCATGGGCCGTCACCAAGGCCTGCAGGGCCATGGTGTTTTCCTCCATCAGATAGACGATGCAGGGATTGGAATTAATGACCAGTTCATAGGCAAGCCCTCGCGCGCCTTTGCGATAGAGCAGATCCTGGTAGAGGAAATGTTTGCCGAAAGACCAGTGATGGTACATCAGCGGCATGCCGACCGACGAATAGGCGTCGAGCATCTGTTGGGAGGAGATGATCTCCATCTGCACGGGGTAGGTATCGAGATGAAGCTCTTCGACCGCGATTGCCTCGATCGCGTCATAGGCCCGCGACAATGTCTTGAAATCCCAGTCGGACCCTGAAAAAAGCAGGCTGGATTTACTGGCTTGTCTGGCCATCGTACCCTTCACGCTCTCTTAAGGGGAGCCAGCTGTCTGCCGAAGAGCTGGCGAAAGACCGGGTAGATATCGGCGGGCGTGGCGATGCGGCTCATCTGGAAGTTCGGCCATCTCACGTCGATTTCGCTGTAGGCACGCCATAGCGATGTCCCGTTTTCGGTTGTGCGGAAGATATGGGCCTCACGCTCGTCGATGATCTCCACATAGGCAAAATACTGGCACAGCCGCATGAGCTTGCCGTTGAGCAAGGCTTTGCATCGCTCGGAATCGCCGGCGAAATTGTCGCCGTCCGAGGCCTGGGCGGCATAGATGTTCCATTCGCGGGCCGGGTAACGTTCGTCAATAATGCGATGGATTTCCTCCAGGGCGGTGGAAACGACAGTGCCGCCGCTTTGGGTGTTGTAGAAGAATGTTTCCTCATCGACCTCCTGGGCCAGGTGCGTGTGGCGGATGAAGACGATCTCGATGCGGTCGTAGCGCCGTTTCAAGAACAGGTGCAGCAGCACGAAGAAGCGCTTGGCCAGATCCTTTTCGCGCTCGCCCATCGAGCCGGACACATCCATCAGGCAGAACATGACGGCGTTGGCGTTCGGCACGGGCTGGGGATCGAAGCGGTTGAAGCGGATGTCGACCGGATCGACATAGGCAATTCGCCGGCGGCGGCGTTCCAGCCGGTCGAGATCCTCGCGCAATGCCGCAATGCGCTGGCTTGCCGCTGCGCCGGATGGCACCAACTCAAGCGTAGCGATTTCCCGGAGGACCGCGTCCAACTCCGCCTGCTTGGGACGCCTCAGCGCAATGCGGCGGCCATGGCTGTTGCGCATCGTGCGCCCAACATTGATGTTAGTCGGTGAACCGGTAGCGGCGAAACCAGCCCGGCGCGGTTTGAAGGCAAGGATCTCCTTGAGGTTGAGCTTGACCATGTCCGGAAGTTCGAGATCCTCGAAAAAAAGATCGAGCACCTCTTCGCGTGACAGCACGAAACGAAAGTCGTCTTCAGACGCCGTGTTTCCCGGGGACGACGCTCCCCCGCCGCCGCCCTGGCCGGGCTTGGGGATCAGGTCTCCAGGGGAGAAATGCTTGTTGCCCGGCAGGATGTGCTGGCGCCTGCCGCTGTTGCGGGCGTTGTTGAAGCTCGGCTCGCCTGTGCCTCTTTCGGGCATAGGCACGGTGTGCTCGGCGTCCGCGTCGGCGATCCTGCCAGCGCGGATCTGATCGCGTATGCTCCGCTTCAGTTCCTCGCGGGCACGCTTGAGGAAGCGCTGGCGATTGCCGAGGCTCTTGTCCTTCGGATTCAGGCGACGGTCGATGAAGATCGGCATGGACCCATCGGGCTCCCTCAGCCCGCCTTGTTCACCCGCATGTACCAGTCCACTAGGCGACGCACCTGCCGCTGGGTGTAGCCGCGCTCGACCATGCGTTGAACGAATTCGTTGTGCCGTTTTTCCGTAACGCTGTCCTGCTTGGAGCCGAAGCTGATGACCGGCAAGAGGTCCTCGACCTGACCGAACATCCGCTTCTCGATGACCTCGCGGAGCTTTTCATAACTCGTCCATGACGGGTTACGGTCGTGGTTCCTTGCGCGCGCGCGCAGCGTGAACTTCACCACCTCGTTGCGGAAGTCCTTGGGATTGGCGATGCCGGCCGGCTTTTCGACCTGCGACAATTCGTTTTCCAAAACCTCGCGTTTCAAGATCTGACCGGTGTCGGGGTCCTTGTAGTCCTGATCCTCGATCCAGGCATCGGCATAGGCGATGTAACGGTCGAAAAGGTTCTGGCCATATTCGCTATAGGATTCGAGATAGGCTTTCTGGATCTCGTGGCCGATGAACTCGGCATACCGCGTGGCGATCTCCGACTTGATGAAATCGAGATAGGCTGCTTCCGATTCCTTGGGAAACTGCTCGCGCTTGATCGCCTCCTCCAGAATGTACATCAGGTGCACAGGATCGGCAGCCACTTCCTTGGTGTCGTAGTTGAAGGTCTGCGACAGGATCTTGAAGGCGAAGCGCGTGCTGACGCCCCTCATGCCCTCATCGACCCCGGCGGCATCGCGATATTCCTGGACCGACTTCGCCTTGGGGTCGACGTCCTTCAGGTTCTCGCCGTCATAGGCACGCATCTTGGTGTAGAGTGGCGAATTGTCATGCTCGGCCAGGCGGGTCGAGACGGTGAACCGGCTGAGAATGTCCAGCACCTCGGGCGCGCACGGGCTGGCGGCCAATTCGCTCTCTCGCAGCAGCTTTTCGTAGATCTGCCTCTCTTCGGTGATCCGCAGACAATAAGGCACCTTGACCACGAGGATGCGGTCGAGAAAGGCCTCATTGTTCTTGTTGTTCTTGAATTGCTGCCACTCCGACTCGTTGGAATGGGCCACGATGATCCCCTGGTAGGGAAAGGCGCCGAAATTTTCGGTGCCGTTGTAGCTGCCCTCCTGGGTGGCGGTCAGCAGCGGATGCAGGACCTTGATGGGCGCCTTGAACATTTCCACGAATTCAAGCAGGCCCTGGGTGGTCCGGTTCAGCCCGCCGCTATAGGAATAGGCGTCCGGATCGGACTGGCTGAAATTTTCCAATAGCCGGATGTCGACCTTGCCGACCAGGGCCGAGACGTCCTGATTGTTCTCATCGCCGGGCTCGGTCTTGGCGATGCCGATCTGGCGCAATCGCGAAGGCATCAGCTTGACGACGCTGAACTTGGAAATGTCGCCGGAGAGTTCGTCTAGGCGCTTGGCCGCCCATGGCGAGATGAGCCCGTTCAGCCGGCGTCGGGCTATGCCGTATTTATCCTGCAGCAGGTCGCCCATGCGATCGGGATGGAAGAGGCCAAGCGGCGATTCGAAAACCGGGCTGACCTGGTTGCCGACCTTCAGCGTGTAGATCGGGCGCTGCTCCATCAATTTCTTCAGCCGTTCGGCAAGCGAGGATTTGCCGCCGCCAACCGGGCCCAGGAGATAAAGGATCTGCTTGCGCTCCTCGAGCCCCTGGGAAGCGTAGCGAAAATAGCCGGCAATGCGTTCGATCGTGTCCTCCATTCCGTAGAAATCGGAGAAGGAGGGATAGATCTTAACGGTGCGGTTCGAGAAAATGCGACCGAGTCGTTCGTCCTTGCTGGTGTCGACCAGGTTCGGCTCGCCGATAGCCTCGACCATCCGTTCAGGCGCCGAGGCATACATCGATCTGTCCTCTCGGCAGGCAAGGAGATATTGCTGGAGGCTGATTTCTTCCTGAGCCGCGTTCGCATAAATCTCCGAAAACAGGTCGAAGACGTCGGATTGATTCTCGCGCATGATACTCTGCCCTCAGAGCCGTTTTGGCTGCCTGCCGGCTCATCATGTATTCAACTGCCGGAATGCATTGTGGTTCCCTTCACACGAAGGAGAGCGCGTGCATCTGGCATTGAAACCCGGGACACCACCCATGTGGCAAAAATGCTTGCCAAATACTTAGGTGGTGATGGCCAGATGAGACCGTCAAGGGGCAGATATTGATTTCGTGAACTGAACTGCAAGACAGTGCATTTGATACGGCCTGATGCTGCGACATTTGCGACCCGATGCGAGTTCGGCAAAGCCGGTGGATCAGGCCCCTCTACAGCGGATGACCCCCCAAAAACTTGAGTGCCGTTCGAGATTCGGATCGATGATAGCGCGCCGACCCAGACCACTCGGGTATTAACAATCCTTAACTGGACGCTCGCTGCGCCTGCGGGCACTGTTGGCCTACACGGTCGGGAGACCATGATGATCGATCGACGAAGCCTCATTCTGGCCTCCGTGGCGGCGATGCTGCCATTGGGAGCATCGGCCGCGCGGCGCCCGCGCCAACCCGCGCCAAAAACCTTCGACTACGGGCCGGCCAAGCTCGATATCTATGCGCCTGACGGTGCAACCGGCCTGCCGGTCGTCTTTTTCGTCCATGGCGGCACCTGGCAGTTCGGCAAACGCAGCCAGGTCAACGCCAAGCCGGCCTTCCTGCTCGCCAATGGGTTCTGCTTCGTCTCCATCGACTATCGCATGTTGCCCGAGGCCGACGTCGCCACCCAGGCCGGCGACGTCGAAAAGGCCTATGCCTATGTGCGCGCCAACATCGCGCAGCATGGCGGCGATCCCGATCGCATTGTCGGCATGGGCCACTCGGCCGGCTGCCATCTGATTGCGCTGACCGGTATGCGCGGTGGCCTGCCTGGCGTCGCGGCACTCATCCTCGACGATACCAGGGCCTATGATCTTGCAGCGCTTTCCAGCAATGGCGGCATGGTCCGGGCCTATGCCCGCGTCTTTTCCGACCCCACGCAATGGGCCGCGCTGTCGCCCGCCAGCTATGTCGACGGCCACAAGCATCCGCCGACCTTCATCGCCTATTCAAACGCCGCGGGCCGTGGCGTGGTCTCGAAGGCCTTCGCCGCGCGCCTGCGGGCGACCGGCGCCAAGGTCACTGTGTTCGACGGCGGTGCCTATACGCACATGTCGATCAATCGCGATTTCGGCGAGGATGGCGACGCGCTGACCGCCGCCGCGCTGGCATTCCTGAAATCGACCGTCAGCTGACCCCCGACCCCGACCCCGACCCCGACGAGGCACAGGCATCAGAGGGACTGGATCAGATCAAAAGTGCCGACGGGATATTGCTGCGCGGGCGTTTGCCGGTGCAACTGCTCTCTTCGATCGTCAAGCGGGAGAGAATTCCATGAACGGCGCCGATGTCCTGTGTGATGTGCTTCTGGCCAATGATGTGACGGTCTGCTTCGCCAACCCCGGCACATCCGAAATGCATTTCGTCGCAGCGCTCGACCGGAAACCTCAGATGCGTTGCGTGCTCGGCCTGTTCGAGGGCGTGGTGACCGGTGCTGCCGACGGCTATGCGCGGATGACCGATCGGCCGGCCGCGACGCTGCTGCATACCGGTCCGGGTTTGGCCAACGGCCTGGCCAACATGCACAATGCGCGGCGCGCGCTCAGCCCGATGATCAACATTGTCGGCGACCATGCAGCCTACCATCTGCCGCTCGATGCTCCGCTGACCAGCGATATCGAGAGCCTTGCCAAGCCGATGTCGAACTGGGTGCGCCGCATCGCCGGCCCAGACGATGTCGCGCCGGCGACCGAGGCCGCCTTCCGCGCCTCGCTGACGCCTCCCGGCGTGACCACCCTGATCCTGCCCGCGGATGCCGCCTGGGGCGAAGTTGGCGCGGCCTCAGTCGGCAAGGCGACGCTGGCGCCGCCGCCCGCCGTCGACATGGACGCCGTGCGCACGGTCGCCGCAGCCATCCGTGCCGCTCCGGGTCGGGCGGGCATCATCGTTCGCGGACAGGCGGCAAGAGCCGATGCGCTTGCTGTCGCCGGGCAGATCTCGACGGGCAGCGATGTCCGTGTGTTCAGCGACGTGCTGATCGCCCGGATGCAGCGCGGGCGCGGGCGTGTGGCGCCGACGCGCATCCCCTATCCGATCGATGCGGCGACTGCCCTGCTCAGGGATATCGATGTTCTGGTGCTGGTCGGCGCGCGGGAGCCGGTTGCCTTCTTCGCCTATCCGGGAAAGCCGGGGCGGCTTGTGCGGGAAGGCTGCCAGGTGCTGACGCTGGCCGCGCATGGCGAGGATCTCAATGCGGCTCTGGAAGCGCTCCGCGACGAACTCGGCGTCAAGCCGTCGCAACAGACGGTGTTCGCAACCGCCTTTCCCGACGAGGCGACGCCGAGCGGCCAACTCACGGAGGATGCGATCGCGCTGTCGGTGGCGCGCAAGCTGCCGGCCGATGCGATCGTCTGCGACGAGGCGGTGACCTCGGCACGGCGTTTCTTCGCGCTGTCGGCCTTTGCCGCTCCGCACGATTACATGATGACCACAGGCGGATCGATCGGTGGAGGCATTCCGCTTGCAACCGGGGCGGCGATCGCCTGTCCCGACCGCAAGGTGATCAATCTGGAGGCTGACGGCAGCGGAATGTACACGGTGCAGGGGCTGTGGACGCAGGCCAGGGAAAATCTCGACGTGGTGACGATCGTCTTTTCCAACCGGACCTATGCGATCCTGCATGGCGAGATGCGCAATGTCGGCGTCGGCGCGATCGGCGAGAACGCCAGGCGCATGCTCGACCTCGACCAGCCGTCGCTGGACTGGGTTTGCCTGGCCAAAGGCATGGGCGTGGAGGCGGCTCGCGCCGATACCTGCGAACGGTTCGACACGCTGCTGGAGAGCGCCTTGTCGCGGCGCGGACCGTTCCTCATCGAAGCGGTGCTCTGAGCACAGCGAAGGCCGAACCGACCTACCAGCGGGTCTTTTCGCCGGGAGCCGCCGGTTCGATCGCCAGCGCATGCACGCCGGCCTTCAGTTCGTCGGCAAGCAGTTCGTTGACGGCGCGGTGGCGGTCGATGCGGCTCATGCCAGCAAAGGCCGAAGAGACAACGCGGACGCGAAAATGCGTCTCGCCGGTGCCGTCATAGGCGCCGTGATGGTCGGAGCCATGATGGTGATGACCGGCATGGAGATGGCTTTCGTTGATGATGACCAGCCGGTCCGGCGAAAAGGCCTTGTTGAGCTTGTCTTCCATGGTTGTCTGTATGGACATCGCCGTCTCCCTTCACCACATATGGCTGGCGCAGCAGCCGGCAAAACCAAAATCGGGCTCGCAAAGGCCGCTGCCGCGCAACAAAATCCGCCATTCGCCTGCTTTATGCCGCGATTCAGCGGTTAGGGCGATCATCGCGAAAATGTCAATTCTTGTTTCGCATTTGCGAACGCCCCATAAATGGGTGAGATGAAGCCGTATCCCAAATATTTCGAGAAGATTCGCATCCGCCCTGAGAAGGATGCGGAGCTGAAGTCGCACTCGCCGATCTGCCAGTGGGACGGCTGCAAGGAAGCGGGCACCCATCGTGCGCCRGTCGGGCGCATGAAGGAGGGCGAGTATTTCCGCTTCTGCTTCGACCATGTGCGCGAGTACAACAAGGGCTTCAACTATTTCTCCGGTGTGCCGGACACCGAGGTCGCGCGCTTCCAGAAGGAAGCCATGACCGGCCACCGGCCGACCTGGAAGATGGGCGTCAACGGCGCCTCGACGCGTTCGTCGCCGGATGTAGCCCAGATGCGCTCGGGCCGCGCCGGCTACTATAATCGCATGCGCGACCCATTCGACCTGTTCAAGGGGCCAAAGGATCCGCGCGAGGCGCGCGAGCGCAAGGCCAAGCCGCTTGAGGCCAAGGCGCTGGAAACGCTTGGCCTTGATACAAAGGCGACTGGCAAGGAGATCAAGGCGCGCTATAAGGAACTGGTGAAGCGTCATCATCCGGATGCGAATGGTGGCGACCGAGGTTCGGAAGACCGGTTCCGCGATGTGCTGCAGGCTTATCGCGTGCTCAAACAGGCGGGCCTGTGCTGAGCGACCATACGGTTCGTGTCGTTTTCCAACTTTCATAAGGTTGGAAAAGGCTCTAAGACCGCCCCCGGACAAAATCGATTGCCGGCGAAATCAGGATTTTCGCCCGTGGAGACGTTGAGAGATATGAACAAGGTCGATCGCGACATCGCCAACCTGCCCGACACGACGGTGTCGGTGAAGGAGAAATTCGGGTTCGAGTCCAAGATGGTGGTGCCGGCCTATTCGGTGACCAGCGAGCATGTACCCGACATCGATCCGGACTATCTGTTCGACAAGAACACGACGATGGCGATCCTTGCAGGCTTTGCCTACAACCGCCGCGTCATGGTGTCGGGCTATCACGGCACCGGCAAGTCGACCCATATCGAACAGGTCGCCGCCCGCCTCAACTGGCCATGCGTGCGCGTCAACCTCGACAGCCATGTCAGCCGTATCGATCTCGTCGGCAAGGACGCGATCGTCGTCAAGGACGGCTTGCAGATCACCGAATTCCGCGACGGCATCCTGCCCTGGGCCTACCAGCACAATGTCGCGCTCTGCTTCGACGAGTATGACGCCGGCCGTCCGGATGTGATGTTCGTCATCCAGCGCGTGCTGGAATCGTCGGGCCGGCTGACGCTGCTCGACCAGAGCCGGGTCATCCGTCCGCATCCAGCCTTCCGGCTGTTCTCGACCGCCAACACGGTGGGCCTGGGCGATACAACCGGCCTCTATCACGGCACCCAGCAGATCAACCAGGCGCAGATGGACCGCTGGTCGATCGTCACCACGCTGAACTATTTGCCGCACGACAATGAAGTGAACATCGTGCTGGCCAAGGCCAAGCACTATCGCGACGGCAAGGGCAAGGACATCGTCAACAAGATGGTGCGCGTCGCCGACATGACGCGGTCGGCCTTCATCAATGGCGATCTGTCGACCGTGATGAGCCCGCGTACGGTCATCACCTGGGCCGAGAATGCCGAGATATTCGGCAATATCGGCATGGCGTTCCGGCTGACCTTCCTCAACAAGTGCGACGAGTTGGAGCGTTCGGTGGTTGCCGAGTTCTACCAGCGCGCCTTTGGCGAGGATTTGCCGGAATCAGCTGCCAATGTGGTGCTGGGGTGAAACCACCTTATGGGAACAGCCCGCCGGACGTTCCTGTGGAGTTTTTCAATCCTGAGTATTGGTATCTGTCAGGCAGCCATGGCCCAGAACGAACCATTCAAACCTGGGCAGATTTGGACTTACCATGGAGCGACTCCGGTATCATCGCGCTTGATCATAGGCGCGGTCGATAATTTGGAGGGCGAAAGCCAGCTGATCGTTTCGATTTCAGTCACTGATGCGCCGATACCCAATGATGGAAAGCAGCTACAAACCGTTCCTCACCTCCCTATGGCCGCCAACGTCCTGAAAGAGAGTGTGGTTGAACTTGAGGGGACTGGTCCAATTCCTGCTGGCTTTGATCACGGATACAGGCTGTGGCGACAGGCATATGACAGCGGAAAGGGCGGCTACTTTACAATCTCGGTGGAAGAGATTGTCGGCATCCTACGCACCCAGCTTGGCCAACAGCCAGCGGTGAAATAGAGAATAGATAATGGCGGGTCCGGGCGACAATACGCGCAACAAGTCGAAGACGGGGTCTGAAGCCGACAGCTTCAAGCGTGCCGTCACCGTCTGCATGCGCGCCATCGCCGGCGACAAGGAGCTTGAAGTCGGCTTTGCCAAGGATAGGCCGGCACTTGCGGGCAGCCGCGCCCGGCTGCCCGAACTGCCGAAGAAGGCGTCCAAGGCCGACATCGCCATCACCCGAGGCCTCGGCGATTCCATGGCGCTGAAGCGCGCCTGCCATGACGTGCGCATCCACACCAAGCTAGCGCCAGAGGGCAAACAGGCCCGCGCCGTCTACGACGCGGTCGAGCAGGCCCGCGTCGAGGCGATCGGCAGCCGCGCCATGCAAGGCGTCGCCGACAATATCGGCTCGATGCTGGAGGACAAATACGCCAAGGCCAACCTCGTCGACGTCAAGGACAAGGTCGACGCGCCGATCGAGGAAGCACTGGCGCTGATGGTGCGCGAGAAGCTGACCGGCCGTCCGATCCCGAAGAGCGGCGAGCGCCTGGTCGAGCTGTGGCGGCCTTGGGTCGAGGAAAAGGCCAGCGCCGATCTCGACGGTCTCTCGGCCAAGCTCGACGACCAGCAGGCATTCGCCCGCGTCGTGCGCGAGATGCTTGCCTCCATGGAAATGGCCGAGGAACTCGGCGACGACCAAGAGACCGAAGACTCCGAGGACAATGACGACAACCAGCCGCAAGGCGAGGAACAGAGCGAGGAGGGCGGCGAAGAGGATTTCGGCTCCGAACAGTCGCAGTCCGAGGATGCCGAGGCGTCCGCCGATGACGAGCAATCCGCCGAGACCGAAGCCTCCGACGCCACCGCCGACGACCTGTCCGACGATGACGATGCGGATGCCGAGACGCCCGGCGAGGCGCGCCGCAACGACAATCCCTTCACCAATCTGCCGAAGGAAATCGACTACAAGGTCTTCACCACCGCTTTCGACGAGACGGTCGGCGCCGAGGAGCTTTGCGAAGAGGAAGAGCTCGACCGGCTGCGCGCGTTCCTCGACAAGCAGCTTGCCAATCTGTCCGGCGTCGTCGGGCGGCTGGCCAACCGGCTGCAGCGGCGGCTCATGGCGCAGCAGAACCGGTCGTGGGATTTCGACCTGGAAGAAGGCTACCTCGACCCGGCGCGCCTGGTGCGCGTCGTCATCGACCCGATGCAGCCATTGTCCTTCAAGCAGGAACGCGACACCAAGTTCCGCGACACGGTGGTGACGCTGGTGCTCGACAATTCCGGCTCGATGCGCGGCCGGCCGATCACGGTCGCCGCCACCTGCGCCGACATCCTGGCGCGCACGCTGGAACGCTGCGGCGTCTCGGTCGAGATCCTCGGCTTTACCACCCGAGCCTGGAAAGGCGGCCAGGCGCGCGAGAAATGGCTGAAGGACGGCAAGCCGCCGAACCCCGGCCGGCTCAACGATTTGCGCCACATCATCTACAAATCCGCCGATCATCCGTGGCGGCGGGCACGGCGCAATCTCGGCCTGATGATGCGTGAGGGCCTGCTCAAGGAAAACATCGACGGCGAGGCGCTGCTGTGGGCGCACAACCGGCTGATCGCGCGGCCTGAACAGCGCAAGATCCTGATGATGATCTCGGACGGCGCGCCAGTCGACGATTCGACGCTGTCGGTCAATCCGGGCAATTATCTCGAGCGCCATCTACGCGCCGTCATCGAACTGATCGAGACGCGCTCGCCTGTGGAGTTGCTGGCCATCGGCATCGGCCATGACGTCACCCGCTATTACAGGCGCGCCGTCACCATCGTCGACGCCGAGGAACTGGCCGGCGCCATGACCGAGYAACTGGCCTCGCTGTTCGCCGAGGAAAGCGCGCGCGACACGCGGCGCGGCGGCATGCGGCGCGCCGGATGATCTTTTCGCGCGGCGGCTTCCAGCAGACGCTTTTCGCCGCCATCGCCCTATTTGCCGGCGCGGCTCCAGTGCTGGCCGGTTCGCCCGACTCGACCTCAGTTGAATCGGTCGAAATCTCGGCCCGCCCGATCACCGAATTCCAAATCGGCCGCGCCGACAAACAGTTCGGCCCATTCGAATTCGTCGGCGGCCTGGAAATGACCTCGCCGACYCGCGATTTCGGGGCGCTGTCGGCCTTCCGCTTTCTCAAAGGCGGCAGCGATTTCATCGGCGTCGCTGACACAGGCTTCTGGTTCTTCGGAACGGTGGTCCGCGACGCCAACAAGCGGCCGTCCGGCATCCAGAATTTCCGCATCCAGCAGATGGTCGACGAAGCGGGGCGAGCGATCGACGAGAAGTGGGAGGTCGACGCCGAAGGCCTCGCCGTCAAGGACGGCATCGCCACTGTCGGCTTCGAGCGCAGCCATCACGTCGCCCAGTTCAAGATCGACCCCAACGATATGAAGGCGCCGTTCAAGCAGCTGGATTTCCTGGTGCCGGCCCGGGAACTGCGCCAGAACCGCGGTTTCGAGACCGTCACCCACGCCAATGCAAACGGCCAGCATGAGGGCGGGCTGGTGGTGGTCTCCGAAAAGAGCCTCGACAAAGCCGGCAACATCTATGCCGCCATCATCGAAGGGCCGCACAAGGGCGTGTTTACCGTCAAGCGCAACGGCGACTTCGACATCACCGACGGCGCCTTCCTGCCGGATGGTGACCTGCTGTTGCTGGAGCGCAGCTTCTCGATGGCCCGCGGCGTCAAGATGCGGCTGCGGCGCATTTATGGCGAAAGCGTCGAGAAGGGCGCCGTCGCCGACGGGCCGGTGCTGCTGGAGGCCGACATGGGCTACCAGATCGACAATATGGAAGGGCTCGACGTCTGGACCCGCGACGACGGCGCGCTGATGGTGTCGCTGGTCTCCGACGACAACCACTCGATCCTGCAGCGCAATCTCTATCTGGAATTTATTCTCCATCAGGATTGAGCAACGCCTCACAAGCTGACAGTCGCCATTAATTTTCGATGACGCGACTGACCTGCTCCGCATTTTCCCTGCCAAGTCATTGACATTGAACGGTTTTCTAGCCGCTCGGTCGCGCCTCAAAATGCTTTAGTCTAGACTTGACAATTGATGACGCCGCCGCAATACTCAAGTCCATGCTTAACTATTCCGAGATCGACAGCATCTTGCGGGCTCTGGTCGAGCCCACCCGCCGCCAGATCCTGGAAAAATTAAGCCGCGGACCAGCCACCGTCAGCCAGCTGGCGGAGCCGTTCGGCATGACGTTCGCCGCCGTGCTGCAACATCTGCAGGTGCTGGAAGCCTGCGGGCTGATCCGCAGCGAAAAGATCGGACGGGTACGCACCTGCCGGATCGAACCCGGCGGGCTTGCCCCGCTCGCCGACTGGATTGCTGAACGCCGCATACCGGCGGAACGTCAGCTCGACCGACTTGGCCAGATCCTGGCCGACACAGATCAATCGCCCCCGAAAGTTCAAGATCAGGAAAAGGACGAACAGACATGAACCAAATCGCCCCCGTGAAAGACGAGCATTCCGTCATCCACTCCGCGTTCACCATCGAGAGGACCTATCCGCAATCGCCGCCCCAAGTCTTCCATGCCTTCGCCGACAAGGCGACTGTGCGGCGCTGGCGGATCGATGGCGATGGTTTTGCCATCGCCGAATTTAGCTTCGACTTCCGCGTCGGCGGTGGCGAGGTGTCGCGATTCAGCTATGCCGGCGGTCCGGAGATCAGGCTCGACGCGCAGTTCCAGGACATCGTTGTCGATCAGCGCATCGTGTTCTCCTACAGGATGGCGATCGGGCCCCAGCCAATGTCGGCATCCCTCACCACCGTCGAGCTGACCCCCTCGGGCAGTGGCACGCGGCTGACCTATACCGAGCAGGGCGCGTTTTTCGACGGTGTCGATTCCGCGAAAGGGCGGGAAGAGGGGACACGCGGGCTGTTGGAAGCCCTTGCCGCGGAACTCCAGAAGTCGAGGTAGACCGGACCGCGGCCCGGCTCTCGCTCAGGATCGTGGGCCGTTGGTGGCCATCCAGATGACATGGCGCGCGCCGCGCTTGCCGTTGGCGCGCGTGTTGATCTCCTCGACCGCAAAGCCAGCCTGCTTCAGGCGCCGCGTGAAGCCGCCGTCGGGGCCTTGCGACCACACCGCCAGGACACCGCCCGGCTTGAGGGCGGTGCGCGCGGCTCCCAGCCCCTGCAGGCTGTAAAGCGCGTCGTTGGACTTGTGGACGATGCCTTGCGGGCCGTTGTCGACATCGAGCAGGATGGCGTCCCAGGCTGCCGGCTCGGACCGTATCAACTGGCCGACGTTGGTTTCCTCGACCGTGACGCGCGGATCGTCAAGGCAGCCGCCAAACACCTCGGCCATTTGGCCGCGTGCCCAGGCGACGACCGTCGGCACCAGCTCCGCAACGACGATGCTGGCATCATTGCCGAGTTCGGCGAGGGCGGCGCGCAAGGTAAAACCCATGCCGAGCCCGCCGATCAGCATTCTCGGCCGCCGATGGTCGGCAATCCTTTGGCAAGACAGTTTTGCCAGCGCTTGCTCGGAGCCGCTGAGGCGGCTGTTCATCAGCTCATTGGTGCCGAGCATGATCGAGAATTCGGAACCGCGCCGCTTGAGGCGAAGTTCTTGTTGGCCGTCTGGTGTCTTTGCCGAATCGAGCTGGACCCAGGGGATCACGGGCTTTCTTTCTGTTTGGCGTGATCTTATCCGAAACGGCCTAGACCGCGACAGCCGGCTGGCTCCAGCGGGCGGCGAGCAGCCGGTAGGGGATGAGCGCCACAATGGCGATGATCAGCTTCACACTGAGGTCGCCGAGCGCCCAGGAGATCCAGCGCATAGCGTCGACATGGAACACACCCATCAGCGGTGCGGTTTCGAGCGCGAAACTGTCGTTGGGACCAGCAAAGGCGAAAGCGGCAGAGAAAGCGACGGTAAAGAACACGGCGGTGTCGAACACCGAGCCGACCAGCGTGCCGACGATCGGCGCCCGCCACCAGCTTTGCCGGCGCAGCCGGTTGAACACGGTGACGTCAAGCAATTGCGCGCAGAGGAACGCAGCACCTGACGCCGCGGCGATGCGCACCAGCCGGTCGGCCGCGGTCTCGAATTCGATCAGGCCGTGGCGGAACAGGAAGGGCGGGACGAGGATCGAGCAGATGACGGCAGTCATGAAGCCGACAAAGACGATCCTGCGCGCCACGGCAGGCCCGTAGCGGCGGTTGGCGAGATCGGTGACCAGGAACGAGAAGGGATAGGTGAAGGCGCCCCAGGTCAAAAGGTCGGCCAGCGACAGGCCGCCGATCTGCCCTTGCATCGGGAACTGCACGAGAATGTTCGATGCCACGACGACAAGCGCCATGGCGGCCACGAAGGGCAGGTATCGCGAGAAGGAACTCATTTTTTTATCCTGGGTAATGGAACCAGCGGAGCGTTATTCCGAAACCGAATCACGCTCGCTTTGTTTGAGCATCGGAAGCCACTTTGAAAGGCTTGGATCCGATGCCCAAGGCGGTCGTCCCCCGCCTTTAAACGATGTTAGGCAGCAGGCTGATCGGCAAGCTTCTTGGCGATCTGCTTCTTCAACAGACGCGCGCGCTGCGACAGTTCCTTGACGTCGGCCTTGGCCAGGAAGGCATCCAGACCGCCGCGATGTTCGACCGAACGCAGGGCGTTGGCGGAAATGCGCAGGCGCACGTTCTGGTTCAGCGCTTCCGAGATCAGCGTCACATTGACGAGGTTCGGCAGGAAGCGACGCTTGGTCTTGTTGTTGGCGTGGCTCACATTGTTGCCGGACATGACTGCCTTGGCAGTGAGTTCGCAGGTGCGGGACATAGTTCTAACCTTCAGTTCTCGGGTCTGCCAAACCTTTATGCCCACGCCGGGTGGCGCGCGGTTCTGGTCAGGCGGCCTTATGGAAAAAGTTGGCGTTCCATAGTTGCATTTCACCGGTGCGTCAAGCTCCGGCATGCCCACGGACGCGCCCGGCATTTCATATTAAGGCCGGAATTCATCCTATAAGCGGTCTGACAGGGACATGCCAGCCCCGGAGTTGCCCGCCTCCGGCCAAGAATCAAGGACCCGATGCCGCCATGCTTCGTTCCTCTCACGCCCTTGCTGCCATGCTCGCCATCGCCTTGCCGTCCGCCGCCACAGCTGCCTCGCGGCAGTCGTTTAAGGGCGAGTACATCGTGTCATTTTTTGGTCTTTCGATAGCGAAATCAACGTTTTCCAGCCACTATGAGAACGGCGCCTACGCGATCGAAGGCAGCGTCAGAGCTGCCGGTCTCGCCAAGCTGTTCGACGATACCCAGGGCACGGTCTCGTCCAAAGGCACGATCTCGGGCAAGAAGATGGTGCCGCAGGCGTTTCGTGCCGATTACACCTCCGGCAAGAAGGCATCGGTGGTCGATATCCGCTTTGCCAATGGCACGGTCACCTCGACGCAGGTCATCCCGGCGCCGGACAAGCGCGATCCCAAGAGCTGGGTGCCGATTGGCACCGGCGACCTGGCATCGGTGCTCGATCCGATGGCCGCCACGGTCATCCACGCCGACAGCCTAGACCAGGTCTGCGGCCGCACGGTGAAATTCTATGATGGCGAGATGCGCGCCGACCTGACGCTGACCTACGCGTCGAAAGGCACGATCTCGGTGCCCGGTTACAAGGGCGATACCATCACCTGCCGGATGGGCTTCGACCCGGTGGCGGGCTACCGCAAGGGCCGCAAGGCGCTCAACTACCTGAAGGACCGCAGCCGCATGATGGTGACGTTTGCGCCGCTCGGCCAAACCGGCGTATATGCGCCGATCCACGCCACGGTCGGAACGCAGATCGGCACCTTGACCATCAGCGCCAGGCGTTTCGAAGCGGTACAATAGGTCAGGCGCGCCACTGAGGACAGAATGGGGCGCACCACTGGAGACAGAATGGGGCGCGCTACACTCATCGGTTTTTCGGCGGTCGCCATGTGGGCGCTGCTGGCGCTGCTTACGGATGCCTCCGGCCAAGTGCCGCCGTTCCTGTTGTCGGCAATCACGTTTTCGATCGGCACCGGGGTCGGGCTTGTCGCGCGGCTGGTCATGCCGGCCCCCGACAAGAGCCAGAAGATACCGCCGCAGGTTTGGCTGATCGGCATTGCCGGCCTGTTCGGCTACCACTTCTTCTACTTCACCGCGCTGCGCAATGCGCCGGCGGTGGAGGCGAGCCTGATCGCCTATCTGTGGCCGCTGCTGATCGTGCTTGGCTCGGCGCTGATGCCGGGCGAGCGCCTGGCCTGGAACCATGTCGTCGGCGCGCTGCTTGGCCTTGCCGGCACCGTGCTGATCGTCACCAAAGGGGGCGGCCTCGCCTTCGATGCCCGCTACGCCTTCGGCTATGCCATGGCCGCCGTCTGTGCGGTGCTGTGGTCGTCCTATTCGCTTCTGTCGCGGCGCTTCCCGTCGGTGCCGACCAGCATCGTCACCTGGTTCTGCGCCGCCACCGCGGTGCTGTCGCTCGGTTGCCACCTGGCGCTGGAACAAACCGTGCTGCCGAACGGTGCCGGCCAGTGGCTGGCCGTGCTCGGGCTCGGCCTGATGCCGGTCGGCGCGGCCTTCTACGCCTGGGATATCGGCGTCAAGCGCGGCAACATCCAGGTGCTCGGCGCGGCAAGCTATGCGGCGGCGCTGTTGTCGACGCTGGTGCTGATCGCGGCCGGCGTCGCCGAGCCGTCGCTGCGCATCCTCGCCGCCTGCGTGCTCATCACCGGCGGGGCGGCGCTGGCGGCAAAATCGCTGTTTCTGCGGAAGCCGGTCGTGACCGAAAGCGGAGCCAAGGCATGACGATGCCGTTTGCAGGCGGCATCGACGCCAATGCGAATGCTACGTTGATCTTTTCGCTGGTGGCGGCGGTGATCTACGCCTTCATATCAGGCATGCCGCCGACGCTCGCCCGCTCGGCGGCAAAGACACTCGCCGTGGCGATGCTTGCCGTGCTGGCGGCGCTGCAAGGCGGCCCGCTGCTGCTGGTCATCGCCCTTGCGCTCAGCGCCGCTGGCGATGCCTTCCTGTCGCGCGACGGCGAAAGGGCCTTTCTCGGCGGGTTGGCCAGTTTTCTCGTCGCCCACATCGTCTATGTCGCGCTGTTCCTGCGCAGTGGGGGCGGCCTGGAGTTGCTTGGCGCCGAGTCGTGGCGCGGGGCGATCGCGCTGGCGATGGCGGTGTTCGCGATCGTCATGCTGGCGGCGCTCTGGCGGCGTGTCGGTCCGGGCTTGCGCGTTCCGATCATCGTCTATATCGCGGCCATCCTCGCCATGGGCGTTTCGGCGCTGACGACAGGCAGCGTCTCGATTGTCGGCGGCGCGCTGCTGTTCATGGCATCGGACGGGCTGCTCGCCACGGAAAAATTCCTGGTGGCCGCCATATCGCCACACCGCGTCTGGATGCGTTTGGCCGTCTGGGGTCTCTACTACGCCGCCCAACTGGCGATCACCCTAGGATTCCTGCTGAGCTAGGGGTTCTTGCTGAGTTGGGGTTGTTTCGGCTGCCAGCCGGGCTCGGCCAGCTCGAAGGTGGCGAACTCAAAGCCCGGTGCGACGGTGCAGCCGACCAGGGTCCATTCGCCCAGGCTGCGCGCCGATTGCCACCAGCCTGCCGGCACGACGATCTGCGGCCGCTCGCCCGCCGCCAGGTCGATGCCGAGCACCTGCTCGAACACGGCGCCATCTTCCTCACTCATCGACAGCGCCAGCGGGGCGCCGGCGTGGAAATGCCAGACCTCGGTGGCGTCCTTGACCCGGTGCCAGGCCGAAACCTGGTGCTGCTCCAAAAGGAAATAGATCGCGGTCGAATGGCCGCGCGCGCCGCCGGCGCCGTCGCGAAAGGTCTCCGCATACCAGCCGCCCTCCGGATGTGGCTTCAGACCGAGGATCGCGATGATTTCGGCTGCGCTGGTCATGGGTTCCGGACCATCCTGTCTTTGTTTAGAAATTATCCTTGCGCTTGCGGATTTCGGCGAACACCTCGGCGTCCGAAGCTTTCTCCAGCCCAAGATGCTTGCGGATCGCTGGGTCGTGCCAGCGCAGGAACGGATTGGTCGACAGTTCCTCGCCGAGCGTCGTCGGCAGCGTCGGCTTGCTG